>CAUVJL010000006.1:0-45880 GCA_963552075.1 uncultured Neisseria sp.
GTACTGTCTGCGGCTTCGTCGCCTTGTCCTGATTTAAATTTAATCCACTATAAAGGGCTTCAAAGTGAATGAATAATTTCCAAATACTTTTGCTTCTAGGCATCTTGATGATGCTTCTCACCATCCTTCTCTACAAAAAAGGCTGGGTAAAACCCGTCAAACCCGCCGAATCCGACAGCCGTCCTCCGATTTTCTGGATTTCGATAACGGTCGTCATCATGCTCGGCATCATTTCTTTAATCAGGTGGATGGGATGGTAATTGGCGAGAAAGGAAAGGTCGTCTGAAACCTCGATATTCGGATTTTCAGACGACCTTTTTATTTAGCTTATTGGTGTTCCAATATTCCCAGACATACGGACAAACAGCGTTTCCGGGAAAACGTATGACGTTGATTCGCTTTGTTTTGCGGTAAATTCTGACACTGCCTTTTGGCTTGTTTAAATAATGGTTTACTGATGAAATAATAAAAATTATTTGCATTTGTTCGACTCCGTTTATAAACTCTTACTTTTAAGACAGGCAGATGGCGGTACTTTGTCAGACTTGAGATAAAGAGACGGCGGAATCAAATATCCGATAGATATTTTTGGCGTATCAGACAGTATTTCAAACCCGATATTTTCAAACAAAATTTCTACTGCCCTGTCCAAACGGGGTCGTCTGAATTTTTTAGAGAAGTTTGTCATGTCCGTCATGCTGATACCGATAGCCCTTTTCTTCTCTTTCTTCTTTAGGGTGTTGGACGGTGACACAATCATTTGTTTTAGCCGTAACAAGTTTTTCAGCCGCGAGCTTTTGTATTGCGGAACGCGGGGCGTATTTGTTTATCGCGTTGTCCGAGGGAAAGCCTGTGCTTCGGCCATGAAGGTTTCGACAGGCTTTATGAATATTTGCTGCGTGTGAATCCGAATGCAGTGAAGGCAAAATGGGCTGGTTTTGGCCCTCATATGGATATTTAGTTTTAAGGTTTGTTTTATATATGTTGATTGCTTTTTTGATTATGTTGCGCGAGGGTATCGAGGCGGCTTTGATCGTCGGCATCGTCGCCGGTTTTTTGAAACAGTCGGGACATTCGCGGCTGATGCCTAAGGTGTGGCTGGGCGTGGCTTTGGCTGCGCTGATGTGTTTGGGCATCGGATACGGCATCCATTCGGCAACGGGCGAGATTCCGCAGAAGGAGCAGGAATTTGTGGTCGGCGTTATCGGTTTGGTGGCGGTGGCGATGCTGACTTATATGATTTTATGGATGAAAAAAGCCGCCCGTTCGATGAAGCAGCAGCTTCAGGATTCGGTTCAGACGGCCTTAAACCGCGGCAACGGCCAAGGCTGGGCTTTGGTCGGCATGGCTTTTCTGGCTGTGGCACGCGAGGGGCTGGAGAGTGTCTTTTTCCTCTTGGCGGTATTTCAACAAAGTCCGACTTGGTCTATGCCCGTCGGCGCGATATTGGGGCTGCTGGCCGCAGTGGTCATCGGCGCGCTGATTTATCAGGGCGGCATGCGTCTGAATCTGGCGAAGTTTTTCCGCTGGACGGGCGCGTTTTTGATTGTGGTGGCCGCCGGTTTGGTGGCCGGTTCGCTGCGCGCGCTGCATGAGGCGGGCGTGTGGAACCACCTGCAAGAAGTGGTGTTTGATTCTTCCAAATACCTGCATGAAGACAGCCCGCTGGGCGTGCTGCTCGGCGGCTTCTTCGGCTATACCGACCACCCGACGCAGGGCGAGGTGCTGGCGTGGCTGCTGTATTTGGTTCCGGTCATGATTTGGTTTCTGTACGGCAGCAGGCCCGCCGCGGTGCAGAGGTCGTCTGAAAGCCATTAGGGACTGTCAACAGCCCCTAGTGACGCTTAAAAATTCCGTATCCCATTCTTATCAACATGCCAAAGAGGTTTGAAATGAAAAAACTCAATATAACTGCTTTATCCGTGATGCTGGCTTTGGGTCTGACCGCGTGTCAGCCGCCCGAAGCGGAAAAATCCGCGCCTGCCGCGTCAGGTGCATCAAGCGCGAGTGCCGACGGCACCGTCAACGTTGGCGTGAACGACACCGCCTGCGAACCGATGGAACTGACCGTACCGAGCGGACAAGTCGTGTTCAACATCAAAAACAACAGCGGCCGCAAGCTCGAATGGGAAATCCTCAAAGGCGTGATGGTGGTCGATGAGCGTGAAAACATCGCCCCCGGACTTTCCGACAAAATGACCGTTACCCTGCTGCCGGGCGAATACGAAATGACCTGCGGCCTTTTGACCAACCCGCGCGGCAAGTTGGTAGTAACCGACAGCGGCTTTAAAGACACCGGCAACGAAGCCGATTTGGAAAAACTCGCCAAACCGCTTGCCGACTATAAAGTTTACGTTCAAGGCGAAGCCAAAGAGCTGGTTGCCAAAACCAAAGCCTTCACCGATGCCGTCAAAGCGGGCGACATCGAAAAAGCCAAATCCCAGTTTGCCGCCGCCCGCACCCACTACGAACGCATCGAGCCGATTGCCGAACTCTTCAACGAACTCGACCCCGCCATCGACGCGCGTGAGGACGACTTCAAAGACAAAACCGAAGACGCGGCCTTCACCGGTTTCCACCGCATCGAACACGCCCTTTGGGTCAAAAAAGACGTATCCGGCGTGAAAGACATTGCCGACAAACTCATGAAAGACGTTGAAGCCCTGCAAAAAGAAATCGACGCCCTCTCCTTCCCGCCGAACAAAGTCGTCGGCGGCGCGGCAGTGTTGATTGAAGAAGTTGCCGGCAGCAAAATCAGCGGCGAAGAAGACCGTTACAGCCATACCGACTTGAGCGACTTCCAAGCCAACATCGAAGGCGCGCAAAAAATCGTCGAACTCTTCCGTCCGATGATTGCCGAGAAAAACAAAGCCCTGCTCGAGAAAGTCGATGCCAACTTCAAACAAGTGACCGACATCCTCGCCAAATACAAAACCAAAGACGGCTTTGAAACCTACGACAAACTCAGCGACGCAGACCGCAAAACCCTTCAGGCACCGATTAATGCCCTTGCCGAAGACCTGAGCCAACTGCGCGGTACACTGGGTCTCAAATAAACCTGAACCGCCCGTTTCAGACGACCTTTTGAGATACAAGGGGTCGTCTGAAAACTTATCGCTGATGCCCTCTCCCACGAAAGGGAACTGTTGTAACGTGGGCTTTGCCCGCGAAAAACCCCAATACAGAAATCGTAGGCTGGGTCGGGTTTACCAACCCAACCTGCCCTGCTGACAGCCGTATCAAAAATTAAACGGGTTAGCTGTATCGCCGTTCAAAGATTAGATTTCTGAGAAAGTTTGGTTTGCCCCAAATGCAAGCACAAGCATTTCGGAGGTCCGCTAATCCTCCGGTAGAAGAGCAGGTAGGGTGTGTGGCGCAGCCACGCACGCGGAAATCGCGCATCCCTTACCGTTTATTCGATTGATCGATGATTTAAAGTTTTCAGACGACCTTAAACGTCGTCTGAAAATTCAAAATAGCAAACTTAAACAAAACAACCGCGTACATACCGCAGCCCGAATCCCCGCAAAGGACTCCACCATGAGCCAAGACAACTCACAACCCGCCCAACCGACCAAACGCACCCTGTTCAAAACCGTCCTTGCCGCAGGCGCAGCCGGCGCGGCAGGCTGGTTCGCCGGCAAACAACAAGGCGAAACCGCCGCCGAGACCCGTCTCAACGAACACTCCCCGCAAGCCTACCCCTGCTACGGCACGCACCAAGCCGGCATCACCACCCCGCACCAACTCTTCGGCATCATGTGCGCCTTCGACGTAACCGCCAAAGACCCCAAACAACTCGAAAACCTCTTCCGCACCCTCACCGCCCGCATCGAATTCCTCACCCAAGGCGGCGAATACCAAGACGGCGACGAAAAACTCCCCCCCGCAGGCAGCGGCCTGCTCGGCAAAACATTCCGCCCCGACGGCCTCACCATCACCGTCGGCGTCGGCAGCAGCCTCTTTGACGACCGCTTCGGACTCAAAGACAAAAAACCCCGCCACCTCCAAGAAATGCGCGACTTCCCCAACGACCGCCTCCAAAAATCATGGTGCGACGGCGACCTCAGCCTCCAAATCTGCGCCTTCACCCCCGAAACCTGCCAAGCCGCCCTGCGCGACATCATCAAAAACACCGCCCAAACCGCCGTCATCCGCTGGAGCATAGACGGCTGGCTGCCCAAAGCCGAACCCGGCGCCATCGCCGCCCGCAACCTCTTAGGCTTCCGCGACGGCTCCGGCAATCCCGACGTATCCGATCCCAAAATTGCCGACCAAGTCCTCTGGACAGGCATCGCCGCCAACAGCCAAGACGAACCCGCCTGGACGAAAAACGGCAGCTACCAGGCCGTCCGCCTCATCCGCCACTTCGTCGAATTCTGGGACAGAACCCCCTTGCAGGAACAAACCGAAATCTTCGGCCGCCGCAAATACAGCGGTGCCCCCATGGACGGCAAAAAAGAGGGTGACACCGCCGACTTCGCCAAAGACCCCGACGGCAAAACCACCCCCAAAGACAGCCACATGAGGCTCGCCAACCCGCGCGACCCCGAGTTCATGAAAAAACACCTGCTCTACCGCCGCGCCTTCAACTACTCCCGCGGCCTCGCCGCCAACGGCCAGCTCGACGTCGGCTTGGTGTTCATCTGCTACCAGGCCAACCTCGCCGACGGCTTCATCTTCGTCCAAAACCTGCTCAACGGCGAACCGCTGGAAGAATACATCAGCCCCTTCGGCGGCGGCTATTTCTTCATCCTCCCCGGTGTAGAAAAAGGCGGCTTCCTCGCCCAAAGCCTGCTCAGCGCGTGAACACAGATTTAGGATAAACCAACCCGTAGCATGGGCTTTGCCCACGACCTTTCACCAAACATCCGAATCCAATTATCCCTGTTCATTCTGACGGCGCAGAGGTCTTATCCGTAAAGCTCTCTCTGCAAAAAGGTCGTCTGAAAACTAAGTATTCCGGTTTTCAGACGACCTTTCCGTCAAATAGGCACAGACTTGGGACAAACCGAACCCGTAGCGTAGGCTTCGCCCACGACCTTCCACTCAAACATCCGAATCCAATCATCTCTGTTTATTCGTGGATAGAACCCACGCTACGGGCGGCTTGGTTTTTAATCAGCATTATGAACCGTCATTCCCGCGCCGGCGGGTTTGCTGCATATTCTGAGGTGTTGCCACAAAGTGCCGCCGTTGCTTTTGTCTTGGCGGAGGTAGCGGTAAATGGTGCTGTGATGGAGTGTGATCCCGTGGTGTTTATGCAGGTAGGCGCATACTTGTTCGGGACTGAGTTTGCGGCGGATAAGGGTGTCGATGTGCTGAATGAGCTGCGAATCGAGCTTATAGGGTTTTCGCTGATGCTGTTTGGTAAGCCGGCTTTGCCGTTGGGCTTTATCGGCGCTGTATTGCTGTCCTTGGATGCAGTACCGCTTGATTTCTCGGCTGATGGTGCTTTTGTGGCGGTTGAGCTGTTTGGCGATTTCGGCGATGGTGTGGGGTGGTGTTAGTTTTGTCATAGATATATAACAAGAAAAAAAGGCGGAAATTATTGAAAGACTAAGGAAATTTAAAAAAGTGGGGAAATTTTAGAATTGCGAAAAAAGCGCGAAATCTGACGGTTTTTTGTCGGTTTCGCGCTTTTTTTGTCATGGGAATTATCGGGAAGTTGTTTATTTTGATATGCCGCAGCTCCAGAGGTATTTGCCGAGGATTTGGAAGTCGGCGGGGGTGGAGGCGGACAGGGTCAGTTGGGTTGTCGGGTAGATGGATTTATTTGGGTTGTCGCTGATGATGTTGAGTGTATCGGCGGTCAGGCGTTGCAGGCGTTTGACTCGGAGTTCGTCTTGTTGCCGGAACAGGTAGATTCCTTCACGGGTGTAGCGCGTGGCGGTTTGCCATAGGACGGTGCCTTGGTCGATTAGGGTTGGGAACATGCTGTCCCCGTCGATACGGGTACAGAAGCAGTCTGCCGGCGAGAGTTGCAGGTGTTTGAAGAAGGCGGTTCGGAACCACATGGCTTCGGGGTCGGTATCCCACGGTATTGCGCCGCTGCCGGCGCTGGCGAAGACTTCTTTGTAATAGCGGACGGGTACGATGTCGCGCGTATCCTGACGCGCCGCCCAGTCGGCGTAATCCATATTTTCGAGATGCGCCATATCGGGCTGAGTGTTGCGGACTTCAAGCGGCGTGTCTGTTTCCGCGCCATCTATCAAATGGAGCAAGCCTTTTTGCTCTAATTCTTCAGTGACATAGTCAGGGATTGTGTAGAGTTTTTTTTCACCATTTCTCCCACCTTTTCCAGGCACTATTTCAAATTCCCAGTTTTGGCTTTCGGCTCTACTTGCTACTCCCGGTCTGCTAGTAGGTAATCCTGAATTAATTCCTAAGTCTTTCGCAAATTTGGCTATTTCAATGATTTGCGTAGCGTCTAGTCGTAACTTTGCCATCTTGTAATCTCACTTTACTACTTTTTGAAAAAGTAGTAAGAAATTTTAAAAAAATAATTCACTTTATAAACAATCAATTATTACAAAGTTGTAAAGTAAGTTGTAAGATTGTATTGCAATTGACGCTTTACTACTTTACTATGTTTACAACTTCAGAACGGAACTTTTAAAGTATAACCGATTTTGAATTGTTCTTTAACAATTTGGAAATAGCCAAAAAAATGACGGGTATTCGACCCGTCAGGAAGGAGACTGTTTAACAGGTCGTCTGAAACGGTTCGGGCGACCGATTAAACGGTTTTGGTTGAATTTTGTGGGCGAAGCCCACGCTACACACTTTTATATAGAAAGGAAATGAAAGATGAAATACGAAAAACCAGGCATCACCCCTTTTGCGAATGACGGTTTAGGGCTGCCATTTCCGCGCCCGCATCAAATGCGGTGGGCGGGAAGAGATTCAAACGGGCGGCTTCGTCCATCAGAAGCTCAAAGAAATCTGCTGAAGGCTCAAGCGCACCTTTTTTCGAGCAGGCGTCTGCATAACCGTATCGCAACAGCAGGGTATGCAGCAGCAAACCGTCTTGCAGCCGCAGCCATTGGGCATAAACAAATAACGGGTAGTGTTCGGGGTAGGCTGCTATGGTTTCTTGCCGTGATTTGCCGCCAGCCTTATAAGCTGCAAATGGCGCGCTATGTTCGGCAAGCCATGATTGGTAAGTGTCCCAATCGCTGATGAAACTACTGACGAAACGGTGCTGCTCGGGGTCGAGCCGCCACCAGTCGTCAGCCAGCTCGTAGAGCTGGGCAATGCTTAAATACTTGGACGTTTTATATTCGGACATGACGTTATCCTCGATGTTAATGGAAACGTCATTTTCACATACAAGATGACGAAAGGCAATAAAAAGAGATGAACGGTATGCATCCTGAAATGATACGGGCGGAAATTAAGATGAAGGGGCGAACTTTAACGGATGTCGCCAGACTTTATGAGCTATCCCCAAAGGTAGTCATGATGGCTTTAAAAAAGCCAAGTTTGTCAGGGGAACTAGCGATTGCGGATTTTCTTGGTAAGTCTCTGCATGATCTATGGCCGGAACGGTGGACGAAGGACGGGCGGCGCATCCGTCCCCGCTATGCTTATTTATATAAAGAGGCAGCAGCATGAAAACGCATTATTCGATTTTGGAACTTCTGGAAATGAAGTTAGAAAATCTGCCAACAACAAAAATGGGGTTGGGTAGTAAAGTTGTAAGGGAATCTTGGTCTTTTATAGAAGTCGCCGGTAAAGGTGGAAAAGGTGGCAAACGCCGCGAATATGCACCGCCCCCAGAAGTATTGAAACTGATTCAGGCGAAGAAGTTGAACGAGGTTCTGGGCGGTTTGTCAGATTTGCCCACCCCCCTGTCTTCTTCTGAAGAAAAAGGCAGCGAGGCGGCGGGGCTGCCCTCTCCCGATGTGCGAGGGGGAGAGTTGGCCATCGGCGTTGCTGACGGCTCGACGGAGCAACAACGGCTGTGCGAATCGGCACGACGCGGGGTTTTGTCGGCGGTCGAGCGGGTAATGGCGGAATCGGGCGTATCGAAGGAGGCGGCGATGACGACTGTTTTGACGCAGGCGAAGATGCAGGGCTTCGAACATATTGCGAAGCTGTTTTCTTTGGCTGCCGACGGGCGCGGCGGCGGCGGGAAGCTGCCGAGCGTACGGACAATCAAGCGGTGGTTTGCGGCGCGGGAATCGAACAGCCTTGCGCCGAAATCCAGAACCGAGGATATGAACGTCCCGTCTTGGCTGCCTGTGTTTTTGGAATGCTACCGGCTGCCGATGAAGCCTTCTGTTTCCGAAGCTTACCGCTTGTTTGTGAACAGGCTGGAGGGGCTGCACTCTCCTTTGGGAAAAGAGGCGGATGTGCCGAGTATCCATCAGGTGCGCCGGTGGTTGGGCAAGCTTGGCAATGTGGAGCGTGAACGCGGACGCCGCGGCGCGCGGGATTTGAAAAATATTCTGCCGCACAAACGGCGCGATTTCCTGCACTTGAAACCTGCCGCCATCTACACCGCCGACGGTCATACGTTTGATGCGGAGGTGTTGAATCCGTTATCGGGGCTGCCGTTCAGACCTGAAATTACGACGGTTTTGGACGTTGGCACAAGACGGTGTATGGGCTGGAGCGTGGGGCTGGCGGAAAGCCGGTTTACCGTGCTTGAGGCTTTAAGCCACGCGAGCCGCGCGGCCATCGGTGCGCTTTGGTATGTGGACTGGGGTCGTGGCTTTGAAAACTTGATGATGACGGATGAGGCAACGGGTCTGATGGGCAGGCTGGGCATGACGATGACGCATTCGCGGGCTTATAACTCGCAAGCGAAGGGCGCGTCGGAACGCAGCCATAATATTTTCACGCGGGCGGCGGCGAACCTGCCGTCTTTTGTGGGGAAAAATATGGACGATGAGGCGCGGCAGAAGCTGTTTAAGCTGTCGCGTAAGGAAGTCCGCCTGCACGGGAAGATTTTGAATTCGCCGATTCCGACTTGGGATGAGTTTAAGGGCTATATCGAACGGGTGGTGGACGAATATAACGACCGACCGCACCGTTCGCTGCCTAAGTTTACCGACCGTGAAGGCAAACGCCGGCATATGTCGCCTAATGAGTTTTGGGCTTTGAAGGTGGCGGAGTTTGGCGAGCCGCCGAGGGTGTCGCCGGAGGAGGAGGGGTATTTGTTCCGACCGCAGGTGATGCGTACGGTACGGCGCGGGGAGGTATCGCTGTTCAGCAATACCTATTATTCCGCCGAACTGATGGAGTTTAACGGCGAAACGGTCCGGGTCGGCTACGACGTGCAGGACGCGCTTTGGGTTTGGATTTACGACGATGTCGGCCGCCTTATCTGCAAAGCGGAATGGCATGGAAACTCGACGGATTATATGCCTGTCAGCGTCTTGGAACGCGCGGAAGACAAACGCAACGACGAGCGTCTGAAACGTAACGAGCTGCAACAGCAAAACATCCTGAAAGAACGCCGCGTACCGACCATCGAACATCAGGACTCGGTCAATATCGGGGGAATGGTGTTTGGTATGGGTCAAATCAAGGCTAAGGCTGCCGAATTGGCAGCACGCCGAAGCCGCGAGGACGATTTAACGGTCGAGGCTGTAGCAGTGAAGGCGGTGGAAATGCCGTCTGAAACGGAAGCTGCTGCGGGCTGGTCGGTACCGTCCGAAGCATCGGAGCGGTTTGCGCTGTATCAGCGTCTTTGCGGTCAGACGGATTTGCCTCCGCAGGCGCAAAGATGGCTGGAGCGTTACCCGCAAAGCAATGAGTATAAGGCGTTGTCCAAACGGGCGATGCTGGCTTGATTTCAGACGACCTTTCGGGGTTTTAAAAAAGGTTTATTCACTATTTTAAAAGGATTTAAAAAATGAAAATTGCAAATATCAACAATCTGTCTTTGGTCTCTGTTGCGATGGAGCGTTTGGTCAACCGTCAGGACGGTTTGCCGGGCTTGGGTGTGTTGTACGGCCCTTCGGGTTTTGGCAAGACGACGGCGACGGTGGCGGTGGCAAATGAGACACGCGCTTACTATGTCCAGCTGCGCAGCGCATGGAGCAAAAAGACGCTGTTGGAAAAAATCTGCTTCGAGATGGGCTTGCCGCCTGCCCGGACGGCGGCTGGTTGTTTGGATGTGATCTGCGAACAGTTGGCCGCCAGTCAGCGTCCGTTGATTTTGGACGAGGCGGACTATTTGGTTACGCATAAGGGATTGGTCGAGCTGGTGCGCGACATCTACGAGGGCAGCCAAGCCCCGCTGATGTTGGTGGGCGAGGAGATGTTGCCGACCAAACTTAAGAAATTCGAGCGTTTCCACGGCCGCGTGCTGGCTTGGGTACCTGCGCAACCTGTCGATTTGGCAGACGCGGAAGAGTTGGCGAAGGTTTACGCACCTGATTTGACGTTTGAAAAAGATGCGTTGGCTTATTTGGTGGATTTGGCGCACGGCTCGGTACGCCGCGTAACGGTCAATCTGGTCAATCTGTTGGAGCTTGCCAACCAGCAAGGCTTGGATACGGTAACGCGCGAGATTTGTGCGAAAGCCGACCTGTACAAGGGCGAAGCACCTAAACGCGGGGTCAAATTATGAGCGTGACGACATTGACGAAGCCTCGCAACCGTCGACAAGAGATTTGGAACTGTCTGCGGGGCAATAAGGACAGCTTCCTGACGCTCTCTGAAATCGCCGAAGCCTGCCAACTGAGCGGGAATACGGTATACGGGTACTTGAAGTCTCTTAATAAGGGCGGGTTTGTATCGGTACAGAAGAAAGCAGGCATTGGCAGCCCGTGCAGATACCGGCTGGAGCGGGATACGGGTATGGATGCGCCCCGCTTGTCTGATGACGGTCAGCCGTTGAAATGCCCGGTAACTGAAGCCTTGTGGCGGACAATGCGGATTTTGAAAACCTTTGACTTAGACGGCCTGACGGCTCACGTCAATATGACGCACCCTGTCAGCCGCAGCATGGTCAGGGTTTATGCGCAACACCTTGAAAAGGCGGGGTATCTGAAAAACACGGGCAACGCGCGGAAAAAATCGTTTGTCCTTTTGAAGAATACAGGGTCGAAAGCACCGCAGCTGCTGGCTGTCAGAGAGGTGTACGACCCGAATATAAACGAAATTGTATTAAGGGAGGTTCCTGATTATGAATGAAAAAGATTATATGAAAGAAGATTGGTACGCGGTTTTGAAGGAAGAGGTCGCGAAAGACGGGCTGATGAAGACGGCGGCAAAACTCCGATACAGCGCGACAAGCATCAGTCTGATTTTGAACGGGAAATACAACGGCAAGCCTGACAAAGTGGCGGCGAAAGTAGCGGATGTGTTTCGCAAGGTGATGTGTCCGTTTGAATGCCGACGGATGGAACGTGCCGAATGTATTGAAATTTCACTCGCGCCTGCTCCGACGCATAACCCTATCAAAATGCAGCACTGGCGGGCATGTCAAAAGTGTGAAATTAAACCATGCGAGAAGCGTAAAAAGGTCGTCTGAAAACGTAATGCCTTGATACGGCTATATATTTTTTACCCTATGATTTTAATAAGTTATTGTTTTTAAAGGAAGACGCAAAATGAAAGTTTTAAATAACGTTGATTGGAAGATGTTTGTGGCGCGCTCTTTTTGGCGTTGGGTGCCGGTTGGTTTGACGGTCGGGGTGTGGTGTTTTGTGGGTGGAATGGCGTTGTATGGCTGCACCCAAGAACCCGAACCTATTGCGAAAGAGCCGACGAAGGTCGAGGCGATGCGGCGTCAGGCGGATTTGGAAGTTTTGAAAACGGAACGTGCCTACGAGGCAATGAGTGTGGAGCAGAAGATGGAAGGAGTGGTTTATGAATAAGGTTAAACGGCCTAAACGGGGGCTGAACCGAATCAAGAAATTGGCATTGAAACGGGCAGTCGAGGAAATCCGCGCCAAGTACGGCGAACGGGCGATTGTGAAGGGATGGCGCGAGCCGGAAGGGAAGTAAAAATGATGGAAATTTGGATGATTTGGATGATTTTGGGGGCTGCGCTGGGTGCGGTAATCGGGATGTTTATCTACGCGGAAGGCATCTTGCTTGAAAACGAGTGTCTGCGCGGGATTTTGAGGGTGGAAGTTGCGGCGCGCGAGGTGTTGGAGGCGTGGATGGACGCGGCATACCGCAGCCGGAAAGGGAGTGGGAAATGTTAACCAAATTGAAACCCTGCCGAGTTTGCAAACAGATGAAGCCTGAAGTGGCATTTGCTTGGACTTGGGATAAAAACGGGGGGCGGAAACGGACGCATCGATGCGCGAAATGTTGGGCAGAACAGATGGAAAAAGAAGCTCGGGCGAATATGGAATGGCATCGCGAAAAGCGCGGGACGGTACTTGAGTTTGGACGACCTGCCGTCGCCCGCTCGGTTTGGGGCGGCAGTTGGCCCACCGCTCCTGAGATTATGGATAACAAGTGCTGGACGGCAACGGACACGCGCAAAGCGGATGCCGAATGGGCGTTGAAATTTAGGGAGTCTGCGAAATGAGCTTTAAAAGACGGAACAACGATTGGCAGGCATGGGGACAACACCGCCGCCGCGCGACGAAGTTTATGGTCAAACGAAACCGCGAGCAGGCAATCGCCGAATATCAGGCGCAGTTTGAGGATAAAGACGGCAAAGGTCGTCTGAAAACGGAAGGAAACAAAGATGAATGAAAAAGAATTGACCGAATGGCTCGAAGACCGTGGGGAACTCATGGTTATGAAGAAGGACGGCGAAGGGTTTGTGATTGCCGCCCGCGCGCCGGACGGGATTTGGAAAACGGCGGAGGCGGCAACGCTGACAATGGCAATAGAAGCTTGGGAGGAAATACGATGACTACCGGAATGATGATTTATCTATTGATATGCGGGCTGATTGGTTTGGCACTGGTGGTTTTGTCGCTGATGAGCCTAATTGAAAACGGGCTTAAGCAGCGGACTAAAGATATTGTTTTTGATGCCTTTGGTATGTTTTTGGGGATGATTATTGTCCTTGTGGCGTTTTTGGCGATTCTTGGGGTCGTTAAATAAAGGAGCGGACATGAACATCGAAAAATTCAATCCCAAAAAAGACCCTAAATACATTGGCTATATATTCCGATTTTTGAAGAAAAAATCCAAGTTGCGTGAAGCTTTAGGAGCTTATCCGCGAATTGTTAAGTTTAAAGATGGATTCGGCTGGTGTATCGGCTGGTTTATTGAAAACGGTCTTGGGGACTTTATTGGCAGCAGGATTTGTTACCACTCAGAACTAATGGATGAGACATTTTGTTTCTTGAACACCACTGAAACAGATGTGGTTGCCGAAGTCAAATGGGACGAATACGAACGTATCGGAGGGTGTGCATTAACTGAATGGCATCACAAATGGGTCTATGCCAATAAACAATCACGCAAATGCCGACACTGCGGAAGATGGGAACGGAAAGTCGTCAAGACCGTTAAGACGGTTGAACGTCTAACATTATGGGAGAGCGAGTCATGAACATCAAATGCCCTAACTGCGGGGCGGTGCATAGCCTAGACAGCTTAATAAACGATGCCGACGCATCGGCTGTATTGAGGGCTGTGTTGGAAATGGATGTGGAGATGGGCAAGGCGGCGATACGGTATGTCGGCTTGTTCCGCCCCGCCAAGTCCCAGCTCTCTTGGGCGCGTACCGCGAAACTGCTGAACGAGTTGCTGCCGATGATTAAGGCGCAGGCGGCGACACGCGACGGGGTTTGTTTCCCCGCTCCTACCGAGGCTTGGATTCATGGTTTTAACGAGACGGTCAACGCACGCGACCAAGGCCGTCTGAAACTGCCGCTTAAATCGCACGGTTATTTGCTGGAAATTGTGAGCCAGTGGCAGGGTTCGGGGTTGCCCTCTCCCCAGCCCTCTCCCACGGGGAGAGGGGGCGAAGGCGGCGCGCCGTCCAAGTTGCGGCAGGGTGTGGCAGCCTTGGGCGAATGGGCGGGGAATGATTGGGCGAAACAGGAACTCGCGTCAGGATTTGCATTGCTCGCCGCGCTCAATCTGCCCAACCGCCCCGCAGCGCAAGACCTGCCGGTAGTCGCGGAAATTTGGTATCGGAAACTGAAGGGAAAAAACGAAATCGTCTCGCCGGAGTATGACCCGATACGGATTCAGACGGGTTTTAAGGTGTTGCAGGCGGCGGAAACATGGCCGCAACCCGCCGAACTGCTCCGAAACCTGCCGCCACGTTTGGTACCAAGGGCGATGCTGGCGAAGCCCGCGCCGAATAAAGAAAAAGGCCGTCAGAAAATTGCGGAAGTGAGAGAAGTTTTAAACAAGAAAGGTAAGTGAAATGAAAAATGTATATTTTACAAGTAATAACCGAATATCGGGGATTAAGATTGTGTCGGGACTTGAGGATTTTGTGATTGAGCTGAGCGAACAAGTTCTATAAAATCAACAGCCTGATTTCAATTCAGTGTGTTGAAACGTGATTGAGCCTACGGAGCAGGAGCTTGCCTAGCCGATTCAAATAGGCTTTAACCCATAATTAAAGGTCGTCTGAAAACAGTTTTGAGGCTGTTTCAGACGACCTTTTTTCATGCCCTAGATTCAGGCTGCTTTCTCTTCCTGCTCGTACACGGCGTTGTAGAAAGCGGCGGACAGCTTGTCGGCTTTCTCGGAGGCGGTTTCAATCACGGCAGACAAACCGTCTTCAATTCCTTCCATGTCCATATCCAAAACTTTCAGATGGTTGAGCGTGAACACCAGCAGATTCAGGGCTTTGAGGCTGTCTTGGTCGAAAGTCAGAGTATAGGTGGTATTCATGGCTCACACCTCCTCTTCTTTCTGTTTTCGGTCAAGTATGTTGGCGTATTCGGACAACACTAGCAGCAGGCAGCCACATTGTTCCATCTCCTCTTTCTCCATTGCTTTGCGGTCCAACAGGTTGGTGCCGATAAAATTCAAAGCGTTTGAAAGCTGGTTCAAGGCAAATTCGGTATTCATGGCTTAACCCTCCAATCCCAAAGACTGTTGTTGCACCACCATTTTGGGCTTAGGGACATATTCCAAGAAACCCAAATCGTTGAGTTTTTTGAGACGATAGGAAACCGCGCCGGGGTTCATGTCCAAGAGTTTGCCTATTTCGGTCAGGTTCAAGCCCATACTGCGGTAGCGCAGCAGCGCGAGCATTTCGGGCGCGGCTTGGAAATAGGCGTCTTCCAATGCATCGATGCGGTACAGCACGGCATCGGGCAGGGCTTTTGCCTGTTTCTCCATTTCGATAAAGTAGCGGCGGGCTTGGCGTCCTTTGTCGTTGCGTTCAACCATGCACAGCTCTTTTGCCATATCGAGGGAAAGATGGTACGTTTTGACTTGGATTTCACGCTTTCCAAAGAAGCCTCTTTCGACATGATCATTTTTGAACACCTCGATAAAATCAAAGGCTTGCTTGAATTCATACTCTTCAATTCGACGGTTCATCCAAATATCAAAACGTGTTTCAACACCTAAAAATTTATGCAATTCATGTGCGTCAACCAGCGGCTGAGTTTGGTCGTCTAAAGTTCCGACCAGTGTTGGGATTAGTTGGGTATTCATGGTATTATTACCTTTCATTTCTCGTGAATGACGAGGAAAGAGAGTTGCTGCTCTGCTTTCCACCTGTTCCCCCGAAGCTCCAACTTCGGGGGAATTTCATTACTGCCTAAGCAGTGTTTGTATATTAATATGTGTACACATAATTAGTCAAGCTGATTTTTGAACTCTTCGCGTATTTTTTCTTTAACCCATTGTGAAAAATCAAGATTATTGGCAATTTCCAAAATATCTCTTTCTGTTTCGCGGTTAAAAGAAACTTTTTTAATAACGCGCTTGGCTTCCGCCCTTTTACGGTATTCAGCCAGCTTTTCATCAACCATAGGCAAACTCCTTGATTTTTTTAGCCGTCTTTTGTAAGATGGGAACTAAGGGCGGCGGCTACCGCCCTTAGCTTTCGGTTTCCTAGTAAGCCTTACCGCTTACCCATATCAGAAACAGAAAGAACAGAATTTGAAGGTAGGACTTCATTTTCTTTCTCCCGTAACAGCCCCGCTCCGGTGGGGCTTTTCCCGTATCGGGCTTCACTGCCCCGATGAATTGAATTATATATGTGGACACATAATTAGTCAAGCATTCCCAAAACAGAATCAAAGAAAAGGTCGTCTGAAACGTTTTCAGACGGCTTTTTTATGCCTGTCCGTTTCGCAAAAAAAAACAGTGGCTTACTACAACATATAGTATTTTATCTGTATAATATGCGCTAATTAATCAATATATTGTGTTTTAGGGGTTTGAAATGCGCCGTGCGTTGATTGCAAAAATTAAAATCGCTCAAAAAGAGCTTGGTTTGGATGATGCGACGTATCGCGCGGTCTTGGAGCGTGTGACGGGCAAGCGGTCGTGTACCGAGTGCAGTATCCCCGAGCTGGAGCGCGTGGTCGAGGATTTGCGCCAACATGGGTTTACGCCGAAAAAAACGGCGGGACAGCGACCGAACCGCCGCGATTCTGCCGACCCGATGATGCGCAAAATCGAAGCCCTGCTGCTGGATAACGGTTGGACTTGGAATTATGCGCACGGTACGGCGAAAAAGATGTTTAAGGTTGACCGCGTGGAATGGTTGTCCGACGGCAATATGCACAAGTTGGTGGCGGCTTTGCAGATTAGTGCGAACCGCAAGAAAAAGGAGAAAACGGGATGAGTTTGAACTGGGAGATGACAGAGCAGGATTTTGAGGATGTGAAACATCTGCTGCCGCACAGCGTGGTGGCGATGATTACGGTCATCGGGCTGGAGGCGGCGTTTCACATGGTTAAGGTTTGGGGCGGGACAAACTACCCGATTTCCAACCGCCGCCGCAATACGCGCCAGAGCCGTATCTTACACGAGCAACTGGTCGAGGACATCGGCGAAGAAGCGGCGGGACGGTTGGAGCGTGCTTATGTCGGGCAGCCTTTCTTGGCAATCCCGCGCTGCTGGGATGCGATGCGCGAACTTCGCAACCGATTTATTCGCCGCCAGTATGATGCGATGAGCGCGGAAGGTTTGAGCGATTTGTTTATTGTGCGCGAGCTGGTGTTGGCGCATAAGCTGTCGACGCGAAATATCCGATACATTTTGAAAGAGGCTGACCGCGAAGCGGCGGCAAGGGCGCAGGCTGATTTGTTTGCGGCGTGATGGTTTTGTTTTCCTTGTGTGTTTGAGTAGACCTTTTTTCCCTGCTTCGTGCAGGGATTTTTTTTTACCTGTATTCCGCTGAATGCAAGCCTGACGGGGCTTGGCGGTCGTCTGAAAAGGTTTAATGGGGTTTTCAAACTATCCTTTGTTTTTAAATTATCCATTTGAGGTATTTATGGCTCAACAAAAAGAACTCCCTTGGGTGGCTGAAGCGCGAAAGTATATCGGCCTCGCTGAAGTCCCCGGTAAAAACCACAACCCAATGATTTTGAATTGGCTGCACGGTTTGAAAGCTTGGTGGAAAGACGACGAGACGCCGTGGTGCGGCGTGTTCGTCGCCCATTGCCTGCGAATCGGCGGGCGAGACATCCCGAAGGATTGGATGCGCGCCAAAGAATATGCCTTTGCCGGTAAACGCCTGTCAAAACCTGCTTATGGCTGCTTAGTGGTGTTTACGCGCCAAGGCGGCGGTCATGTCGGGTTTGTTGTCGGCAAGGACAAGGCAGGGAATCTGCTGGTTTTGGGTGGCAACCAAGGCAACCGCGTCAGCATCGCGGCATTTCCGGAATCCCGCGTGGCTGCGTATGTATGGCCGTCTGTCGGCGGTGCTGCGCTTGAACCTACTCCGGAACGTTACAACCTGCCATTGGGCGGTGCGGCAATGAGCAGGAGCGAGGCATGAAAAAGTCTTTGATTGCTTTATGTATTGCCCATTGTGCAAAGTTGAAAAACGGTTTTGGCGTTCCGCCGTTACCTGAAATCAAAATCACGCCAAGCCCTGTTCGGGTAGGCTCTTTGAAACAACATCCGAGCCTGCGCTTGGGTAAATCGGGTGTGGCAGCCGCGAAACGTGCGGCGCGTAAACGCAAGAACCGTCGTTAATCATGGGACAGGTTGCGTTTTACGAAAAGATGATTGAGCAATGGTCGCGCAAAAGCCGTGAGGCAAGCGAACGGGCAGACTTGCCTGCGTTTGAGTTCGCGGAGCATGAATTAGCCAATTATCGGGAAATGCTGAAACGGCATCTGCAAAACGGGAGTGTGAAATAAATATGCGGATTTTCGATATTTTTAAAAACCCTGCGACAGGCAATGTGTCGCACTCGAAACTGTGGGCAAACGTCGCCTGCGCGGCGGGTACATTTAAATTTGTAATGTTGCCAGACCCGTCGGCGGAAATTTGGGCGGTGTATCTTGGCATAGTTGGCGGCTATGCCGTGGCACGCTCTTTGGTAAGCGTGAGGCGACAGGAGGTCGAGAATGACGCTCAAACTGTTGACGAATAAATGGGTGCTGAGTGGCTTGGCTGCCATTTTGGCACTGATTTTGGCGGCATCGTATCAGCAAGGCTACAAGACGGCATACCAAAAACAGCAGGCAGTTATCGACAAGATGGAAAAAGACAAGGCGGATGCCTTGAGGCTGTCGGCTCAAAACTACGCCCACGAGCTGGAGCAAGCCCGCGAGGAAGCAAAACAATCTGAAGCCAAGGCGCATGCCGTCGGCGTGGCTTTGGCGCAAAAACAGGCGGAAGTCA
The DNA here is from genome assembly GCA_963552075.1 of uncultured Neisseria sp. Classification (GTDB taxonomy): domain Bacteria; phylum Pseudomonadota; class Gammaproteobacteria; order Burkholderiales; family Neisseriaceae; genus Neisseria. The sequence goes on from CAUVJL010000006.1 coordinate 18,712, forward strand.
GTCGTCTGAAAACGGAAAATAAAAAGGAAATATCACATGTGCTTACTCAAGACCGTCAAAATGCAAGCGGCAGTTGTATTGACGGCTTTGGCCATCACGGGCTGCAGCTCTACAACCGCGCCCTCGGCTACGGAAATTAAAGTTGTCGAAAAGGCGGTCATGCCGACACCGCCCGCCGCGTTGATGGTCGCGCCGGTGCGCCCGAATGCGCCGAAAGACGGCAAGACGGCAACGCTGTTGGAACATGCCGCTGAGTTTGGCGGCTATGTTGCCGAACTTGAAAATCAGAATGCGGCATGGCGAGAGTGGGTGGATAACCACTTGAGCAAAGTCGGCGACTAACAAAAAAGCCCGCGTAGGGCGCGGGCTGAAGGTGAAAGCGGATTTTATACCTCTTTTACAGGGGTGGCGGCGGTGGTGCTTTTCAGCAAATCGACTGCGTGCTGGCAGTTTTGCTTGCTGGTGTAGCCTTCGCCCTGAGCGATGATTTCATGGTTGGCTGCTTTCAAACGCCAACGGTATTCGCCTTTTGCGTCTTTATAGATTTCAAAATACATAAGGTTTCTCCTATGAATGAGTACACGTTTTCTTACCGCTTTAACGGCAAGTCCTGGTCATTGAGCATTTGGGCGGACAGCCCCGAAGAAGCCCGGGCAAAATTTCGGGCTGCACGGGAAAATGCGCAGTATGACGGCGAAGTTGTAACAAAGATTTATACATTTGTAAATATTTCGTGGGTTAAGAAGTTGTACAGACGGATAAAATATTTAATGGGTATCAAAGAATGACCTACCGTGAATTAGTTGAGCGTCAGTTGGCTGTGCGCCATGCCGATTTGGAATTGGGCTTAAGCCGCGCCCGCGAACAAGAGCCGTTTGTCATCCATGTTTCTAATCTGCTGGATAAGGCAGGGTTTGAATATACGGTACGGATGAATAAGGATTTTCAGACGACCTTTAACCTTGAATATCCAAATACAAACTACGACACCTTTAAGCGTGCAGTTTGGCAGACGATTTCGGCGTATTACTGCATTTGTAACGATGGGGATGGACTCGAAATTTCCAGCAATCGCCCTGACGGCTACTCCGTCCGTATCGTATTCGGCGATGTGCCGGTTTAAGGGGTTTTAAATGGATTTTGAATTTGGTTTTAAAACCCTGTGGCCGATTGCGACGGCGGCGTTTTGGTTTTGGGTCAACGGCATTTCGGGTCGTCTGAAAGAGGCGGACAAACGCATCGACGACCTTAAAGAGGAGCTGCACGCGGTCAAGCTCTCTTATCACACCAAGGCGGACGCCAAGGCAGACAGCACTAATATTGCAGCAGCGTTGGAACGAATTGAAAACAAGTTAGAAAAAGTAAACGAAAAACTGGACAGGAAAGCGGACAAATCATGAGCGACCCGATTTTAGAAGCCTTGGCGCGTATCGAAGCCAAACAGGATGACCTGCTCGCCAATCAGGCGCGTATGGACGAGGAATTGCAGCAAATTAAGAAAGACTGCAAGAAATCTGCGGCGGTTTATGGCGGTCTCGGCGGCGTGATTGTAACGACCGGCTGGGAATTGTTGCGAGCCAAGTTCGGAGGCTGATATGGCACACCCGAAAGAAACCCGCGAAAAGCTGCGCCGACTGTACGTCAGCGACGGGCAGACGCTCGAAATCGCGGCGATGATGTGCGAAATCCCGACCGCGACCGCCCGTAGCTGGAAACGCGCCGCCAAAGAGACAGGTGATGATTGGGACAAAGTGCGCGCCGCCTACACGCTGGCGAGCGGAGGTATCGAAGACTTGAGCCGTTCGCTGCTGGCGGGTTTTTTGGTGCAGTACCAATCGACGATGACGATGTTGCAAGACACATCGGTCGAGGAGCTGATGCCGTCCGAGCGCGCCAAACTGTTGGCGAGCCTGTCCGACGCGTTTACCAAGACGGTGGCGGCTAACGCCAAAGTGATGCCGGAAACGTCGAAACTGGCAACGGCGATTGAGGTGTTGGAATTGTTTGGCGAAGTAGTCAAAGAGCGATACCCGCAGCACTTGCAGGCTTATGTCGAGCTGGTCGAACCGCTGGGCGTGGAAATTGAAAAGAAATACAGGTAGGTCGGATACTTGTATCCGACAGAACGGTTTGGTCGTCGGATTCGAGAATCCGACCTACAACTGAAGGTCGTCTGAAACATGAAATCAAAAGAGTTTTTAAAGTCGCTTGCCGAATACGCCGCCCAACTCCGCCAAATCATTGAGGCAGAGGTGGACGGCTTTGATGCGTCGGCTGCCGCCATTGCCGAGCGTCGGGCGAAGGTATTAGACCCGGTCAATGGGTACGAATATTTCGTAAACACATATTTTCCGCACTATGTCCGCTCGCCTGAAAAGTCGCTGCTGCACAAGTTTTTATTTTCCCGACTGCCCGAAATCTTGAGGTCGTCTGAATGTATCAACGAGGCAACCGCCGCCCCGCGCGGCGAGGCGAAATCGACGCTGGTTACGCAACTGTTTACGCTTTGGTGCGTGGTAACAGGACGCAAGCATTACGCGGTCATTGTGATGGACAGTATCGACCAAGCCTATCCCATGCTGGAGGCCATCAAGGCGGAACTTGAGTTCAACCCGCGCCTTAAAACCGACTTTCCGGAGGCTTGCGGACAGGGTCGCGTTTGGCAGGCGGGGACTGCGGTAACGGCAAACGAAGTCAAAATCCAAGTGGCGGGCAGTGGCAAAAAGTTGCGCGGTCTGCGCCACGGCCCATACCGCCCCGACCTCGCCGTCCTCGACGATATCGAGAACGACGAACAGGTACGCAACCCCGAGCAACGCGACAAACTCGAAACTTGGCTAAAAAAAGCCGTCCTCGCCTTGGGTGGCGCGGGGCAGAAGTTTGACGTGATTTATATCGGCACTATCCTGCACTACGACAGCGTGTTGAACCGCACATTGAACAACCCGTTTTGGCACGCGACCAAGTTTAAAGCCATGCTCGAATGGCCAGACCGCATGGATTTGTGGGACCGCTGGGAGGAACTTTTCCGAAACGACGGCGAGACGGTGGCCGAGGCGTTTTACCTTGCCAACAAAGACGAAATGGAACGCGGTGCGGTCACTTCTTGGGCGGCTCGCGGCGTACTCGCGCTGATGAAAATCCGCGCCCGCGACGGTCATGCGACATTTGACAGCGAGTATCAAAACGACCCGGTCAGCGGCGAAGATGCGCCGTTTGCCGAAAACATCAAATACTGGTCTGAACTGCCCGACGATTTGGTGTACTACGGTGCGCTCGACCCGTCATTGGGTAAAGCGGGCGCGGGGCGTGACCCGTCGGCGATTTTGGTCGGCGGTTATCAGAAATCAACAGGCCGTCTGTTTGTAACCGTTGCCCAAGTCAAAAAACGCCTGCCCGATCTGATTATCGAGGACGTGATCCGCATCCAAAAAGAGGCGCGGGTCAAGCCGGTATTGTGGGTGGTGGAGACGGTGCAATTCCAAGAGTTTCTCAAGGACGAGCTGATTAAGCGCGGGGCGCGGTCGGGTGTGCATATCCCCGTGCGTGGTATCAAGCCGTCATCGGACAAGATGTTGCGGATTGAGACTTTGCAGCCGCATATGGCCAACGGGCTGATTTTGCTCAACCCCGACCAAAAGACCTTAATCAGCCAGTTGCGCCACTTCCCCAAAGCCGACCACGACGACGGACCCGATGCGCTGCATATGCTGTGGATGGCGGCAACGACGGGCAATGTGTCAAACAGGGCGCGTGCGATTGATTTGCCTGCGCCGATGTTGGAAATGTGATTTTAAGGTCGTCTGAAAACGGTTTCAGACGACCTTTGGAGTAAAAAATATGTTCGGATTGATTAAAAGCGCAACGCGGAAAACCGCCATCAAGACATTGACGAGCGCGACCGAAGATGCGCTGGAAAGCCTATTCTCGAATATGGAGGGCACGGACGCGCTGCTTTCGCGCCTCGGCGTGGACAGGCAGCAGGCATTGGATGCGGTGGTAAGCGATGATGAGGTGGCTGCCTGTTTGGAGGATTTGCACGCGGCCATGCTCAATAAATCTTGGCGAATTTTTGGCGAGGACTTGAGCGACGAGGATAAAGACCGCCTGTGGAAAACGCTTAAACGCCACCTGCCCGCGCTTGCCGAAATCGTCTTGACGGCGCGTCTGGGCGGATACGGCGTGGGTCGTTATGTCTATCAGCCCGAACCCGACGGCTTTCTGACGATTAAGCGCATCAGCAACAAGAGCGGCGAATTGGCGAAATATATCCCCTACCGCGACGGTTCGCTGGTGTATCGCGGTACCGGCGGCGAGGAGGCTTGCAATACGGATGTCCTGTATCTCTTTATTGCCCATCGTGCGACATCGACCAATCCTGCGGGCGAAATGGCAGCGGCGCGGCTGTATGCGCCCGTAGCGTTGCGTAAAAAAGGCTTTATCTATGCCGCGCAATTCATTACGCGCTACGCCCAGCCCTATCTGATTGCCAAAATACAAGCCAACAGCGAGGACGACCACAATAGCTTCATGAGCCGTTTTTACCGCTTTGTCTCCGGCGGCGCATTGAGTATCGACCGCGAGGACGATGTGGTTATGCTGCAGAACAGCGCGGACGGTCAGGCATTCCGCCGTCTGGAAAACCTTGCCAATGCGCGTATCCAAAAAACGCTGTTAGGCAAGGTCAAAACCAGCGACCTTGAGACCGCTAGCCGCGCCAGCCAAGAAACCGAAGAAAACAACCGCGACGAGCGCATCGGCGCGTACCTTGCCCTTTTGTCCCGCGCCGCGCAGCACTTTATCGACGCGCTCGTGATGGTCAACAACGCCTACGGCAAGGCCATCAATGCGCCCAAGGGCGTGTGGTTTGAGTTTGAAGACGAAATCCGCGTTGATAAAACCCGCGCCGAACGCGACAAGATGTATATGGATACCGGGCAACTGGTGTTGACCGAAACCTACTACCGCGACATCTTGGGCTTTGAGCCGGAACATTTCGAACTGCGCGACCCGAAAACGTCGTCTGAAAACCCTGCACCCGCCAAATTCAGCCTGCGCCTGTCTGACGGCCTTGCCCATAATGCGCCCGATACGGCAGAGCAGGCAATCGCCCGTCCGAAAATAGAGGTGGTGTTGGCTTTACTGGAAAGCTGCAAAGACTACGCCGAATTTGAGGCAAAGCTGTCCGAGCTTGACTTGAGCAAGGGCGACAATCTCTTGATCCAGCGTTTGGTTTCAGACGGCCTTTCGGCTTGGGCTGACGGAGCGGGCGATGGACGGGATTGAATACAACTTCGCGGGGCTGGTCGATAAAGCTGCTTTCGAGCATTTTAAAAACAAGAAAATCCTGCCCGGATTCAGTCATTACGATGTATGGTTGTATCAACACAGCCTTGCCTTTACCGTCGCCAAGATGATGGACGCGGATATGCTTGCCGAAGTCAAAGACGCCATCGAATCCGCGCAGCAAAACGGCACGGCGTTTGCCGATTTTAAAAAGCGTTTAAAACCGTATTTAATGGCTAAAGGCTGGTGGGGCGAGCAAGTGATGACCGACCCGCTGGACAGCGAGCCGAAATTGGTACAGCTCGGCAGCACACGTCGTCTGAAGACCATCTTCAACACCAATATGCAAACCGCCTTTGCGGCGGGGCAGTGGCAGCGGATACAGGCAAACAAAAAAGCCCTGCCGTATTTGCGCTATAACCATTCCGCCGCAGGGCATCCGCGCGACAGCCACAAACGCTACTACGGCCTAGTCCTGCCGGTTGACCACGACATTTGGAAAGTCATTTTCCCGCCCAACGGCTACGGCTGCAAATGCTCGGTGTCCGCGCTGACCCGTCGGCAGGCGGAGCGTGAGGGCATCAGCGGCGAGCCTGATGTGGATATGGTCGAGTTTACCAATCCGCGCACAGGTCAAACGGTATTGATTCCCGACGACATCACGCCAAGTTTTGCACACAACCACGGCGACCGATTGGGCGCAATGGACGCGCTGTTTGGCGAGCGAAACGGCGAAGAGGCACTGGCCGCCATGATTGCCGAGCGCGAGGCGTGGCTGGACAAACGCTATAGCGTGCCGTCTGATAAAGTGGCGGTGTTGGCTTTGTCGGATAAGGTGTCGCAGAAGGAAGTACGCAGGCTGACAAAAGAGCAGTCTGCCAACAATACCAAAGACCACGAAGCAAGAGCTGCGGCAGCATGGCAGGCTGAAACGGGGGACAGATTGGAAGTGTTCGATTTGCCCGTAGAGAAAGGTAAGGGTCAAGCCGATTACCTGATTGTTTCAGACGACCTGCCCCGCGAGGAATGGGTAAAACTGGATTTTATGTTTACCGAAAATCCCGACCGTGCGGAATTGATGAACCGTTATTTTGCACACACCGCCGGGGCGTGGAATACTAAGGTTGACAAGATACAGGAGCATTTTGATAAAGCCGATATTGTCCCGCTTGATTTGCGCCATCTGAATGCGGCGAACCGGCATAAATTGTTGCAGTATGTGTTATCATTGCCGAAAGAACAGCGGGATAAAGTCCGCTTATTGGTAAAAATATCGGAGTAAGTCATGCCGTCTGAACTGTATGTCAGCCGCGAAGTAAAAGTATTTTTAGGCGGGAAAACCGCCCCGTCCGAATTATTGGACTATCTGTATCCGCGTCTTGCCGAAATCGACAAGAAGGCAGCCGAGCAAATGCAGGGCGAGTTTTCGGGCTGCGTGTTTTCGGTTGCGGATTTGTCTGCTGCGGCATTTGCCAATGTGTACGGATGGATACTTGAGGCGGCAGAAAAGTCCGAGTGGATTAAACCCTACAAAGCCGATTTGAAAACCGCCCTGGAAGCTGATCCAAGATTCAAATCCAAATAACCCGAAGGTCGTCTGAAACCGTTTCAGACGACCTTTTTTCATAATCGCTCAAATTTCGCGTTTTAGCGCGTTTTATTGGTCGGGGAGGTAAAGATATGTCCGAATGTTTAAAGTCAATCTGACGCAGCCCTAAAAGCCCTCTGAAAACGTTTTTCAAGCCCCCGTCGTCTGCATTTTCGGATGCGCCTTAAATTTGCGATTTTAGGCGGGTTGGATGTCAAAGATAGGCAAACCCCCGCCGAAATCTTAAAAATCAATCTGACGCGATTCTAAAGCGGTTTTAAAGTGGGTATTTTCATATTTTACGCATGAGGATTTTCAAAAGGTCGTCTGAAACCTGAAATACGGTTTCGGGCGGCCTTTTTCATTTCGGGTAGCAAAGTGAAGTCATGCCGCCGTCTGTTTGCCGTCATGCGTTGCACAATGGCGGCTATGAATACGAAAACATCACCCCTCAATATCAAATTGTCCGCCGCGCTGCCGGTTGCCTTGGCGACCCGTGCGGATGATGTGCGCACCTTTAAAGGCGTCGCCAATTCGGGCAAGCCGTTCGGCTACGGCGGTTATCAGACTGTTGTCGATTTGGCGGAGCTGTCGCACAAAGCGTCCGTCCCCGTTCTGCTGGAGCATTCGCCGCTGAAAATGGCGGGCGTGTGCAGCCTGTCGGTAACGGCGGACGGTCTGATTGCTGAGGGCAGTCTGTTGTCCAACGAGTTTGGCACGCAGATCGCCGAGGCAGCCGGCCAAGGTTTTCCGTGGGAAATGTCGGTTTACGCGCAGGCGGAATCCTACGAAGAATTGGCGGCGGGCGCGGTATTGTCCGTCAACGGCAACGAAGTAACGGGTCCTGCGGTGATTTTGCGCCGCTGCACCATCCGCGAGGTGTCGTTTACCGCCGTCGGTGTGGACAGTGAGACGGAGGCGGTGGTGTTGTCGGACGGCAGCCCCTTGCCGGATATTTTTAAACAACCTTTGGAGTTATCCATGACACCCGAAGAAAAACAAGCGTTTGACGACCTGAAGGCGGAAGTCGATACGCTCAAGGCTGAAAAAGCCGAAGCCGAGAAAAAGCTGAAAGAAGCCGAGGCGGCTGCCAAGAAAAACCAAGTCAAGGCGAAATTGTCCGCCGCAGGTTTCAAAGAAGTCGAAGACGGCAAGTTTGAAGGATTGTCAAACGCGACCATGACCGTGCTTTTGTCTGCCGACATCGAAGCGGCAGAAGCCATGATTGCCGATTTGACGCCGAAAGCTGCCCAGTCTGTCGTACCGCCCGCGCTGTTGAGCGAAGGCGCAGGCAAAGGCGAATCCGAACACACCGGCGAAGCGGAGGGCAAGTTCTCCGTTGCCAGCCACAAAGGCTTATTGGGAGGCTCTTATGTCTAAAGTCAAAACCGAAATCTTAGGCCCTGCTATTTCCGACTTTTTGAAATACGAAGCGACGCCGCAGACCCGCGTTGCTGTTGCCGCCGATACCGGCACGAAGGCAGGCAAGTTTGTCGAGTACCCGCTGCGCGGCAAAAAGCTGGTGGCGTTGACCGATGAAGCCGACGGCAAAGTCGTCGTACAGCCGCTCAACTGCATCATCGACCTGTCAAAAGTTGCCGATGCAGACGTCAAAGCAGCAACTACCGGCAAAACCTTGGACGCGCTGAAAAAAGAAGGCGACGCATACGGCATCGTTTACCAAGGCACACCCGCCGCCTGATTTCAGACGACCTTTAAACCCGATTTAACAAGGACACATCATGCCTTTATCCGATAACAGCAAGTTTGGCGTGCAGGCTTTGACCACCGCCGTCAACAAAATCGACCCGGGCACAAGCCAAATCCGCGAGCTGGGTATTTTCGAACCCGAATATCTGACCACTACTTATGCCGACATTGAGTTCCAAGACGGCAAAGTCAGCTTGGTTGCCAGCAAAGAGCGCGGCACATCCGGTCAGGCGGTGAACAGCCCGAAACGCACCGTGCGCACCGTCAAAATCCCGCACCTGCCGATTCATGACGTCATCCGCGCCGACGATGTACAAAACCTGCGTGCTTTCGGCACGACCCAAGCCGCGACCGTCATGGATAAGGTCAACGAAAAGCTGGCCGGCGGCAAATCCGACCTCGAATACACCCGCGAACACCTCATGCTCGGCGCGTTGCAAGGCAAGATTTTGGATGCGGACGGCAGCGTGATTTTGGACATCAATACCGATTTCGGCGTTACACGCAAAACGCAAAATATCGAATTGTCCAAAGATACGACCAAAGTCGGCTCGGTATTGGACAAGCTCTTGTCCGAGCAACGCCAAAAATTCGCCGGTGCGCAAGTGCGCGGCTGGGTCGTGTATTGCGGCGCAGAGTTTTTGAGCGCACTCAAAGATCATAAATCTATCTTCGAAGTGTACAAACGCTACGACGAAGCCCGCGCCTACCGCGAGGGCGATACGCTCAATCCGGCCGAGTTTGTCCACAAAGGCATCCGCTTTATCGAATACGCCAACCATTTCGGCAGCGACGCCGATATTGCGGCAGACAAAGCGATTCTGTTGCCGGTCGGCCGCAACCTCTACAAAGAGTATTTCGCGCCTGCCGACATGAACGCGACCGTCAACACCCGCGCCCTGCCGTATTACGCCAGCCGCGAGAAATTGCAGCACGACAAAGGCTGGAGCCTGCATGTCCAGTCCAACCCGCTGCCGATTGCGCTGCGTCCCGAGTTGTTGGCAACGCTGACCATGTCTTAAACGGATTTCAGACGACCTTTAGGGCAAGTTTAAAGGTCGTCTGAAAACGGAGGACGGCATGATTACCATCCACGACATGATGACCCGCTTCGGCGAGCAGGAAATGGCGGAGCGGTCGAACCATGAAAACTACGAAACCATAGACGAAGCGGTGATGGCGGCGGCGATTGCGGACGCGGAAGAAGAAGCGGCAAGCTACCTTCGGGCGGCGAAACTGTTTTTTACCAACGACACCGCGCCGCAGGTTTTGAAAATCAAAGTCTGCGACATCGCCCGCTACTACCTCTACGACGACGCGGTAACGGGCATTGTGGAGGAGCGTTATCAGTCGGCGGTCGCTTGGCTCAAGATGGTCGTCAAAAATCCGAATATGCTGGACGAGAGCCGCGTATCGGACGACCGCAGACCGTCAAAGTGTGCCGTTTATGTCAACGAAATGCCCGATCTTCGCGAATGGCTGAAGGAGTAAGCGATGCGGATTACGGTATCACACGATTTATCGCGTATCGCCCAAAGCCTGAACCGCCTGTCGGGCAGGTTGAACGGCAGCCTTGAAGAGCCTTTGCGCGCCATCGGCGGCATCCTCGAATCCTCGACCCGCCGCCGTATCGCCGAAACCAAAACCGCGCCCGACGGCAAACGCTGGGCGGACGTATCCCCCGCTACGGCACAAGCCAAAAACGGACGCGGCGGGATTTTGGTGGACCACGGCAACCTCTTGGCAAGCATTACGCACGAGGCATCGGCAAAAAGCATGATTACCGGCTCGGTAATGGGCTACTCGGTTTATGTGCAGGAAGGCACGAAAACCATGCTGGCGCGTCCGTTTTTGGGCTTGTCTGCGCAAGATTATCAGGGCATTGACGAATTGATGTCCGATTGGCTGGAAGGATGGATTGTCTGATATGGCTTTAAAACAGCATGAAAACTTATTGGCGGTCTATCCCGAAATCTTAGGCCGTCTGAAAACCGTCAAAGGTATTAAGGCGGTCAAGGAAATCGGCGAACTTGCCGAGCTGCTCGCCCAAGGCACGGCGAAGCGCAAAGCCGCCCCGCTGGACGGCGCGGTCTATGTCGTTTACGGTGGCTCGACCTTTGCCGACGAGGCGAAAAACGGCAAATACCTCAAATCGACGCTGCACTTTACCTTTGTCCTCGCGCGAAGCTATACCGCCAACGGCAAATCCACGCTGTACGAGGTCGGCGAGACCCTGACGGCAATCCAACGGGCGTTTTCAGGCTGGGATGCGGGCGACGAATATGCCGTTACCCCCTTCCGCCGCATCGCTTCTCCATCCATCGAATACAACGACGGCTTTGCTTTTTACCCCATTTCATTCGCCTGCGACACCGTGCAGGCGGCAAACTAAAGGAGCTGCCACATGGCAAAACAAAACGACCACGGCTTAATCTTTGAGGGCGACGTCAAGGTGCGCAACCTCAATCAGAAAGGCTCGGGCTTTATCGACATCGGCAACACCACTGCCCTGACCACACAGACCAGCGTGGAAACCAAAGAGCGCGTGTCCAAGCAAAAAGGCACTTACGGCAGCGCGTTGGACAGCCTGAAAACCGTCAAGCCTACCGAAATCGGCCTGAAGCTCGACACCTTCGACAAAGACAATTTGGCATTGGCTTTGATGGGCGAAGCCGCCGTCATCGAATCAACTGCGCAGGCAGTTACAGACGAGACCGTAACCATCGGTAAAAAAGGCATGGCGTACAAGCTGGCGCACGGCAATATCGATCCGGCTACCGTTAAAGTCAAAAATAAAGGCAAAACTGCTGTCGACGCGGCACATATCGACATTAATGCCACCTTGGGCATGATTACCATCCTGCCTACTGCCGACACCGTCAACGACGGCGAAACCATCATCGTCGAATACAAAACCCGCGATTCGGGCGGCTACAAAGTGTCCGCTGCGACCTTGTCGCGCTTGGATTTGGAAATCTACGTCGACGGCCGCAACCGCGTTACCGGCGAGACCGGCATTCTGCACATCCCCCATGCCGTACTGGCGGCGGACGGCAGTATCGACTGGTTCGGCGACGACTTTAATACGGCGGAATTCAAAGGCACGGCAGTGTTGGCTTCGGGCGAAACTTCGACCTATTCTTTCACGTCGTACAACAACTAAAGATTCGGTAATAAACAAAGGCCGTCTGAAACTGGCTTCTGCGTGTAGGCGCAGCGGCGGCAGGTTTCAGACGGCCTTTTTTAAACTGGTTTTAGAACAGGATTAAATCATGGCGAATATTCAGGCAGGTTTAGAGATTAAGGCGGGCGTGTCCGGCGTTGAAAATATCGACGCGCTGGCGCAGTCCATCGAGGCGGCGGGCATCGATACGGGCAAGCTGACCACCGAAGCGAAAGAGCTGGGCGCAACGCTGGCTAAAGCACAAGCGCAACAGGCGGCAATTGCAGAATATAAGGCGTTGTCGGCGGAATTGGACAATACCGCTAAAGAAATGCGCGCGCTGGACGAGCTGACCGCGACGTTGGAGAAATCCATGCGCGGTGGCGGTACGCAGCAACAACAGGCCGATTTGACAAAACTGCGTGCCGAATCCGAACGCCTGGCAAAAAGCGAAACCGAGCTAACGGGCAAGCTGTATGCCGCCCGCGATGCGATGTCGGTGTCTGGGGTGTCCGTCAAAAACCTTGCCGCCGAAGAGGCGCGCCTGTCGTCCGAATCCGCTGCCGCAACGGCGCAGCTCGACCGCCTGACCGCCGAAGCGCAAACCCTAAAAGCCATCGCCGATGCCAAAATCCAGCTCGGCATCGATACCGACGACAAGGCACGGCAGGAAATCCAAAAGACCAAAGACGCCTACGAATTGCTTAAAAACAGCGGCACACTTTCGCATGAGGAATTAGCCCGGGCGGCGCAGTTGCAGGAAGGCAAGGTGCGCGAACTCGAAGCCAGCTTGAAAGGTGTGAAGCCGTCTATTTCCGAAATTGCCTCTGAAGTTCAAGGTTTGGTCGGTAAGGCAGGCGGCTTGGCGTTTGCCACCCGCGAGGCGATGAAGTTTGAAACCGCTATGGCGGGCGTGAAAAAAGTCGCCGAAGGCACGGACGAGCAGTACGCCCAACTTTCAGACGAGCTGAAGAAAATGAGTGCGGAATTGGGCATTTCCGCCGCCGAAATGGCGGATCTTGCCGCTGCTGGCGGACAGCTCGGCATCCCGATTGAGAAGTTGTCGGAATTTACCGCCATCGCGTCCAAGATGTCAGTTGCCTTCGGCATGACCGCTGAAGAGGCAGGCAATGCCGCCGCGACGATTGCCAACGTGTTCCAACTCCCAATCGGCGAAGTGGAAAAACTCGGCGATGCCATCAACGTTTTGGGCAACAATACCGCCGCACGAGAAAAAGACATTGTCGCCGCAATGGCGCGTATCGGCGGTACGGCCAAGCAGTTCGGACTGGCCGCCGACGAAGCTGCCGCGCTTGCCGACGCATTTATCGCCTTGGGCAAACCGCCCGAAGTGGCGGCGACCGCCATCAATGCTATGCTGCAAAAATTGCAAACCGCGCAAAGCCAGGGCAAAGGATTTCAGGCGGCCTTGGAAGGCATCGGTACGTCTGCCGACGAGATGGCAGCCAATATCGCCGCCAATCCGCAGCAGGCTTTAACGGACTTCTTGCACAAACTCGAAGGCTTGGACAAACAAAGCCGCGCCCTAATGCTCTCGCAACTCTTCGGCACGGAATACAGTGACGACATTGCCCTCTTGGTCGGCTCGCTGGGCGAATACGAAAAGGCTTTAGGTTTGGTCGCTGACAAGGGGCAAGTCGTTGGCGCGATGCAAAAAGAGGTGGCAAACGCCATGTCCACCAGCGAGGCGCAAATCAACAAAGCCAAGCAGGAAATCATCAATGTTGCCATCGAGGTCGGCGAAAAGCTGCTGCCTTTGGTGTCTCTATTGGCGAGTACGGCCGGCAGTGTGGCAAGCGCAATCGGAGCGATTACCGAAGAGTTTCCGGTTTTGACGCAACTTGCCACGCTGTTTGCAGCAGGCGCAGTTGCCGTCAAGGCTTATGAGGCGGCTGTCCGCCTGACTGGTGGTGCGGTATCAGCATCATTTGCGACCCAGCGTGTCGGAATTGAAGCAACCAAAGCATCCATCCTGTCGACCACTGTCGCTGCACGAGAGCTGGGCATCGCACTCAAATCCGCTGCTGCCGGTAACGGTTTCGGCAATGGCGCGGCGGCTGCAGGAGCGTTGGCTCAAAATCTCAAGACGGCGGCATCCAATGCCGGATTACTTTTTGCGGCTTTTGAGGTCGGCCGTGGTGTGGGCGGCTGGCTGCGCGAAAACACGGATTTAGCAAAAATTTTCGGCGATAACCTCGCCCGTATTCCTGCTATTTTGGATAGCCTGTTTACCACCGGCGGTCTCGACAAGTATCACGAGTTTTTTAAAACCGAAGCCCAAATTAAGCGTAAGTTGGAGATGGCGGATAAAAAAGCCCAGGAAGCTGCCGAAAAAGCCGCCGCCGCCAAGAAAAAAGCTGCCGAAGAAGAGGCAGCCGCCGTCAAAGCCCTGCAAGCCGAATATCGTGCTTCCACCGCCGAACAGGCTGCGTTGGAGCGCAGTATGGCGGCCTTGCGTGCCGACGGTCGCGAAACCAGCGACTTTTACAGCGAGCTGGCAATCAAGCTGGAAAATGTGCGCACCAAAACCGCCGAACTGAAAGCCGAACTTGACAAGAAAAACGTCAAAATCAGCGCAGATACAGGCGAGCTTGCCGCGGCACAAAAAGCCCTTGAGGCTTTGGGTTTGACGGCGGAAGAGGTAACCACCGGCATGAGCAAAAAGGCGGCGGAAGGTATTGCCAATTTTTCGCGTGTTGCCTCTCAGTTTGGTAATGATGCCGAGCAGATGGGCCGGGTGTTTCAAGCCGCGCTCAAGCAGATGGACAGCAAAGAATCAACCGATGCTCTTTTGGCCGAATTGGAAAAGGTAGGCAAGCAATCCGGGCTGACGGCCGAGGAAATTAAGAAAATTGGAGATACTGCAAGGGAGTCGACGGACAAAGTTGCCGACGCCTTCGCCAAACTCGGCGTGGACAGCAAAGCCGTGATGACGGGTATCAGCAGTGATGCGCGGCAGGCATTTGCTGATTTTCAGACGGCCTCGACAGAAGCGGCGGCGGCCGGTCAAAAAGATGCCAAGCTGATACAGGCAGCCTTTGAGGCCATGATGGGCAAACTTAAAAGCAAGGAGGAATTTGCCGAGTTTCAACACCAGCTCAAAGCCAGCGGCGACGCGGCACTGTTGACGCAGGAGCAGCTTGCCCGTTTGGGCGATGCAGCGTCAGGCGGTGCGGAAAAAGCCAAAGCCGCCTATCAAGGACTGAACGATACGGCCGCGCAGGCGGGCGAGGCTGCCAAAAACGCCCACGACAAGGGCGCGCAGGCGGCGGAAGGTCATGCCCAGTCTGTCAGCAAGGTGGTCAAGGCGAACGACGAAGCGGCGGCCAGCGCGGAAAAGGCGGCGGCAGCGACCGAAAAAGCCGCTAAAGCCGTTACCGACTACGGCTACCGGCTCAGTCAGACGGGCGGTTACGTCAAGTTCAATAATGAACAGCTCGAACTCATGAACCAAAAATTCAGGGGCGTCAAAATTGGCATGGAGGCGACGCTGCAAATCGGGCGCATGAAGGACTACACCCAGCAGATTTACCTTGCCAACTCCGCCATGCAGCGGTTGAGCGACGCAACGGCGCAGGGTGCGTTGACGCAGGGCGTGTTGAACGATGCCGCCAGTGCGGCCGCCCGTGCCGCCGACAAGCTGGGCAATACCGAGCTGACCAAGTTTCGCAATGCGATTGCCGACGCGCAACGCCGCCTGAACGCGCTGCGACAAGAGGCAAGCGACGCGACGCGCGCCCTTGAGGCAGAGCTTGCCGAACTCAACGGCAACGCCGAGGCGGGCTACGCTTTGCAGCAGGAGAAAAAGCTGCGCGAATTGAATCAGAAGCTGGCAAACGCCAAGCAGCTGGGACAGGGCGACATCGCTCGCGAATACCAGCGTCAAATCGAGTTGCAGCAGCAAATCTACGACCGCCAACGCAACAAGCGCGCCGAATCTGCCGCGCAAGAACGCGCCCGCAGCCAAAACACGGCAAGCGGCAGCAACAATGTGGCGCGTCAGTTGCAGCAAATCGGCAATCCGCAGGTCAACGTCAATACAGACGACCTTAACCGCATTTTGGCGCAGCGCGACGAGGCAGTCGCCAATAGAGCGGTCAGAAACTTGATGACGCAACTGGAAAACTCGTTCAAACGGACGAATTAAATCAAACGGGAAATACAAACCCGACTGCAACCATGCCAAGCCCCGATTTTCGGGGCTTTTGCTTTAATGGGGTTTTATATTTAGGCAAAGGTCGTCTGAAATGGCTGATTGGATTTTAAAGCGCAAGGACACCGGCGCAAGCGTCCGCCTGCCGCAGGATATGCGCTGGGAAGATGAATTTAGCTGGAACAAGGTGGCGCAGGCCGCGCCGCAGCGCACGCTGTCGGGCGGGCTGGTCGTCCAGCAGGGCATCAAGGCAAACGGCCGCCCGATTACGCTGTCGGGCGATTGGGTATGGCTGGACTTGGGGTCTTTGCGTACTTTGCGCGACTGGACGGACGTCACCGAATTGGAAATGACGTTGTCCCATTACGACGGGCGCGAATTTAATGTCATTTGGCGCACGCATGACGCGGCTTTGGGCAATGTCGAGCCGGTGCGGTACTCGACGCCCGAGGCGGACAGCGAACGATACACCGCCAAACTCTGCCTGATGACGTTTTAAGGTCGTCTGAAAGCAGGTTTAAACAGGATTTAAAAAGGTTTCAAAATGGAAAAGACAACGCGCCTGACGCAACAGGATTTGCAGATTTACCCCAGCCAGCGCATGACCGATACGCCTGACGGCGGCGGTCTGATGGTCGGGCAGCCGCTGACGGGCGAGGATAACGAGATTTTTCCGCCCGTCTCGGACGTCGACCGCACGATGGGCAGCCTGGACGCGCGCCTGCTCTACCCCGCCGTCCTGCGTAACGACTCCGAGCCGCTCTATGGCGGCCATTTTGTCATTACCGAGCCGCCGACCTCTGAAAACGTGTCTTTTTTGGCGTTCAAGGCGCGCAACTACGGCGAGAGCCGCGCGGATATTATGCCACGCATTGAGGCGTATTCCGTGCCGACTGTGGAGAGCCGCATGACGCTGATGGGGCGGCATTTGGCGGGCGTTCGCCTTGTGCAGGCATATCAGCGCGAAGAAGCCCCGCTGCCTAAAGTGGGCGAGCGGTATTGCTTACAATACGAAGACAAAACCAATGCCAAGACCGAACGGATTACCGAATATTTCCGCATCGCCAACCTGACGCACGAAATGCGGACGTTTGAAATTCCCCTGCCGAGCGGGCAGACCAAAGAAATCCGCCGCCGTGTCGTCAAAATGGAAACGACCAACCCGCTGACGCGCGATTTCGACGGGGTGGATTACCCGGTCGAAGGCTATGCAGGCAACAAGGTCAAGATTTTGGAGACGCAGGTCGCCGATTCAGCAAGCTATTACGGCGTCAAACCCGTTTCAGACGACCTCAAGGCGGGCGATGCGTCGCTGACGGTAGCCAGCATCTACGAAAAGCTGGTTCCTACTTCGACGGTAGAGACACCATATGCCGACCAATATCCCGTTGCGGGCGATATGTGGGTGGCTGCCGCGCCTGAAAAACAGGTGTTTAGCGGGTATGTATCGGGCGGCACGTTGACGATGCCCCATTCGCTTTTGCCGGGCAGCATCAAAATCGGCAACTACAAAGACAATGCGCAGGGGCAACTGGTCTCCGGCGACAACATCATCCAAGCCGACTATGAAAAAGGCCGTCTGAGCGGCATCCCAAGCGGGACTTATACCGTTTCCGCCATCCCCGCCGCCAAATCATCGGCTGCGCGGTTTGCCTTTTCGGTCGAAATCAAAGAGACCAACCAAGGCACGGCGTTTGCGCCGCTGCTGACACCCGCGCCCGCTGCGGGCAGCCTGAAAGTGTCGTTTATGGCGTTGGGCGTTTGGTATCTGCTCGCCGATTCGGGCGACGGCGTGTTGCGCGATGAGGCAGGCAAAGCGGTAGGCACGGTGTCGTCAACCACCGGCTCTGTCGTGCTTAATCTGCCCGTATTGCCCGATGTCGGCAGCCGCCTTGTGTTCCAATGGGGCGGGATTTCGGGGTTTGCCTCGTCAGATGGCGGTAAGACCGGGACAGCAGCGACGCCGAAACCTGCCGAAAGTAAATGCACCTATGGCTTGGGTCATCCCATCAAGCCGGGTACGTTGGTATTGACTTGGGAGGACAGCGGCACCAAAACCGCCCGCGACGACGGCAACGGCAGTCTGACGGGTGATATGCAGGGGTCGGTGGATTACCTCAACGGCGTGATTTCAACCGAACGCTACATCAACAGCAACACGGTCGAGTACACCTGCGAAGAGACGCGCCGAATCAGCGCAAGCGTGGTCGGCGGCGCAGGCTACGGCATGACGGCGGAGGATAAAGGGGCGCATTGGGAGCTGGTATTCAAGGACGCTACGCCTAATCAGTCGGTCTTCAGATTGGATGTTAAAGGACAAGTCTCTGAAGAGACAGAGTACACGGTGCCGAATTGGTATGGCGCAGCGGTTAGATAGGAGATAAAAATGGCGATTTCTGCCGGAAAAGAAATTAAATCAGGTACGGCGCGTATCAGTCTGCTCGCAGCCAAAGGCGGCTGGAAAGCGGGTAAAAACGCCGTGCAGGGTATCCGCTGGGACTACGGTAAGCTGATTGTGCCTAAATCCGCGTTGCGGGTGGAGGCGTTGGCTTGGGCGACCAAATCTTATTCAACTTTGGGGGCCGCATGGCGCGCGCAGGAAAAAGACGCAACCGCCAAGAAAACCGTCGATATGTCCTTCAGCGACTGGAATGCGGAATTTTTGTCCGCCGACACTTCCCACGCCAAGCCCCGAAACGGGCGTCTGGCAGGCGGGCTGACATTTAATGTCTTGATTGACTTTGACCAAGGCAGTACCTGTGTTTACAACTCATGGTCTTTTTCAGACGGCACGACCGAAATCGTCGAATACGGCGGCACGCTTTATAAAAACTGGGATGCAGCCAAAGGAAGCGGCGAAAATATCGGCACATTGTCCGCCGCCGGCGAAGTGTCTATCAACGACCCTGCCGTCAAATTTCAAAGCCTAAAGGTAACGGGCGGGGTTGTCCGCTTGCCGCAGGTTAAGATTTTTTCTTATGCAGGGCGCACGCCCGCCGCGCCGGTCAAGCCCGAAAGCTTTACCGTTTATACAGGCAGTGGCGAAGTTGCGGGACGCAGCAATGCCGAGGGCAATATCGAGGGTAAAATAACAGGTAAAATCGACTACGAAACAGGTTTCTACGAAATTACCCGCACCGAAGGCTTTTATCCCGAAGAGCTGCGATACAACGCCGTAACCCAAGACAATCTGCCTTTGGATTCGTCGATTATCGGTATCGATGCCGTGCGCCTGCCTGCCGACAGACGCGTCCCCGTGTTCCGCAAGGGCGACATGATTGTGATTTCCAACCGCCTCAAGCAGGATTTGGGCAGCGCGTTTACCGCCGCCCAGAAAATCACGCTCAACCGTCAAAACCTCGACCGCCTCTGCTTGGTCGATAGCAAAGGCAAACACGTCCTCGCCGAAAAATACACGGCAGACCTTAAGGCGGGCAGTATTACCTTCGGCGAGCCGTTGGACTTGTCGCAATACACCCTGCCGCTGACCGCCGTGTGCGCGTGGGAGGAAGAAAACCGCATTACGGGCGTCGATATTTCGGGTCGTCTGAAACTGCAATTTGCCATTTCGCGCGCCTACCCCAAAGCAGGGACTTACGTTTCGTCCGCCCTGATCGGCGGCGATTTGCTGGTACGCGCGACCGAGCCTTTCTCGCAACAGGCATGGGACAACATTTGGGCGGATTCGCGGCGCGGCGAGCCGATTTTGGCAAAGGCGAACGTCAAGGATTACCCGATCAAACTCGCCAGCAACGGCGCGATTACCGAGCGTTGGCTGATTAAATTTACCACTGCAAACCAATTCGAGCTTTATGGCGAACAGCTCGGCTTGGTCGCGAAAAGCGATACCCTGACCGACCTCGCCCCCACCAATCCCGCAACAGGTAAGCCGTACTTTACGATTAAAGCGACAGCGTTCGGCGGCGGCTGGTCGACTCAAAACTGCATCCGTTTCAACACCTACGGCACGCCGCTTCCTGTGTGGATTCTCCGCAGCGTCCAGCCCTCGCCCGACAGGCAGGAAGGGCGCGACGGCTTTACCGCCTGCCTGCGGGGTAATACGGTCGCTGAGTAGACGCAACGAATAAAGGTCGTCTGAAACTTGGAATCATGGTTTCAGACGACCTTTTATTACCGCTTGTTTATTTTTAATGCCGTTTAATTTAAAATCCTTTATACGGAATAAATATTGCGAGGATGTGATGGAAAACTATTACGAACTTTTAGGAATTGTGTCATCAGCAACAAAAGACGAAATTGAAAGGGCGTTAAGGCGGGCGGCTGAACAACAGACGTTGGATTTGGATGAGATAAAGCAGTGTCGGGAATATTTGCTTAATCCGGCGAGAAAGGCTGAGTATGATAAGGAACTCCATGCCGAATATCCTGACCTGGCAAAAGAGGATGGAAAAAAGGTAAAGGCGGAGGAAAAACTTCGGAAAAAAATCAAAAAGGGAAAGGCTCTGATTTCTTGGAATTGATTGGTATGGGTGTTGTGGTTTCCATTCCATTGTTATGGTTTACATTTGGTGGCGGCGGTTCATCCAAACCGAGCGGACATCAAGCTCAATCAGCCTGCGAAAGAGCGGTAACGGGTATTTTAAAATCCCCGTCATCAGCCAAATTTGGCGGATGGCAGCGTCGCGAAAATGCCGACGGTACATATGAGATAAGCGGGTATGTTGATTCGCAAAATAGTTTCGGAGCTGTTTTGCGGGCGCAATTTAGTTGCTCGGTAGATTCAAGTGGAGACCGAGCGAAGATTACTTATTTTAGATGACGGCAACAAAACAGAATGCTGCCGAGTATCTGACTGCAACCATGCCAAGCCCCGATTTTCGGGGCTTCTGCTTTAATGGGGTTTTATATTTGGGCAAAAGGTCGTCTGAAATGTCAAATACGGAAAGAGTACCAGTAAAAGTTTATCGTTGGGATGACGTAGGTGCGCCGCAGGTCGAGGCCGCCGCCGGTAGTTTAAAGACAATTTTAAAAGCTTGTTTAGTAAGCGGCTACGGCGAGGATGAGAACCGAAAAGAAGGGCTTGGCTGGGAAATGGCATTTGAGAAAACACAAGAGGCTTGCTTTCGCAGTACGCACCCTAGAGCTACCCAATGGTGGTTGGGCGTCGATGATTCAGTTTATGATCAGAGTAGTAATCTTTATGCTGTATTTACTGGGATCCTAGAGCCAACCTCGGCGAAAAGTGGCAGGTTTGTACAACATGTTTATCATAGAAGAGGGGACGCGAGCGAATTTAATTACATCTCGAAATATGGACGAGACAATAATTTGCGTTGGATCCTTGTTGGCAATCCTCGCGGCTTTATTTTAACTTTGCTTAATCCTGCCCGGGAGACGTGGTGCCCATATATTTATTTTGGAGATTTTACAACTTTTGCCGTGGCCGATGCTCATCATGCCATGTTGATGATTGGGACTAGCTTGGGCGAGCGATATTTCAGGAGGAGCGAAGTATATTCGGTCGCTACCGCAATGCGAAGTTATAAAGGGTTGGATGCTTATTACTATGGATTAAATTCCGCCCTCCCTGACATGGGCGAATACCCGAACCCTATAACAAACGGGTTTACGGGATCTGAACTTTATATTATGGAGACTATTAATGATAAACCAGTGGCGCGTGGTGTGGTGCCTGGCATAATGAAAACAAGTGAGAGAATGCCGGGTGAGCATGTGGTGCCGTTTGGTACTATTTATGACAATTTAGATGATAGCGGAGATAAGTGGATGTATATTAAGTCTTTTGAGAATAATGCGGGTATGTTGATTAATCTAACGGCTTGGCAGGTTTAGTCATGTCAAATCAGATCATTAGGTGCAAGGTAATACGTTCTGCGCATTGGCAATACGGCGGACAAGGCTACATCGCCGGCGAAGCCGAGGGTATCGTTACCGTCAACGGGCAGCCTGCATCACGACGGATTTATCTATTTGCCCGACCTCGAATGGAGTGCATTGCCGATACGTGGAGTAAAAACGACGGCAGCTACCGATTCGACCGTCTTAAGGAGGACGAGGAGTATCTGATGGTGGCAACGGATTATAAAAAGCAATACGAGCCTGTCTCCTATGATTTTATCAAGCCTTACGTCGATACTGACGGCGGATAAGGTCGTCTGAAATGTCTGACGATAAATCCAAAACCTATGCCGATTCCGCGCGGATTCCGCTGCTTTTCGGGGCGTTGATTGAACAGCGCAAACCGTCAAACCGATTGGCGATACCGTTTACCCGTCCGCTACGCCATATTGCGGCAGGCTGGGCGGTTGCGCCGATTGAGCCGCCCAAGCCTAAGCCGCCAGAACCTTACGTGCCGCCGGCAGGCTATGCCGCCGTGTCGGGTGAGTGGGGGTTTGTTTTACACGCGGTGGGGACGGGGTCGGCTTGTTTGACCGGTGGTTTTGCGGGCGGTAGCGCGGAGGTCGGAATGTCGGGTGTGTCGGTTGAGGCTGTTGATGTTGCCCATTGTTTTCAGACGACCTTTGAGGGAATGACTGCGCTTGAAGGTCGTCTGAAATCGCTGTCTGAGCCGTCGTTTGCGGTTTCTGCGTGTGCGGCAGGTGTTCAAAGCGCGATGGACGGGCTGGACGGCTGCTCCAGCGCGAACACGACAGGCAGCCTGTTTTTGACGGGCTGTGGCGGCGATGCGCAGGCGGCTCAGGCGGGCGAGCTATTGGAAAGCCACGCGGACAGCACGTTTTCAGACGACGCTTTGTTGGTTGGCTGCCTGCAATCGGACATCCTTGAGGCAGCAGATTTGGCGCGTTGTTTCAGCCCTAAATCACTGCCTGCCGTTACCGTCCCTTGCGAATACTACGAGATTCCGGTCGAGCCGGAGTCTGTCCCCGAAACCTACGTCTGCGGCATCCGCCCGCCGTCCAACCGCCTTGCTCTGCGGTTTTACCGCAGGAAAATTGCGCACGACCCGCGCCATATCCCGCTGCCGTTCGCTTGTTTCGATACGGCAAAAACCCCTGTTTTAAACGGATACATCATGCAAAACACCGTCAAAGCCACGGCGGACGGGCAGCCGATTGAGTTGTTTACCGCCTCGTTTACTGCCGATACGGGCGGCTACTGCTGGCAAGGCAGCCTGACCGTTTCGCCCGAAGATTTTGCCAAAATCAATCCCGACGCCCGCGCAAAGGGCGAGGAAGCGCAAATTAAGGTGCAAATTAATGCGGACACTTTCGTGATTATCGCTGAGGATTACAGCGACAACCGCCGCTTCGGGCAGAAAAGCTATACGGTAACGGGCAGGAGCGTTACCGCCCGCTTGGGCGCGGACTACGCCCCAAAAGGCAGCGGCACATACCGCAACCCTATCTACGCCCAACAAATCGCCACGGAGGTCTTGAGGCCGACGGGCATAGGTTTGGACGGATGGACGATGGCGGATTGGTTGATTCCTGCTGACGTGTACGCATTGACGGACAAAACGCCGATAGCGGTATTGCAAGAACTGGCGCAGGCGGCGGGCGGGTTTATCGAGAGCGACCGCGCCAAACCTGCCCTGAGATTTAAGCCGAAGTGGAAATCGGCAGCTTGGGAGGTAGCTCAGGTGGCGGCAGATGTAACCGTGCCTGCCAGTGTGATTTTCGGCATCAGCGGGCAGCGCAGCGTGTCCGAGCGGGCGAACGGGATTTATGTTTGGCCGAGCCATAACAAGGGCAAGGGCGCGGATGTGTACCGCAACGGCAGCAACCGCGAGCCGCGAGCCTCCGCGCTGACCCACGCGCTTTATACCGACCAGCCTGTTTTGCTTGCCGCAGGCGTTGCCGCCTTGAGCGCGACGGGTGTCCACAAGCGCGAGACCGTGTCTTTGCCTGTGTCGGACAAATACGCGATTCCGATGGCTAATTTGGGCGAGATTTGGCAAATCAGCGAGCCGTCGGGCAACTGGCAGGGCGTGGTTGTTGGCGTATCGGTCGAGGTTAAAATCGAAAACGACGCGCCTGTCGTTACTCAAAATGTGAGCATCGACCGCTATTTGGACGAGTGATTAAAGCCGTTTTAAGACTGCTTTAAAGGTCGTCTGAAAGCCATGTTCAGACGACCTTTTATCTATTTGTTGAGGGTAACAAAATGACCAATCTGTATCAAAACCTGACGGCACTGCTCAACCGCGAGCAGCGTGGCATCGCCAAAATAACGGGCGATTTGGGCGGCGGCTCATGGGCGGCACAAACGCAAAGCGGCGGGAATATCGTCTTGAGCGGTCAGGCTGCCTTAAGTCAACGGGTCTTTTACGATGTGCGTACCAACCGCATCATCAGCCAAGCCCCCGACGCTGCTGTTTTGGAGTTGGGCGTGTAGTGTTGAGTGCAGGCTCGCCGTCTTTGCGGTGGGCAATGGGCTGAGATAATTTGTTTTATTTTGAGAGTGTTATGAGTACGGATATTCTGCGTTTCAAACAGGGCGAAACCGTCGAAATCAGCGTTATCTTCGATGTTTTGGACGACTTGGGTATTTCTGCTCTGACCGGCGTTACCGCTGCCGCCGAACTTCGGCGCAAATATACTAAGGAGACGGTCGCCCGCTTTCAGACGACCCTTTACCCCGAAATACGCTTGGTGTTGCTGCGTTTGGATGCTGATGTGTGCCGAAGTTTGATGGAGGGGCATTACGTTTTCGATCTGCAGTTCATTCGCCGCTCTGACGGCTTGGTGCAATACAGCGGAGATATTCCGCTGGAGATTTTAAAGAGTACGAGCAATGTTGGGTAAGTTTCGAGTTTTTAAAGGTAATTTGGAAAATGCCGCGCATCGGTACGATGACGACTTGTATCGGACGTGGTTGATTCATCCCGGAAATCAAGGCAAATCATTTGAGGATTTCACCCGATGGCTTATCGATGTTAAAAGCGAGGATGCGGGCGAAGCCCCTGATTTCGTAGCAAGATTTATTTTGGCAATTTCATAAAGGCAGGTAAAAAATGACATTAAGACAACGTATATACGAGCTGGTGGACGCTATTGGCGCAGAAATCAAAAAGGTTATCGGTAAAATCGGCTCGACAGATCTACTGCAAACTACGGAGCGCGGGAGCGTGGTAGGTGCGGTAAACGAGTTGAAAAACCGTATTGACAACATTGGCAGCGGCAATAGCGGCGCGGCGATTGACGATACTGCGCCTGCGGCTGATAAGGCTTATTCCAGCCAGAAGGTTGATTCGCTGATTAATGCGGCAAAAACGGCTGTCAAATCAGAGATTTTAGACGGCGCGGACGCGGCATACGATACGCTGCAGGAAGTCGCCAAGTATATTGAGCAGGACAAAACCGGCGCGACCGCGCTTTCTGAAGCGGTTGCCAAACGCCTGCGTATCGATGAGTCGCAAGTTTTGACACAGGCTCAAAAAACCGCAGTGGAAACCACGCTCAATCTTGGCGATACTGATACTGACTTCGTGGCTAAATTTAATCAGGTGTTGCAGTCATGACCTTGGTCGAGCATTTTAAGCTGTTTGTCGAAGTCGTTGCTGCCAAATTTAAGGCGCAGGAGGCGGAAATTACCGCCCTCAAAACGGCCGCAAATGGCGGGAAGAAAGAGTATCGGGAGGTTTATGTCCCGCGCGGAAGTATTAAGTTTCACGAGGGGAATAGCAACAATAAGTGGATTACCATTCCATTCGATGTTCCTTTTTCCGAACGTCCGATGGTCAATGTTGTGCTGGATATACAAGATCCAACCATACGGATCTCTTATGTGGGCAATATCACAACGGAAGGGTTCGATATAGGCATAAACTATGCACCGTCGATGCAGGGCTTGTGGTATCAGGCTTGGATCGTTGATAAATAAGCAGAAAAAGGTCGTCTGATTTTCAGACGACCTTTAATAAGGAGATTGAAAAAATCAAGTGGGACGGCGACGTAGCAGTGCAGCAACACCGCTACGCCAGCCAAGCAGACCATACCTGCATTGACTTCTAAGGCCGCCTTAGTCTCGCGAGACCGAGGCATTCTATCTGATACAGGAGTGGATGCAAATGCAAATTTATCGTGAGTTACGCTGCAAATTTTGCGGCAAATTGCTGGCAAAAGGCAGCGGTTTCGTGCAAATAAAATGCACACGCTGCAAAAATATTAATTCTTTCAGTTGATTATAAAATCGAAGAATGCCGTTGAGCATCATATTAATCTGATTCAGAGCGTCGTCGAATGCCGATTTAGGAGTATATATGATGCAAAAACCGCAACAATCTTTACCCATCATCCCTTGGATGGGCGGGAAACGACGGCTGGCAAAACACTTGTTGCCCATGTTTCCTGAGCATTCCTGCTATGTCGAGCTGTTTTCAGGCGGAGCAGCATTGTTCTTTCTCCGGCAAATACCCGCTAAAGTAGAGGTGCTCAACGACATCAACGGACAGCTCGTCAACCTATACCGAGTGGTACAACATCATTTTGACGAGTTCGTCAGACAATTCGAGTGGACGCTGACCAGCCGAGAGGTCTTTGCTCGCCTGCAAAACACACCGCCTGACTGTATGACCGACATTCAATGGGCTGCCCGGTTCTTCTACCTTCAACACAACGCCTTCGGCGGCAAGACCGTCCATCAA
Organism: uncultured Neisseria sp.; assembly: GCA_963552075.1. Lineage (GTDB taxonomy): Bacteria > Pseudomonadota > Gammaproteobacteria > Burkholderiales > Neisseriaceae > Neisseria. The sequence goes on from CAUVJL010000006.1 coordinate 45,221, forward strand.
CATTTTGGTACGGCTACTACTTCAAAAGCATGGGATGCGTCGCAAATCGAGGCTAAATTAAAGGCTGCTAAAGACCGTTTAAAAGGTGTTTATATAGAGAACGAGTCGTGGGAGCGTTGCTTCAAACGATATGACCGCGAACACACTTTCTTTTACGCTGATCCACCATATTGGCAGACCGCTGGCTACGATAGTGCTTTTGATTGGTCTCAATATGAGCTGCTGGCAAAGGCAATGTCGGAGAGCAAAGGTAAGGTCATGTTATCCATCAACGACCACCCAGATATACGGGCTTTGTTTAAAGATTTTCGTATTACCCAACTGGAGCTGGCTTATACCGTAGGCAGAGATAAGACAGGCAAAACTAGCGGCGAATTGGTTATTTGCAACTGGTAAAACAAAAGCGACGGGAGCGTCGCTTTATTTGTATTTCCGAATTGCAATTTATTTGGCACAGACGACATTTTAAAAGTGCCAAAATTTCCGCGAAACTATGACAAAGCCGCCGCGCCCTTACAGATGGTGCAGTGGCGGGACAGGTATTGGATATGGTATCGTTCGTCTTGGGTCAGTTGTGTGTAGCTCATGGCAATCTTTCTTGCAGGAAAGGCCGTATGCTACCGCATACTGGCCTTTTTCTGTTATGGAAAGTTGCACTTC
>CAUVJL010000007.1:0-45257 GCA_963552075.1 uncultured Neisseria sp.
TCTGTACTGTCTGCGGCTTCGTCGCCTTGTCCTGATTTAAATTTAATCCACTATCTATTTATAACAATATGAAAAATCTCATTTTCTGGCTTGCGCTGTTGGCTGCGGCTTTCAGTTTTTTTTATTATCAGCAAAACCATAGAATTTCTCAGGACGAGCTGATTCATGCTGAGTCGCCGCATGACAGGTCTTCCGTGTCTTCATTCGGCGGATTGGCTTACCTGAATTTTTTGCGTGCAGGCGCGGGGCTGCCGACTTTGGCGCATTCGTCGGTTTTAGAAAAGTCCGCCCGCAATCATGCGCGTTATTTGTTGCAGAACCCTGAAGACGGTCATGACGAACGTCATCGCAGCAATCCGTTTTTTACCGGTTACCGCCCGAATGAACGCGCCCGCAAGGTAGGTTATCTTTATGATGGCGTACATGAAAATATCACCACCGGTTTTTATCCGTATCCTGAAGATATGGATACCAATTTGCCGGTTCAGCAGCAGATTGACGGTTTGATGACCGCTATTTATCACCGCTTCTCTCTGTTGGAACAAGGCATTGATGAAGCCGGTGCGGCATTTGAGCATCGTGATGGGCGGATATCGGTCGCCATCAATCAGGGAAATCATCAGTTTAATTTTTATTGCGGTTTAGGCAGGGTTTATCCTGAACCGGGGCGGCGTTACTATCAAAATGCCTGCAACAACAATGCCATTGTTTATGCGGACGAAGTCAAGGCGCAACGCGAGTTCTTATATGTCGTTTATCCGCAAGGTGATTTTGCCATGCCGGATTTTCACGGCGAACGCCCCGATCCCATGCCGGGTTACGAATTTACCGGCAACCCGATCAGTATCGCTTTTTCGGAATCTTCCGGAAAAATCAAAATGCGGTCGTTCAAGCTTTATCAGGGCAAATCCGAGATAGAGAAGGTTAAGGTGTTGACGGCAAGCAACGATCCGAATCAAACGTTTTCCGATCGTCAATTTGCCTTATTTCCTCTGTCGCCTTTGGAATACGATACCGCGTATCGCGCCGTATTCGAGTATGAGCGCAATGGCAAATCTGAAAAAGCCGAATGGACTTTCCGAACGAAAAAGCCTGATTATCCTTACTTTATCGTTAAAGGCGGAGAAAAATTGGCAGTTGAATCGGGTAAGAAATATTTCATTCATTGGAAGGATTTTTGGTGTCAGCGGGAATGCGAAGAGTATGTTTACCGCCAACGCGGCAAAGCGAAACTTGAAGTCATGGAGCGTCAGATCGGCGGTATGGTGGTACGGGTTACCGGAGACAAAGGCGATGATGTCCGGTTAACGCCGAAAGAAGAAAATGATAAGGCGGTCTTACTTTATATCTGGCAATAGGCAATCAAGGTCGTCTGAAACCCAAACAGGTTTTCAGACGACCTTCTTTCATACGCAACAAGACAAAGCAGGGTAGGGCAAGATACTTTATTGTTTGGGTGAACCGTAAAACTGTTAGAATAGCGGAAATTTTATTTCTTGTTTCTCAAACAATGATCCGCCATCCGAAAATTGCCGCCCATACGCGTTACGCCTTTATCTGTATCGGACTGATGATGCTTTCTTTCCTGATATATGTGGTTTTGGCAGTGTTTGATTTGGGCTTGGATATGTCGATGCGGATTGAGCTGACCCGTTTTGCGCTCATTTTAATCTTGCTGTTTGCGTTTTTAGGCGGCGTTTTTTCAATCCGGGTAGCGGTGCTGCGAAAGAAAATGGGGGTATGACATGAACCAAGTTGATAACAACATTCCTGAAGAAATCCGTTTGCAACATGACCGATCGGCTTTGGTTTTGGTTTATCGCGGCGAACGTAAAACCCTTCCTGCCGAATTTCTCCGCGTTTATTCTCCCAGTGCTGAAGTGCGCGGACATGGCGCGGGACAAGATGTCTTGCAGACAGGTAAAGCGGAAGTCACGATTTCTGATTTGGACCCTGTCGGTCAGTATGCGCTCAAAATTACTTTTTCAGACGGCCACAATAGCGGTTTGTATGACTGGGCTTATCTTTACAAATTGGCTTACGGTTATGATGCGCTTTGGCAGGATTATCTCCGCAGGTTAAAAGAAGTCGGAGCCTCCAGAATACCGAGTGCCGCAGACCTTGTTGCCGGTAAAAAGCATTCCTGCGGCAGCGGCGGTTGTGGCGGGCATCATTGATTACTGAGCGTGTTTGTTCTTTTTGAAGCGGCATTGTGACGGACAGCAGGATGTCGGCAAAGCAGGCTCTGTTCCTCGCTTGAAAAAATATATCAGCCTGTCGGATGTCAAACAGAATCGGCTGGAAAGATACGGTCTTGAGGGTACAATGCCACTACACGGGCGAGTTGCGTTGTTACCTGAATAAAAAAGATTATTTAGTCATCCATTTGATAGACTACGCTAAGCCGGTCCGCAAAAGCATATCGTGAATGACGATAAAAATGCCATCACCTTCAGAGATGAAATTTCAGCATTCGGCGTAGCCATGAACAAATTGAAAGACAGGTTTGCCTCTCAATGATTAAACTTTCAGACGACCCCTAGAGCAAGGTCGTCTGAAAATCGAAATACCGTTTGAACCATATTGATTTCAGATTATTTTAGGAAAGCACCTCTATGAGCGACCACAAAACCCATTTCGGTTTCACCACCGTAAACGAAGAAGAAAAGGCAGGTAAAGTGGCCGAAGTGTTCCATTCCGTAGCCAAAAACTACGACATCATGAACGATGTCATGTCTGCCGGCCTGCATCGCGTTTGGAAACATTTCACCATCAATACCGCCCGTCTGAAAAAGGGCGATAAAGTGCTGGATATCGCCGGCGGTACCGGCGACCTGTCGCGCGGCTGGGCCAAGCGTGTGGGCAAAGAGGGCGAAGTGTGGCTGACCGATATCAACTCATCCATGCTGACAGTGGGCAGAGACAGACTGCTGAATGAAGGTTTGATTCTGCCCGTATCGCTGGCCGATGCCGAAAAATTGCCGTTTCCCGACAACTATTTCAACTTGGTTTCCGTTGCTTTCGGTTTGCGCAACATGACCCACAAAGATGCCGCGCTCAAAGAAATGTACCGTGTGCTCAAACCGGGCGGAACGCTCTTGGTATTGGAATTTTCCAAAGTCTACAAGCCACTGGAAGGTGCATACGATTTGTATTCCTTCAAACTGCTGCCGGTCATGGGCAAACTTATTGCCAAAGACGCAGACAGCTATCAATATCTGGCAGAATCCATCCGCATGCACCCTGACCAGGAAACATTGAAACAAATGATGCTGGATGCCGGTTTCGACAGCGTTGATTACCATAATATGAGCGCAGGCATCGTAGCCTTGCATAAAGGTGTGAAATTCTGATGCCCGAATCGGCTGACCTATCTGTCTGATGCCCATAGCCTATTCCAAAGTATCGGGCTTATGTTGATGGCTGAAAAAGGTCGTCTGAAAACCGATTGATAAGGTTTTCAGACGACCTTTGTTGTAAGAAATCTCTGAGTTGTACTGATATATAGCTGCCTGAAGGCGGCTGGCAAACAGACGGCGGCATGACTTCACTTTACCGCCCGTTTCAACACACAGCCGCCCGAAGGCGGCTGAATCCAGATATGCGCGGTTCTGCGACTGAGCCGATGTTTCAACACACAGCCGCCCGAAGGCGGCTGGTCCGACCGCATAAATCCAAACGCAGTATCGAGCAGTTTCAACACACAGCCGCCCGAAGGCGGCTGGTTCCACGCTAACCGCGCCCTGCTGTTCCAATAATAGTTTCAACACACAGCCGCCCGAAGGCGGCTGGATTTGGTCGTATGCGTGCATCAACAATTGAAGGGTTTCAACACACAGCCGCCCGAAGGCGGCTGGGACAGCATACAGCGCATTGGGATAAACAGCCATGGTTTCAACACACAGCCGCCCGAAGGCGGCTGGGCAATATCTTCTGCCTTGAATCTTCCGCTTTGGTTTCAACACACAGCCGCCCGAAGGCGGCTGGGGCCGTTTGAATGCGGGCGACAGTGAATTGATGGTTTCAACACACAGCCGCCCGAAGGCGGCTGGCTTCCAAAAGGCTTACACGGACACCGTATTTATCGTTTCAACACACAGCCGCCCGAAGGCGGCTGGCTTTATCACGCGCTTTCTTGTACAAAGCCAGCCTGTTTCAACACACAGCCGCCCGAAGGCGGCTGGGACCGACTTGATTACCAGCGAGCCAGCGTCAGCGGTTTCAACACACAGCCGCCCGAAGGCGGCTGGTCCAAAAAAACGAAAAGAAATTGAATATTTGATGGTTTCAACACACAGCCGCCCGAAGGCGGCTGGCAAATCTTCCCCCCTTATCTAACAGGGGGGGTACAGTTTCAACACACAGCCGCCCGAAGGCGGCTGGAAAACTTGAGCTTGTGGGTATTAGTGCTTTGTTGTTTCAACACACAGCCGCCCGAAGGCGGCTGGGGTTCTTGGCTTTGGCAATGCTTGGCGCGGCTTGTTTCAACACACAGCCGCCCGAAGGCGGCTGGTTCTTCAGCGCGTTCGCCGATTGCTTTGTAATACTTGTTTCAACACACAGCCGCCCGAAGGCGGCTGGTTGTGTAACCCTCAAAAACGACCCAAATATGTTGTTTCAACACACAGCCGCCCGAAGGCGGCTGGCTTCAGACAATTCAGGGTGGGCGTCCAAATAATCGTTTCAACACACAGCCGCCCGAAGGCGGCTGGCCGTATCGGATGTAGTGCAAGTATTATTTGGTAGAGTTTCAACACACAGCCGCCCGAAGGCGGCTGGGTGAAGCAGATCGGCGCAGCCTTGATCCTCAACGGTTTCAACACACAGCCGCCCGAAGGCGGCTGGGAGTCTATGGATCGGTTGATTGATGCCTTTAAAGGTTTCAACACACAGCCGCCCGAAGGCGGCTGGGGAGTACACCGCCGAAGCAGTACATTGCTGTTGTGTTTCAACACACAGCCGCCCGAAGGCGGCTGGCCACAGTTTCCGTTCATCTTGCCCATCGTGCAGTAGTTTCAACACACAGCCGCCCGAAGGCGGCTGGCTAAAGGCATGCCCCAACCGTCAGATACCGACCGAGTTTCAACACACAGCCGCCCGAAGGCGGCTGGCGCGGAATCGCGCCGATGGCGGCAACGCCGTCAGCAGGTTTCAACACACAGCCGCCCGAAGGCGGCTGGGCTCGCGGCCAGTTTCCGGGCTTTCAAATCCGCTGTTTCAACACACAGCCGCCCGAAGGCGGCTGGCCAAAAGATTTCAAAGCTAAAAGAATCTTTCACGGTTTCAACACACAGCCGCCCGAAGGCGGCTGGTTGAGGCTATGTGTGTATGGTATGCACAGACGGCGTTTCAACACACAGCCGCCCGAAGGCGGCTGGGATTTATCCTTATCTCCAACCTTTTTTTCAATGTTGTTTCAACACACAGCCGCCCGAAGGCGGCTGGTTCGCCCCTTTGATTGATACGGGTTTTCGTGTATTGTTTCAACACACAGCCGCCCGAAGGCGGCTGGCGTGACCGAAATTTTTGTGATGTTCAAAGAATTGTTTCAACACACAGCCGCCCGAAGGCGGCTGGATATCATTCATTTTCTACATCTTTGACTTGTTGAGTTTCAACACACAGCCGCCCGAAGGCGGCTGGCGGCTCGAAAGTGCCCGACTACGTCGCCGAACTAGTTTCAACACACAGCCGCCCGAAGGCGGCTGGCCGAATATTTCGGTCATTGCCAAAGATGCGTAACGTTTCAACACACAGCCGCCCGAAGGCGGCTGGCGGATAGATAATGCCTTCTCAAATTTAGGTATGGATGTTTCAACACACAGCCGCCCGAAGGCGGCTGGGGGGAAGGTCATGTTCTATTACTTTCCCGACGGCACGTTTCAACACACAGCCGCCCGAAGGCGGCTGGCCGTGCTGGAAGACGAAATCGAATATCTCGTCATGTTTCAACACACAGCCGCCCGAAGGCGGCTGGTCGGCGGGCAATCCCAAACATCATGAATCAGCGAGGTTTCAACACACAGCCGCCCGAAGGCGGCTGGCTTCGACACCGAGACAGAGCGTCAAGATACGCTGGTTTCAACACACAGCCGCCCGAAGGCGGCTGGCTACGCCGACAGTGAATTAAGCAAAACGACCAACGTTTCAACACACAGCCGCCCGAAGGCGGCTGGGCAGATCCTCCTCGCGGATCCGCGTACCCGGTAAGTTTCAACACACAGCCGCCCGAAGGCGGCTGGGTCATCGGCCTGCAAGAGGTCGCCTGCCTGCCATGTTTCAACACACAGCCGCCCGAAGGCGGCTGGGTCTATAAAAAATGCGGGATCGAATTGCATGGGCTGTTTCAACACACAGCCGCCCGAAGGCGGCTGGGCAAGCTCTTCTTTTACTTTTCGTACGGTTTTTAGTTTCAACACACAGCCGCCCGAAGGCGGCTGGGCCATCCAGTTGCGCGGTCTTGTCTATACAGAGGCTGTTTCAACACACAGCCGCCCGAAGGCGGCTGGAAAGACGGCAAAGCGCAGTTGGCAGAGATTACAGGTTTCAACACACAGCCGCCCGAAGGCGGCTGGGACGACCTCGCCCGCATCTTCGGCGACTCACTCGCGTTTCAACACACAGCCGCCCGAAGGCGGCTGGATGGAAGGTCTGTAATACATTTTTCTTTGAAAATGTTTCAACACACAGCCGCCCGAAGGCGGCTGGAAAGATTGGCAGAGGGAGATACAGTTTTAGATTGGTTTCAACACACAGCCGCCCGAAGGCGGCTGGGCCATCGGCGCGATTCCGCGCGTGTGGGTGACCGTTTCAACACACAGCCGCCCGAAGGCGGCTGGATTTAGCGGCAAAGTCGCAAAGCGGCTGATAGCTGTTTCAACACACAGCCGCCCGAAGGCGGCTGGATGGCGGCAACGCCGTCAGCGGCCGCAGCGCGGCGTTTCAACACACAGCCGCCCGAAGGCGGCTGGGCCATCGGCGCGATTCCGCGCGTGTGGGTGACCGTTTCAACACACAGCCGCCCGAAGGCGGCTGGGTATCGTCTTTGGTTTTGCGGGGATATCGTTCAAAGTTTCAACACACAGCCGCCCGAAGGCGGCTGGGGCCTGCAAAGGCGGCGAATTTGTTTGATGTGGCGTTTCAACACACAGCCGCCCGAAGGCGGCTGGGAATGTCGGCGGAAAAGTAAATTAGGGAAACGATGTTTCAACACACAGCCGCCCGAAGGCGGCTGGGCGTTATTTAGATAATGGTCGTGGTGGTATGGGTGGTTTCAACACACAGCCGCCCGAAGGCGGCTGGCTCGACAGACGATCCAAAAAAACAAAAAGAAATTGTTTCAACACACAGCCGCCCGAAGGCGGCTGGCCATGATGTAGACGATTTGCAATGCGTCTTCAGGGTTTCAACACACAGCCGCCCGAAGGCGGCTGGACGCCGTCTTTAGCGGCGTATCCCGCGCCTTGCGCGGTTTCAACACACAGCCGCCCGAAGGCGGCTGGATGGCGGCAACGCCGTCAGCGGCCGCAGCGCGGCGTTTCAACACACAGCCGCCCGAAGGCGGCTGGCCCAACTTCTGATATTCCATCGGGTCGCAATCGGGTTTCAACACACAGCCGCCCGAAGGCGGCTGGGTTTTTGCGTTCGGCCAACCAGTTAAAACAATCTATGTTTCAACACACAGCCGCCCGAAGGCGGCTGGACCCGACGATAAGCCAAAAGAGGATGACAAGCCTAAGGTTTCAACACACAGCCGCCCGAAGGCGGCTGGCAAACGCGATTAACTCCATGCCTGCCGATTTATTGTTTCAACACACAGCCGCCCGAAGGCGGCTGGAACATTTATCAAAAATAAACTTATTCCAATCAAGTTTCAACACACAGCCGCCCGAAGGCGGCTGGCAACTCTTTTACATCAGCGGCGGCGGTACAGTCCTGTTTCAACACACAGCCGCCCGAAGGCGGCTGGCCAAAAACCGCTACCTGCAAAAACTCATCAACCTGTTTCAACACACAGCCGCCCGAAGGCGGCTGGTTCCTTACGGATACCCCTTGACGCACGGACAAAGTTTCAACACACAGCCGCCCGAAGGCGGCTGGGACCGACCTGATAACCCATGTTGCACCTTATGCGGTTTCAACACACAGCCGCCCGAAGGCGGCTGGCCATATGCGTGCTGACCTGCGCCTATTTTGTCTATGTTTCAACACACAGCCGCCCGAAGGCGGCTGGAGACTGTTTGTTTTAAATAGAGCGCAAAGACTATGGTTTCAACACACAGCCGCCCGAAGGCGGCTGGAACGCTAAAACAGTTTGTTGACTTTGAGGCCGTCTGTTTCAACACACAGCCGCCCGAAGGCGGCTGGGTTTGTACATATTGAACTAAGAACTTTGGCTTTAGTTTCAACACACAGCCGCCCGAAGGCGGCTGGACCCTCCGATTGGAGGGTGTCCATTTTGAGGGAGTGGTTTCAACACACAGCCGCCCGAAGGCGGCTGGCAGCAGGTGTAAGCGGTGTTGAATCCGCTAATTGGTTTCAACACACAGCCGCCCGAAGGCGGCTGGGGAGGGTCGCCGAAGGCAAACTTAATGCTATACTGTTTCAACACACAGCCGCCCGAAGGCGGCTGGGGAAGGGTTTTAACCTCTATCAGATTTATCAAAAGTTTCAACACACAGCCGCCCGAAGGCGGCTGGCGCCTTTATCGACCAAATCAGCTTTTCATTTCATGTTTCAACACACAGCCGCCCGAAGGCGGCTGGGTTTTAGGCTGCGGACAAACGCCGTTTGCGGGTAGGTTTCAACACACAGCCGCCCGAAGGCGGCTGGGTAGCTGTTGAGATTTATAATTTTTTCCCAATTGTTTCAACACACAGCCGCCCGAAGGCGGCTGGGACCGCCCGCGTTTTCCGCTTCGCCTCGCGCTTCGAGTTTCAACACACAGCCGCCCGAAGGCGGCTGGGTGGAAGCCGTGATTTTGTGCGTACCGACTCCGTTGTTTCAACACACAGCCGCCCGAAGGCGGCTGGATGTCAAACATGAACATATAGTGGATTAAATTTAAATCAGTTTCAACACACAGCCGCCCGAAGGCGGCTGGAGCCTCTCTCAAAAGCCTTGCTCCATCAGGTTTCGCAGCCCCGATTTCGCTAAGCTCCCAAGAAAAGCGCGAACGCGAGTATAACACAGCCTTTTCCGTTACACCTGCATTCGCAATATCCTGATTGTTAAAGAATAATTCCAGTTCGCCAACCCTGCCGCATTTTCATGAGAACCGCAGGTTGGCGATTCACACAATCAACGTATCCTTAAACACATCCACCGACGGTTTCGCACCGTGGTGCTCTACTTTGCGCCGCCATTTGCTGCCTAAATGGTAAAAGCGCAGGCTGTCGGTTTCGGGGTTGTAGGTTTTTAAGAGTTTGTCTTTTAAAACAACCCACTGATCGGGCGCGATGTCGCATTCGAACACTGAATACTGCACGCGCACGCCGTAGTCCAGACACAATTTCGCCACGCGCCGCAGCCTTGCCTGTCCTTCCGCGTCTTCCAGCGAAATATCGTAAGTAATCAGCATCAACATTTTGTATTCCCATGTGCAGGCTGCTTTAGAGGTCGTCTGAAAATGTCCAGCCCGTTTTCAGACGGCCTGCAAACCTATCTCATCAAAAACGGCGGATATTCCGCCAAATCCCCGCGCAAGTGTCGTGCCAACAGCATGGCCTGAATATACGGCAGCAAACCGATTTCCACTTCTTCGCCCAAAAACGGATGGACAATTTTCTCTTGCTTTTTCGCCTGCAAGGCTTGGAACAGGAGCTTACGCGCATCGGCCTTCAGGCTCACCGCACCGCTTGCCTCGGTAACAAAATCCTGCGGTTTGATTTGCCCGCGGTTAATCAGCGACAACACCAACCTGTCCGCCCACCATGCGCGGAATTCTTCCAAAATATCCTGCGCCAAACTGTCGCGACCCGGACGGTCGGCGTGCAGAAAACCCACCTGCGGATCGAGCCCTACGCCTTGCAGCGCACCGCTGATGTCCTTGCCCAAGATACTGTACACAAACGACAACAGCGCGTTCACCCCGTCTCTGGGCGGGCGGCGGTTTCGCCCGTCAAAAGTAAAGCCGCTTTTTTCGCTCAAAAGCTGCCCGAACACGCCGAAATAACGTGCCGCCGCATCGCCTTCAATGCCGCGCACCACGTCCAGCTCCGCTGCCCCCTTCAACTGCCGCAGCGAAATATTCAAAGAATCGACCGCACTTTGAATCGCCGCATTCTCGCCATAATTGCGAATCTGCCGCTGAAGCACCCGCTTACTCGCCTGAATCTTTGCCGCAATGATATTGCGCGCAATCGGCACGGGATTTTGCTCCGACACCCGATACTGCGCCCGACGCAACAGCACATTGCCGCTCTGCCGCCCCTGAAGCCGCCCCAAATAACGCCCGTTTTCGGTAAAAAACGCTAAATTCACATTATTTTCACCGCAAAACCCCAGCAAAAACGGCGACACCAACACATTCCCAAAACAGAAAATATGCCCGATGGAATGCACCGGCAACTGCGCCACCTTTTTACGCTCTTGCTCCACCACCAGCGTTTCCCGCTCCTTGTGCAGATAGCTGCCTTGGGTGGTGATATAGAGCGTGTTTTGCAGTTTGCGCATGGGGAAACTCCTTGAGGTTTGGGACGATAGTTGGACTACCTGAAAATTATTGATAGGTTAGGTAGAATGCCATAAACCAAAAAATAACTATTCTCTGTCAAATATACAGGACTTTAATTCTTGATAAATATTCATATCTGGAGTCACTAGCTTTGATAAATTTATTTTAAAATTATCAGAGCTTATAGGTGTTGAAATCGAGCAAATGCTTTTGATTAATGAAAATTTCGATTTAACATCTAAATCTATTAAATTCGTAAAGTTTTGTTTGTATTTAGCTTCATCAAATTCTTTTTCATTTGATACACAATATTTTCTCAGCACTTCCTCATCAAATAAATAGTTTTCAATTTCCCACCTTTTCATTACTCTAAATCTTTCATCTTGATTAGCCAAATATTCCGTTCTATCTGATTCTGATACCAGCTTTCCTGAAGCCATATCCCTATCTTTAAAAACCCAAATTTCCATATCAGGAAATACCTTACCCAATATTGCTAATGCAATACTGCTTCTTTGGTCTAATTCTGTATTCCCACCACTAGAGACAAAAACAGTATCTGGATATTCTCTATTAAAAATATTATTCAAGACTTGAGCATCAAGCCCTCTTTCAGAACCATCCTGTCTAGGTTCATCCCGTCCTTCACAATAAATAATTCTATTAGGAGCGATTAATCCTGTTAAATCATCTAGCGCTGTACCAAAAATAGATTTCCATGTTGTTCTATTATTTGCAACAGGGGTTAATGTTATTGCTTCTGAAGCAAATTTCATATTATTTTCAAAGTGAATAACTTGACATTTTCCAGATAGCTCTTCTTGAAATGCCCGTAAAAAACCAATACTATGCGTTGCAATCCAAATTTGACCTCCATCATCTATTAGTTTATCTATTTCTATTATTAATTTTCTCTGAATAGCTGTATTGATATGCAACTCAGGCTCATCCAATAAAAAGATAGAGTTTTTATATTTTTCTTTTCTTAAAAATAAATCTAATAAAATATCAACAACTTCTTTTTCACCTGCAGAAAGGCTATTAAATGAAAAACATAACTCAGAATCTGATTTTTTAAAGATCAGTGTTCCATTATTATCCTCCACGCTTCCTAAGTCATTAATTTCTAGATCTAAACATCTTTTTATAGATTCATTTAACATGCTTAGAACTTTAGACCTGGCTTCAGATGGTTTAATATCTTCTTTATCTCTCACACGACTATAAAAACCTAATAATCTTCTATAATTATTTTCTATTTTGCTATCTAAATCTAGTGAACAACTAGCTCCATCTGAATTATTTTCAATAGGGTTTGTTGCTCTAATTTCTTTAATATTTAGGTCAGTATTATAACGATATGGACTTCTAAATGAAAAAACAACCTCTTTATTATTTTTATAGAAATCGTGGTTGCTATATAACTCATCGTTATTAAAAGCATTTCCATTGTCATCAATATATTCAATCGATATTAATTGATATGCATTTTTATTGTCTGTTCTATAAAATATTTCTGGCGTGTTAAAATCTCTAATGCGCCCACCATAATTCTTTCCACATGCAATAAAAGCATCTAAAACACTACTTTTACCACATCCATTAGTGCCAACTAATGCGATTATTTTTGCTGGGGTGTTACCTAAATCCAAAGTTAAATCCTTAAATCTTTTAAAATCTTTTATAGTTACTTTCGATACTTTCATATTCGATCCATTCTAGAGATATTAATTATAATTTACTTAAAATTTCGCATCACTCCCCAAACAACCCCGCCACATACCCCACACTCCTATCCCGTTTCCCCAGCAACTCCGGCTGGCAAATCTCCACCAGCGAACAGGCTTTGCAGCGTTTGCCGTAGTTGGGCGGCGGGGTTTGTCCGCTGTTTAGGAGTTCGCGCACAGTGGCGATGGTGGCGAGTGTTTGGGCGCGCAGGTCGTCTGAAAACACGACGGGGACGCGGTGGCGGGTTTGCATATACCACAGCGCGCCCTCAGAGACGGTTTGCCCCGTCATTTCTTCCAAGCACAAGCCTTGGGCGCAAAGCTGGATTTCGTCCATCGGGTCAGGTTTGGGCTTGCCGCGTTTGTATTCCACAGGTTTCAGACGGCCTGTTTTCGTGTCCACTTCCACCAAATCCAACACCCCGTTGATGCCCAGTTTCTCCGCCGACACATGCACCGTCCGCTCAAAACGCACGCCCTTGCGCGTTTCCGGTTCGCCCGAATCCACCCGCTCATGCAGCGCCTTGCCCTGCGCGGTCAAATAGTTCTCCGCCCACGCCTGCTCGTTGTGAATCAACGCGCATTGGCGCGGGCAGAAGGCGTAGTGTTGCAGGGCGGAAAGGGGAATCAGGCGCGTGTCCTGATTTTCCCTTTGGGTTTCGGTTAAAAGTGCGGTCATCTTTTTAAGTGTTTTTACAGCAACTCTTCCACACTCACACCATTTAAGCCGTCTGAAACCACGCTGATTTTGTAATCGTCAAAACCGCTGGCGGGCGTACCTGATTCGCCGTTTACGCGTTCGACTTTCACGGCGTCAAACAGTTTATGTGCAGGCTGGCTGCCGAGCGCGCTGTCGTGTTTAAAAACAATCAATTTACGCGCCGCCATTTCGCCACGGGCGGCGGAGCGGTCGTGTTCAAACATCAGCGCCAGGGCTTGCCAGAGTTTGGCTAAGTCGTCGTCTGAAAAACCGGTTTTGGCGGCAAGGTTGGCGGAGATAAAGCCGTGCACGCGGTAGAGCGCGTAAGGGACGATGTATTTACGCCCCATAGTGCGTTCTTTCTCCAAATCTTGTTCCTTGGTTACCGCCATGCGGGTGATGGAAACTTCCAGCGGCACAATCGGGTCGATGGATTGGGCGAACGCCAGTTGTACCGGGCCGCGCACTTGTCCGCTGTTGACTTCGGTGGTCATCACGGCGCCAAAGGTGCGGATATCAAAGAAGTTTTTGCACATCCAAGCGGTAATGTCGCGGGCTTTGGCTTCGTCTTTTGGCAGTTTTTTGGCTTCCGGCTCAATGCCAAGCGCTTCATAAGCACGTTTGTTTTGCAGGTTTAACACGCTCTTTTCTTTGACGTAGATTTCGTAACCGGCTTCGTTTTCGCTGCTGATTTCTACAAAATTACGGATTTTGCGTTTCAGGCAGACATCGGTTACCAAACCTTTGCTGGATTCAGGGTCAAGACGCGGCATATTGCCCGCATCTGGGTCGCCGTTGGGGTTGCCGTTGGTTACGTCAAAAAAGTAAACAAATTCATAGCGGTTTTGAATGGCAGACATTTTCTGGCTCCTTAGTTTTCAATGGTTTCAGCGGTTTCTTTTTTAGCAAAATAGCTTTGTTTTTGATGGTAATAGCCGATAGCGAAGCGGCCTTGCTCGTCAATGCTCAAATGGCGCGGAAAGGTTTCGGGCAGTTTGGCAATGATTTCGCCCAAATCTTTATCCAAATTCACTGCCATACCGGCTTTGTCTTTACGCAAGCGCGATAAATGGTGTTTTGCGCCCGACAAAAGGCGCGGAAAAACGGAAAACGGCACGGCAGATGCAGAGCCGTAATAGCGGTCGGCAATGCCGGCATTTAATTCGCCCAACGCCTGATATTGAATGCGCTCCAACACGGCAAACAGCCGCCCTAAAAGATAGGCGCGATTCGGGCTTTCATTGTTCAAACTCATAGGAACTCCTTCTTCGATAAAACCTTTTCTAAAACGCCGCTCTAATACGGCTTTCATCATTGCCACGCGCAGGCCGTTTACATCGCCGTCGGCGCGGATTCGGGTAATCAGTTGCGACAGCAAACTCAATGGATACGACGTGCCGCAAATCACGGCACGGGTCATTTCACCTGCCAACACGGGCGAGATATTTTCGCTTTTGCCCAGTACAGCAGTTTGCAATAAGAGTCGCCAAATAGATGGCGGCGTTTTCCACGCGCAAGGCTCAAGGGCTAAATCTTGCCAATGCTGCGCCAAATTTTCCGCCAACTGCCCAAACGTGGTGTCTAGCCAAAACCGAACAGAAATCCGTGCGGCATTAGGGGCAAGCCCTAAGATATAAAAACGGGTATTGGGAGAGAGTTCGGGCGCAATTTCTTGTAGCGGGCGACCTTTGCCGATTTGTTTCAATACGTTGAAAACTTTGGCACTTTCTTGTTCATCATCCGGTGGCGTGAATACTTGCGCAAAGAAGCCCTCGGCAGCCTGCGCAGTTGAGCTATCGTCTGCTTCCGCCCAAAAGACCGTGCTAGCATCACCAATGGTCAAGCAGTGATTGTTTTCACGGCGCAACAGATAGTTCAGCGCGGTGGTGTAGGCAAAGGCGGATTGTTCGGAGACGGGCGCATTTGCGCCTTGCTCCTTGCCAAAAGAGGCAAAGGCTTCTTTGTTGAACGAAATAATCGAACCGCCGGAGCTTTGCCCGCCAAATACGCCTTTAATCGCCGGATGCAGCCGCGCAATCGGGGCGGTATCGCCGCTAATTAGGCACAAGCCTTCTTCAGCCTCATCACTTTTCAGACAGTTAGCCCATATAGCCTGTGCTGCTTCTCGTTTATGAATACAAGCGGTCGGTTTTTCAAGAGAAAATGCGATATTGGCATCGAGCATTTCGGCAGGCAGATTTTCGGTAGCAAAATGTGCAGACTGCCAGTTTTGCAGAAAACGGCACAAGGCTTGCAAGCCTTCATCTTCGCTGTTTTGCAGTAAATCGAGATGGTATTGCTTAAAGGCGTCAAAAGTTTTTTCAGACGACGTAAAGGGTTTTTCTTTCGCTTCGGCTTTGTTTTTATTGGCTTCCACGCCAAGCGCGTAGGCGGTTTTATCCCACAAAAAATTCGGTTTGATACCCGACGTGCGTTTTTCAGGGCGCGGCACGCTCATCAGCTTTGGCTGTGGCTTTTTATCGGCAGTCAGATTCGGCACAACGGTTTTCAGACGACCTTCTTTATCCAACACCAAAATCCAGCCAATTTTCTCCTCGCTAAAGCCATAAGGCGGCACTTTCGGATTGCCCATTTCATCGGTTTCCGCTGCCAAACGGCGGTAATAGCGGGCAAGGGACGCAAGAATCATGCTTTCACCTCCTCGGCGTAAAACGGCGGTACATCAATCACGCCGTCTTTCATTTGTGCGCGGAAAAAATGCGGCGTGTTGCCGTGATCAAAATCAATATCGTGCAACATCCAGCCTAAATCGCGGTTTGCCTCGCTTTCCACTAACGCCGACGGCGGCAGCGGATCACCTTCGTCAATCAACGCAAAATCGGCAGGAAATTCACGCACGCCCAAACAAGGCTGCTGAAAGCATTGCCCCTTTTTCGCACGGCGTTTGAACATCTCGATATGCTTGGTAACGGTCTCATCCGCGCCTGCTTTTGCCGTCAGCACCGCATGGGCTTCAATCACATAAGCCACGTCTTTAAGCACCGTCGCCGCGCGCTGCTGGCGGTCGTCTTCAATCAGCGTATATAAATCGGCAACACGCTTGCGCTTCATCGCGCCGCTGACCTTACCCGCCGAAATCTTACCGCCCAACTCATTGCGCCGCACCGACTCAAACCGAATCGGTTTCAACACATAAATGCGGTCTATCACCCACCGAATCGCCGGCTTCCAATGCACCGCCGCCAAAATCCCGCGCGCCGCCGACGGTGTGATGACATCATAAGACACCCGCTCCACCTTCATCTCCGGACGGGTAAAACAGGCATAATCGCCCCAAATGTGTAGGCGGATTTGGTTTGCCATATAAACTCCTTAACACACAGCCGCCCGAAAGCGGCTGATTTTTACTAATAACCTATAAATTTTAGTTTCAACCCGCGCACTTTATAAGTGCGATCCGCTTTAGACAGACTTTTTCTCAAATCTTAAAAAATCTGCCAATTTTTTTGATTCGGCAACTTCATCATGCGGAATCAGCACATAACGCCAAGATTTCCCATTGTGCTGCAACGCATAATTCGTAGCATGTTTGCACCATTCAGAAGCTGCATCAGCTTTTGCCAAAACTTCTGGATCTTTTAAATCTTTACCTGCTTTGGTTTCAACAAGCCAGATAGAATCTTCTGTTTCTACAACAAAATCAGGGATATATTCTTTAGAATCGAAACCTGATTTCCAGTAGATCTGGAATTGTCCTTGGGCAGGTTTGAACCATTTTTGCGCATCTCGTTCCAGAATTACAGCAAAACGGCGCTCAGTATCAGAGTCGAATTTTTGTAAGGGATACAGACATTTGGAAAAGCTGCCAAACAGCATTTGCTTAATACGGCTGACATCTTTTGGTGTTTGTCGCACGGAATGAATCGGTTCATCAGCTGAAACAGTATAGTTGCATGGTTTGAGCGTACTAAATCCTTGGCTGACGTGGGCTTCATAACTTGCCGCTTTTTCCCAAAAATGCGCCATCATTTGAGCATGGATTTCACGGGCAATCAGGCGACGTTCTTTATCCAGCACACTCAAAACTTCCTCTTCGGATAAATAAGTGCGCAGGTGCGTCACCATCTGCCCCGCCAAATCGTAAAGTAAGTCGGCTTGGGTGAAATAGTCGATATCGTCGAAATCCATCAGCGAAAAAACAATATAGTCTTCAGGGCGTTTTTCCTTCATACCCAATTCAGCAGACAGGCTACTTTGTTCGTTGGTGTGCAGGTTGTGAATAGTGATTTCACGTTCACTCGGTTGTAGATTCAAGCTGCTTAAATCGAGTTTGAATGGATGAAATCCCGTGCTAACTTCCCCGCTGGGTACAACTGTAATTCTAGGAATATCGATGGTTTGATTCACCATTGTTTCTGTGGTTTTAGCAACAATCTCAGCTATATCCAGCTCATCCACCAGCAATTCCCCTTGAGCCGGTTGTAATGCCGTCTGAACTTCTTGAACGATTTTTTCGCGGATTTCCACTGTCAATAATGCTTGGGAAGTTGGAGCCTCACTTGGACGGGAAGCATATTTTGCAGCAGCTTCCATTACCTTTCGGGCAATGCGTTTTTCGGTTTCAGTTTTAAAAACAGGCTGATAATCGACTGAAGAATTGGTTTCTGAAATACCTTGTTTTGTATTTTCAGACGACGTTTCCGCCAATCCCAATTTCGTTTCCACACCGCTATATACCTGCACGCTGACCTTTTTATCATCCTCACTCGGCGCATCCAAAATTACCTGTTTCAATTTCAACACCGAATCACCTTTATTAGCCTCATCGATGATTTCCTGAAAGCGGTCGTGGGCGATAATGTTCAATCTATCCACCACTTCCACTCCCGTACGTTTGCCGTAAGGCAGACGCAAACCGCGTCCGATAGATTGCTCGATCAGTGTTCTAGCATTGGCAGCGCGCAGCGGTACGATGGTATAAAGATTGGTAACGTCCCAGCCCTCTTTGAGCATATTGACATGAATCACGATTTCCGTCGGCTCATCCACGCTCTCCACTGCCAAAAGTCGTTCAATCATTTCTTCTTCGTCTTTGCCTGATTTACTCGAATCCACCTGAATCACTTTTCCCTGATAACGCCCGTTATAAAAGTTATCCGATTCCAGCAAAGACAATAATTGCGCCGCGTGCGTGGTATCGCGGGCAATCACCAGCATAAAAGGCTTCACCACGGCAACATTATTTTCCCGAGCATAAGTCATAAGCTCGACCTTGGTGTTTTCATGCACACGCACACCGTCTTCTAACTTGATTTTCTCAATTTCTTCGGGCGTATAATTTTTTGCATCAAAATTGCGCTGCGTAACCACCGCAGGCATTTTGACAAAACCATCGTCCATTGCACGAGCCAGCGGATAATCCACGATCACGTTTTTGAACGGAATAGGAGCTTTGGTGGATTCCACAAATGGCGTAGCAGTTAACTCCAAGCCAAAAAGCGGATTTAATTCATTAATCGCCCGCATCCCCGCCTGCGCCCGATAGCGATGTGATTCATCCATCAGCAACACTAAATCAGGCAGATTCGCCAGATAATTGAAATAACTATCGCCCAGCACTTCACGCATCCGTTTGATTTTCGGTTCTTTGCCGCCGCGCACCTCGCTGTTGATTTTGGAAATATTGAATACATTAATGGTAATCTCACCAAAAAGATTATCCATTCCCATGCTCAAATTCTGTTGTTCATAGTTGTCGCCACTAATCAGCTTGGGTGGATTCACTGCAAATTCACTGATGCCTTTAAACACATATTTCGGCGTATTCGGTGTAAAGTCGGCAATCAGCTTGTTATAAATCGTCAGGTTTGGTGCAAGTACAAAGAAATTATTGATACCGTGCGCCAAATGCAGATAGGCGATAAATGCTCCCATTAGGCGGGTTTTCCCCACCCCCGTTGCCAAAGCAAAGCACAATGACGGAAATTCCCGCTCAAAATCCTCTAAAGTAGGAAACTCAGCTTTTAAAGTATTCAACACTGCAGCCACATCTCGGTCTTTTTGTGCCATTTCCGGTGCAGCATCCAACGCCTGCTTTAACTTCGCTAAACTTTCTGCTTGCGGTGCACGCAAAGACAAACGTCCGTTGATATAGTTTTGAGTTCTGATGCTCATGGTTTTATCTCTTATCTCTTGCTTTCAGTAACTAAGAATGGCTTAATCACTGATTTGACCTTTATTCCTTTAGCTATCTGGATTTTTTAGATAACCAAACTGCCATATGTGATCAGTTGCTCGAAAATTTCGAATAACTGACATTTTGTGCTGCAAGCCAGCACAATTTGAACTATCCGGAATTTCTGGACAGTTCATCTCTTGCTTCCTGCCAATCCGACAACTCATTTTCCAACTCTTCAACTGTCGGCAGATTCGTTACCAAAGGTTCCGGAAGGGCGCGCACCAATTCGTATTCTGCAATACCTATCGGCTTGTCTATGCCCGATAAGGCATATTCCGCCACCAAGCGATTTTGCGTTTTGCACAACAGCAAGCCGATGGTTGGATGATCGTCAAGGGCTTTCACTTGTGCATCGATTGCTGCCAAATAAAAATTCAGTTGCCCTGCGTGTTCGGGCTTAAATGCTGTGGCTTTTAATTCCACCACCACATAGCATTTCAGGCGGGTGTGATAAAACAGCAAATCAATAAAAAACTCGTCACCGTTCACTTCCAAGCGGTATTGCCGCCCAACAAAAGCAAAGCCGTTGCCCAACTCCAGCAAAAAACGGGTAATGTGCTGCACCAAGGCATTTTCGATTTCCCGCTCTTGCGCGTCCTCGCCCAAACTCAAAAAGTCGAACAAATAAGGATCTTTTAATGTTTCTTGCACCAATGCGGAAGTCGACGCGGGCAAACGGGCAGCGAAGTTAGTAACCGCTTTTCCTTGTCGCTCGTGCAGGCGGTTTTTAATGTGGACTTCTAATGTGGCGCGCGACCAATTTTCCGCTATTGCTTTCTGCACATAGAACAAACGTGCTTCTTTTTCCTTAATACGGTTAAGCAAAAGCACATTATGACCCCACGGCAATTGTCCAACAGCCTGTTGGACAATTTCAAAATCAGTCCAAGCTTCTGCGAAAGCCCGCATATATAGAAGGTTGGCACGGGAAAACCCCTTCATTTCAGGAAACGCCTCGCGCAAATCCCGCCCCAAGCGGTCAATCACTTTGCTGCCCCAGCCTTGCGCAGCCTGCCGCTGCAAAATATCCCGCCCGATATGCCAGTAAAGCGATACCAGCTCGGCATTTACCGCCAAAACCGCTTTGTGCCGCGCGGTCAGTACCCGGTTTTTAATGTCCGCCAGCCATTGCCCATAATCGGCAGGCATCATCGCCATTTCCTTACCCATCACTATCCTCTCCATCAAACAATCCATCCTGATTTTCGGCCGCACTTTTGCGTTTCACGGGTTTGGTTGTGGCGGTGGGTTGGTTTTCAGACGACCTTTGTATAGTTTCTTCTTCCGCCATCGGAAGATTGGCGACGTTCAAGCTGTAATCATCGTGTCCCCATTCGCAGCGTTTCAAAATCATTTTGGGGATTTTTTTTAAGGAAAGATTCGGAAAACGCTCTGCCGCCTGATCTGCCGTAATTCCACGCCAAGCGGAGCAGCAGATTAGCAGGCTGCGACCTGCTCCAACCTCGTCTGAAAGCACTTGCAACTGCTCAACAGATAGGCTTTGGGTGGTAACGTAGATAAAATCGTTTTCGCTGGAATAACCGTGCTGCCACCAAAGGTTTTCAGACGGCATATAAGTAAATCCCTCCAGCTTCGCCAAGGCTTCCGCCAGCATTTCAGGGTTGTAGTCGGGATTGATGATTTGATTGCCCCATTTGTCGTTCACAATCAATGTCGGCGCAAGGCGGAAATAGCGGAATCCGCCTCCCCCTTGCCAGTTTACCGCTTTGGAAATCCCGCCCTGGTCTTCGCCATCGATGACTTTTTGCAGGCGCGGGATAATGTGCGTATGGCAATGCTCGCCCAGCTCCACCATAATCCAACGCCGTCCCATTTTATGGGCAACCGCGCCGGTCGTACCGCTTCCAGCAAAAGAATCTAGAACGAGATCGCCAGGGTTGGTGGCAAGGTGGATAATGCGTTGAACTAGTTTTTCAGGCTTTGGAGTATCAAAAACATCTTTGGCATTAAATTGTTTTACTTCTTTTTTTGCATCTTGGTTATCGCCAACCTCATCACGTAGCCACATAGTTTTAGCAACTATTCCACTTTTAACTTCACTTAAAAAACGTTTTATTCTTGGGACTCCCTCTCCCTTTGAGCCAAACCATATTCGATTATCTGAAATTAACTGTTGTAATTTTTCTTGAGAATAAGCCCAGCACCTACTTGCTGGAGGATTTACAATCCTTCCAGAGGGAGTGGTTATTGGATAATCATTTGTTTCTGAATATGTTTTTACAGACATATTGTCAGACATCCAAACACCTCTAGGATCCTTATCTGGATTTTTATATAAACTGTTTGCTTCTTCGGTTCTACTGAGTAGGTTTGGTCGCCATAATGTTTTATTTTTAGCATAAATCAAAATATGATCATGGGAATCTGATAGCCATTTTGCGTCATTTTGAGGTGCGTATTTCTTCTGCCAAATCGCATTAGCTACAAAGTTTGCCCGACCAAACACTTCATCACACAACACTTTCAAATAATGCGCTTCGTTATCGTCGATGGTAATCCACAGCGAGCCGTCGTCTGCCAGCAGCCGTTTGATGATTTCCAGACGGTCGCGCATCAACCCCAGCCAAATGGAATGCTCCAACCCGTCATCGTAATGGGTAAAGGCACTGCCTGTGTTATACGGCGGGTCGATAAACACGCATTTCACCTTACCCGTAAATTCCTGCTCTAAAGCTTTAAGTGCAAGCAGGTTGTCGCCGAAAATCAATCGGTTATCAAACGCCGCCGATTCCGACCGCACTTTGGCGTGATACGACTTTTCGGAGTCTTCGAGCAAAATCCGCGCTTCTAACTTCGGACGTTTATGTTTGCCTATCCAGGTGAGTTCGAGTTTTTGTTTTTTCATTACGATACATCCGCTTTTAAGTCATTTACTACAGGTACAATACAAAGGCTAGTAGCAACACCCATCAATTGAAGACGGTTATAGCAACTACGCAAATTTATTTTACTAAATAAGGGTAAATCAAGAGCCGTTGTCTTCTTATCATTGCTGGCTATTACATACACAACCTCAAACTCATTCGCCTTTGGTTTTTCGTTTTTAGCGGGTAATTTATGGGACTTAGGCAGTTTTTTATTAACCAATGAGCGAAAATTTCCATCAGATAAAATCAGTTGAGTAGAAACCAAGCCTTGTGAAAACAAATGGCTTAAAACGCTTGAACCTCCATAGCGCTTAACATGAATTAGCTTCTTATCGTTGCTGTAAATATCACACAGTTCTATTCTACTGCTTCCGCCGCCATAGGATATATTTTTCTTATCCATTAGAACAAATCGATTAGTATCACTATCAGCAACCTTTTTATTGTACTGTTCTTCGGATTTTTCCATATAGTCAGGTAATGAAATTGTAGATATAGGAATATCTTGGATATTTTTGTCTAAATTTGCCAAAAAATCATTATCTATTTTGTACCATTTACCATTCGTTAAGGAATAAGAATCACCATTTAATTCAAGCTCACAGTAAATGCATTGGTAAACTTTCCATGTATATGCAGGCTGTTCATTTGCTGCATTGATGCAATGAATATATTGTTCCTTAAAACCCTCAATTGTAATATCTTTACTGTCTTCGCTTGCATAAGCCAAATAACCTTCCCAACTTATGTCATCACTAAGCTCACCTCTTTTGGCTTTTTGATATCGAAAACCAGAAACACTTTCCCAATTGATAACCTCAGGAATGGTAAGCCATGTTTTGGAAAAATCATTTTGATTGATTTTTTCGACTAGCTTTATATCCAAATCATTTTTAAGTGCCTTACTTCTGACCTCAGATAATCTATCTATCCAAGGGAAACTTTGCTTGTAGGACTCGGAATTAAATAAGGTCATTGCCTTATCTAGAAGAGTGGGAAGATCATTTAGCTCAAATGGTAATGAAATTTTAAGAGCGTCTTTCCCTGAAAGAGTTTTACAAAAATTTGTATCTTTTGGAGAACCTGTTGCTGCATACATCAAGTCTTGTTCAACATCCAAACCAAAATCAGCAAAATTGGTTGAAACACTTGCTTGGTTTCTTTTATGTACGGGTATAGATTCTAAAGTATGAACATCTACACTTCTTAGCTTTGCTGGATCTACTGCATTCAAGACAACCCGTAAACCAAAATTTTCTTCAAAGCAATCAGGATTCAGTAAATGACGACCATACCCAAAAGTAAGAGCCAAGTATCTATCATTATTTTTTGACAAAAGAACTGCCGCACAACCAGAACTAAATAGATGACTTAAATCATCGGTTGTATGAGATGTAAACAGGCTTACCCATGAGGGGTTGTGAGAAGGGTTTTGCTTGGAATACAAACAAAATTCTTTATCTTCTACATTAAATACTGTTTTTTTCAAGTGAGCAGCACCTTGAATAGCTGCATCTTCTTGTTTTATGGATTCCTTTAATAAAAAAATTGAAAGACTATATGTTTTCTTTTTCATTTAGTTAATCTCCCATTCAATAAAAAACAATTCTTCCTCTTCCACCTTCTGCTTCAAACTTTCTTCCAATTCTTCAATCAGTTGGTTACGCTGCGCTTCGATTTCATCCTGTTTATCAAAAAGTTCTCGGCGTTGGCGGCTGCGTTTATTTTCTAATTCGCGCTGCTTTTTCTGCCAGCTTAGTTTTTCTTCCAACGTAGCGGAAGTGGCGGCGGTGCGGCGGACTTCTTTGATTTCACGATCGGTTTCTTTAATGTCCTGTTCCAAACCTTGTTTTAAATCATCCGCCCAGTCGTCTAGTTTTTGCACTTCCTCCTCAAAATAACCTAAATTCCGTTCGGTGGCTTGGTTTAATAGCGTTTGGCGGCGTTCAGCGATATTATCGGATAAGGTCGTCTGAAATCCCATTTTTGTTGTGGTTTCGGCAATATGTGCAGGCAGGCGCAGAAGTTTTTCTGGGTCATCCGCTTGTAGAACTTCACCGTTTTCAGTTATGGCGGCAATCAGTATGTGCTGCTCCGTATCACCCAGTGCGCTAATGCTGATGAGTTTGACAATCAGTTGTCCGCTTCGTCCGCGATAGGGTTCGAGTGTACTGATCCTGCCGTTATGCTCTTGATAATCAAAAATTAGACGTACTGGTGGACAATCGCGTTTTTTGGCGCGATCGATGATGGCTTGTGCCAAGGGATGGGTAATGCGGTAGAGATAGGCTTCGCCACTTTTTCGCGGCAGTTCGTATCGTCCTGTTGGAATGTTAAGGCCGTCTGAAAGATTTTCAGGTAGCTTATTGAGTATAAAACCACCATCATAGAAGTCTGAACTGTCACCAAGTTCGCTTCGGGTTAATTCCATTAAGATTTTTTCGTATTTGTTGAGTGCTACTTGGCTTTCTTCAGCACGAACACGCAGTCTTTCGCGGACTTCTTCATCAAAATTTTCCAGCAGGGTTTGACGGGCTTTCATCATGTTTTGGTTAATTTCGTCCGATAGCTCACTTTGCAGGCTATCAAAGGCAGTTTTGATGTCTTCGGACTGGCGGCATTGGCGGTAGATTTCAGCAATACGCCGTTCGATGTCTACGCCGCTACCGATTGCCCCCAATACTTCGTCGCTGGCACCAAATACACCATTAAAAAGCTTAAATTTTTGCTCAAGCAATTCGTAAACACGTTGGTCGGCTTCATTGGTTTCATCAACAAAATTCACGACGACAACATCGTGTTTTTGTCCATAACGGTGACAGCGTCCGATGCGCTGTTCAACGCGCTGCGGATTCCAAGGCAGATCGTAATTGATAATGAGTGAGCAGAATTGTAGGTTAATGCCTTCTGCACCTGCTTCAGTGGCAATCATGATGGTACCGCGCTCTTTGAAATGCTCTACTAAAGCGGCACGGGTATCGGCAGTTTTGGAACCGGTGATTTTATCGCTGCCTTCATGCCGTTTGAGCCAGTCTTTATAGATTTTTTGTGCTTGGGGATCACTGTTTGTACCATTGAATAACACGATACCGTCACCATTCTCGCCTGCGTAGTCGGTTTGGGCAAGACATTCTAAGAGATAGGCTTGGGTGCGTTTGGATTCGGTAAAAATAATGGCTTTTTGCGCCGCACCAAGTTCTTTCAATTTGCCAAAGGCTGTGGAAAGCGCGGTCAATAATGCACGGCTTTTTGCGTCTTCTCGGATGTTTTCGGCAAGTTGTTTAAAATGTTTGAGCTCTTCAATTTCATCAGCAATCGCTTGATATTCATCAGCAGTCAGAATGCTCGATTCGTTTTCCTCTTCCCATTCTTCTGCAGTTTCATCTAAGCTTTCATAATCTTCGTCCAGAGTTTCGACCAGGTCTTGCGTGGTTGATTCTGCCAATACGCCTTGTAGGCGCTTGGTCATAGTATCCAGTGCACCTGCAATAGCGCGGCTACTAGAGGCTAAAAGTTTCCACAACACTAGGGAAATAAGCTGTCGTTGTCCTTCCGGCATTGCTTGCAGATTTGGACGACGAAGGTATTCGGCAACCAAATGAGAAAATTCTCGTTCTTGGTCGGATGGAGTAAATTTTTGCAGGATGGCAAGGCGATGAGTATAGGGAACATAAGCCTGTACTTGACGGCGTAAGGTACGTCGGCAAACAGGGCTGAGTCGCTGGCGCAGATGAGATAAGGTCTGTTCTGTGGCCTTTGCACCGAATTGAGCACGAAAACTATCTAAGTCGCCAAAAACACGGTCATCTATCATGCTGACCAAGCCGTAAAGTTCAAGCAAAGAATTTTGCAAAGGAGTAGCAGTTAATAGGACTTTGCTGGATACGTTTTCCAAAGCTTCTTTTAAAGTTTTACCGATAACATTGTTTTTCTTATAAACATTGCGTAGACGATGAGCTTCATCTAATACAACCAAATCCCATTCAATTTGTTTAATATCATCCGCTTTAGATTTAGCAAATTGATAGGAGCAGATAACGGGATTTTCTTGACGAAAAGGGTTTTTGCCTGTTTTTTTTATGGCATTGTAACTTTTAGCCTCCAAAATCATGCCCTGTAAACCAAATTTTTCCTGCAACTCTTGATGCCATTGTTTGCGTAAGTTGGCAGGAGTAATAATCAGAATTTTACGTTTGCGTTCGGCACAATGCTGCAATATCACCAAGCCCGCTTCGATGGTTTTTCCTAAACCTACTTCATCCGCCAAAATCACACCTTTTGACAACGGATTTTTGCAGGCAAACAAGGCAGCATCAACTTGATGCGGATTTAAATCGACTTGGGCATCAACCAATGTTGTTGCTAATGAGTCCATACTGCCACCCTCGGCTTGACGAGTTAAAAGCCAGGAGTAGTATCGGGCTTGATGTGGTGTCAGTTGAGATTGGGACATGGTCTTAATTTTCTCCAAATTACTTTTTAAGCCATACAAAGGATATTCTTTTTACAGGAAAAAATCAAATAAATATTCTAAAAATTATAAGTTAAGCTAAAACACCAAACTCTCCCCCTTCAAAAACTCCGTATCCTCCCAACTCAACCCCGCCACTTCATCATACAAATCCAATCCAATCAGCGTATAAAACTGTTTGCCGAAGTTTTTCTCGTTAATCGGTTCGATACGCCCTGCTTTATACAAAGCGGCGAGGGCTTTTTCGGGGATTTGGACGTTGTAGGGTTGCAGTTTGCGTAAGAGTCCGCCGATGTGGTCGGCGTGGTGCAGGCTGCTGATGAGGTTTTCAGCATCAACATCGAACGGAATAATCAGCGGCTGCATGTGACTTTCGATCATGCGGAACTTGTCGGCGATGGTTTGGAATGGGAAATCGAGGCTTTGCCCTGTATCGTTGTGCATTTTCAGAATTTTTTTATTGTCCAGTTCGCTGCCTTTTAATTGATAAAGCTCGGCGAAGTAGGCGGCGACGGCTTGGGTTGATAAGAGGTCGTCTGAAAAGCTGTCGGCGGTCAGGCGCATAACGGCGGCTTGGGTAACAAGTTCGGGCGGGGCTTTCCATTGTTCTTCGGGCGCGAATATCCATACAAAGCTGTTTTCAGACGGCCTTTTGCCTTCGCGGTTGCAGCGTCCTGCGGCTTGGGCAACGCTGTCTAGGCCTGCTTCGGCGCGCATTACCAGCGGAAAATCCACATCAATGCCGGCTTCGATTAAGGAGGTGGCGATAACGCGGCAGGGTTCTCCGCTTTTCAGACGACCTCTGATCTCATCGAGCTTTTGGCTGCGGTGTTTGGCGCACATTAAGGTGGTCAGGTGGAACGTACCGTCAAGGTGTTTGGCTTGGTCGTACAGGCTGCGGGCGTGGCGACGGTTATTGACGATGACGAGCATTTGCGGGTGTTCAGTAAGTTTGGCGAGCAGGTCGGCGTCGGTTTGTGTGCCGATGTGTTGCACGGTGGTGCGGCGCAGTTTGTCGAAAAGTGCGGTCGGTTTTGGGGCTATTTCATGCACGTTTTCAAAGCCGCGATAGAAGCCGTTTTCGGCTTGCACGGCTGGCTGGGTAGCGGTGCACATGGCGACGCTGCAGCGGTAGTTTTGCGCCAATTCTTTGATGGCTTGCATGATGGGCAGCAAAAGATTAAGCGGCAGCATTTGTGCTTCGTCGAGGATGATGACGGAGCCTGCGATGTTGTGCAGCTTGCGGCAGCGCGAGGAGCGGTCGGCAAAGAGGGATTCGAAGAATTGCACGGCGGTGGTCACGACAATCGGCGCGTCCCAGTTTTCCGAGGCGAGGCGCAATTTGTCTTTGGTAGCCTCACCTTGCAGTTTGCCGTCGTCGAAAGTGCTGTGGTGTTCCAACACAGCTTGTTCGCCCAATTCGCCAAAGGCTTTGCGAAACTCGGCGGCATTTTGTTCGATGATGCTGGTGAACGGGATGACGTAAATCACGCGCTGCATACCGTGCCGTTTGGCGTGTTCCAGCGCAAATGCCATGGAAGTGAAAGTTTTGCCGCCGCCCGTCGGCACGGTGAGCGTGAACAGCCCTTGCGCTTGTACCGCTTGTTCTACGGCATGATCAAGAATTTCACTGCGCAGGCGGTTTAAAGCAGTATTGCGTTTTTCGGCTTCGGTTTGCTCTGAAGCTTGGGCGATACGTCGTCTGAAATCGTTGATAAATTGATTGAAATTGCGTTGTAAGGCGTTTAAATCGGGGTAACCGCCGCGTTCGGCAATTTTGTTTTCTAAATTTAAGTAGAAGGCTTCGGTGTCGAGATAATCAGCATCCACCAAGCAGGAATAGAGCATTCGGGTGAAGAAGGCGTATGAGAAAAAAGGATGATGCGCGTCGGCTTTGAGTGGCGGGGCGGACAGGTTTTTAGGGAGCTTGATTTCTTGTTGCCACAGGTTATCAAGGGCGGGAATATCTGCGCCGAATTGCAACGCCAAACGCTGTTTTAACGTGCGGCGATTATCGCCTTCGCCATTGCCATTGGCTAGCCCCGCATGGTGCCCCGCAATGCAAAACGCCATCAGCTTGCCAATAATATCTCCCCAACATTCGACTGCAATTTTCGCTCCGGCAGTAGCATGATCGACTGATGGGCCACCATGCAATCGGTGATTAAAGGGTTCCGAATATTTCCCCAAATCATGCAGCTGCCCCGTCTGGCAGGCAATTTCCTGCGCACCAAATATCCGAGCAAACTCCGCCGCCATTTCGCCAACATTTACAGAATGGCTTTGCAAGGTTTGCCAATGTTCGTAAGGCAAGAGATTGCCGAGTTCATCTTGGGCAGAATGGGCGTAGTAGGTCATCATCTAGATCTCCTTGGGTATTCTCACAGCTGGGCTATTTCTGTTTTCTGCCATCTGTCTTTGCAAAGACAGGCTGCGGGAGCCCGTTTGTTTTACGGATATGGGCGATGCAGTCGAAACTCACATCGATTCTCCAAATTTAAAACGCGCAAAATTTAACGAACAAGCCATACAAAATGGTTTGAGGTGTTGAAAAATTGAAAATCTGTGGAATGAGGTCGTCTGAATGACGGGGAAAAATATTGTAGATAATTGGGAGTTTATGATGTTATTGTTTTATTTGTTACAATTACCCGAACATAATACAGCATTTGTAATAAATAACAATATCAATTTGACTATTTGTGAGCAATGGAACAAATCAAAGGTAGCGTGATGATTCAAATGATGCAGATAAACGATGACAGGTTTTCAGACGACCTTTGTCGTATAGATGGGTTAAATTCGGTAGGATGCGGCTGTGCTTGCCTGATTCCGTACCCAAGCCGTTTTGTTTTACTATACAATCATATTGCTGCCGACTGCTTGTTTGCTGCAGTCTGCATCGGCATGCGGATAGTGCGGACGCTGTTTGCGTTTTGGAAAATGCGGCAAGATGTTTATTTGCCAGTATTTTTTAAGCATCGGCTGAAGCCTGTATCGGTTTGTCCCAGGTCGTCTGAAATTCCGAAAAAGAAAATTCATGTCAAACACCCCATTCTTCAAAACCGACTGCCCGAGCTGCGGTGCGCTTGTTGAGGCGCATTCCGCGACAGCCGTTACGCTGGTGTGCGGCTACTGCAACAGCATGCTGGTGCGGCAGGATGACAGTATCGTCGATTCCGGACGCGATTCCGCTTTGTTGGAGGATTTCAGCCCGCTGCAAATCGGCACGACAGGGACATACGTTACCCGCCCATTTACCTTGGTCGGACGGCTTCAGGTGCAATACGATGACGGTGTGTGGAACGAATGGTATGCGCTGTTTGATGACGGGCAAACCGGTTGGCTGTCTGAATCCGGCGACCTGTATTCCATGACGCGCTTGGTTGAATCGCCTGAAGTTGTGCCGGACTTTCACGACGTCGTGCCGGGCGGTTGCAATTTCAATTTTCAAAATAAAAACTTTGTTCCGTCGGATAAGCGTGAAATCAGTCTCAGAAAATCGGCGGCGCAGGGCGAGTTGCCGTTTAAGCTGACTGCAGATACGACAAGTAAAGTCATAGACTGGCGATGCTCAGGTCTTTTTCTGACGATAGATTACGGCGATGATCCTCCCGAAATCTATTACGGCAGTATGGTCGGCCTAAATGAACTGAAACTGCAGAATACCCGTACCGACGACCAAATCCGTGAAACGGCAGGTCGTCTGAAAGGCAGTCATCATTCGGAAAATTGTCCGAATTGCGGGTCGTCCGTCCATTGGTTGAGCGGTGTCACCGATTTTCTGATTTGCCCGAGCTGCGGCAGCCAATTGGAAGTCGGTAAGGAAAAAGCGCGGCTGATTACTGCCAATGCCATGCGTGTGTCGCAGAGTAAACTGTTTACCCTGCCTATCGGCACGCAGGGTCGTCTGAATGACAATGATTATTTCGTGATGGGTGCAGTCAGGTATTCCGAACTGGACCCCGATGCGACTTATGAATATATGTTTGAAGGCAAACGGCGGATACTGACGCCGGTCGGTTGGTGGGTCGAATACCTGCTTTACAATCCGCAGAAAGGCTTTTTGTGGTTGGTCGAATCGTCCGACGGCGAGTGGAGCCAGTCTGAAACGCAAAACAACTGGCCGCGTTTAAACAGCGCCCGCAAACCGCAAGGTTGTGATGAACTTTATTCCTACGGCGGCAAAGTCGAAGTCGCCGCCGGCGCGTTTTACTGGCATATCCGTTCGGGTGATTTGGCGTATTACACCGACTACCAAGTCGGCAGCAACAGCAAACTGTGTGCCGAGCTGACCGAACACGAGCTGGCATGGAGTAAAAGCACGCGCACCACCTACGGCAAAGTTGCCGGCGCCTTCGGTTTGCAGGCGGAAGCGCCCAGATACACGGCAAAAATGAACGCAGACGGGGTCGATAACCAATTACGGTTTGTCATGATCGCTATCTTGGTTGTCGTCAACCTCCCTGCGCTGCTGACCGACGGCAATTCCGTTGCATTTATCACCATCTTTATAGGAAGCTGGATATTGTGGAATATGGGTAAAGAAGACGAGGACGAGGATTAACATGTCGAGAGCCACTTACATCATTTTCAGCACCATTATCATCATCATCTCCATGATCATCAGCTACGGCTCTTCCGACTCCGACGGCTCGCGTATGCATTCCGGCGGCTATTACGGCGGCGGAGGTTTCTCCGGAGGCCATAAATGACCCATATCCCCGGCAATCACGGTCTTTTAGATTTATATGGCTGTAATCAAGCTGTCTTGAAAGACGAAGGTCGTCTGAAAACCGCCCTTAAAGCCGCTGCCCAAGCTGCAGAAGCCACCATCCTCGCCGAGCGTTTCCACACCTTCGGCGGTGCAGGCGGCATTACCGGCATCTTACTGCTCGCCGAATCCCACATCAGCATCCACACTTGGCCGGAACACCGCTTCGCCGCCATAGACGCATTTATCTGCGGCGGCATGAAGTTGGAAAAAGTGAAGGAAGTATTGTGCAGGGAATTGGCGGCAGAACGGGCAGTTTGGACGGTTGCGCAACGTGGCGAAGGAATATTGGACGATACGCAGCCGCCAATAGAACAATAAAACCTATAAAGGTCGTCTGAAACAGTCTCAATCTGTTTTCAGACGACCTCATTTTAAAACCCCCAAAAATATTCTCACTAAGAACATCAAGGAACCAAAATGCACTTACGCACTTCCATCATCCTCTCTTTATCCGCGCTCTCTTTAGGCGCGTGTATCAGCAACCCAAGTTCGGCACCCACCAGTTCTTCATCATCAACCCCCATCAACCCATTCGCCAAAGACTACATCTATTATTTCGAGCATCTCGACGAAGCCAAAGCTAAAAACGAACAATGTTTGAAAGACGGCGTGTTTAAAAAGGTGGGCGTTGATATGGAAAATTTCCATCATCGAGAATTTATCGCTGCCTATCCCGACGATATTTTGATGCTCAATCCCGGCAACACCGAATTATCCCCCTGTTTCGCCGCGTGGACGGCAAACAATGCTGCGGAACCGCTGCGTAAATGGCAGGAGGAAAATAAGAAAAAAGAAGCGCTTAATCAAAAATTTGAAAAGCAGGTCATCTGGCTCAAAACCGAATGGGAAAAGAAATACGCCAATGAAGATTGGAACACATTCTACCCCGAGGCTTTGCGTAAAGAATCCGTTCAAACACGCAATAGAAAAAACCGATTGGAAGATCGGGCTAAAAGAGAAGCCATCGACCGCATTTTTGTCGATAAGGCGGAGCCGTTTTTGAATGAATTGAAAACAAAAAACATTGAAACATTGACCAAAGAAATTCCACAAAGCTGTCGTAAGGGAGCTTGGGACCTTATTCCTTCGTGTAAAGCCTATTATCATGTTTTAAAGGAAAAATTCTCAGAAAAAACATTATCCGAATTGGCGGGTATGGAAAAACAATATAACGACGCCAAGCATCTGCCTGCTACCGTTCAGTCGGCGGCCTACCGTTCTGCGGTGGAGGGGAATTCAGAAAAAATGGATCAAGCATTAATGCGGGATTATCGAAAACTCAATACCGAATATATGCAATGTGCTAAAAAAATCGGCGATAAAATAGAATCAACAGAGTTCCAGATGAATAAAATCGAAGATTACACCTTTTCCTTTTATTCAAAACTTTATCCAGAATGCGTCATTACGAATCAAGTCATGGAAAGGTTGGAACTGCCTACTGATTTAAATAAGGTTGTTGACAGAGAAGTGTCGATAAAGTTAAGCAAGCAAATCTGGGAAGAGGCAGATAAAGTCGATACAGAACGGGAGCAGTTGGAAAAATCGCCAGAAGTTGCACAAACCAAAACAATCTTGGCACAGAAATATGCCCAAACACCTTGGCAAAAATTCATAAGTGCTTCAGAAAAAGACTATCCGAGTACAGCAAACATTTTCTCGGGTACGGAAGAGGAACAGAATCAGAAACAAAAGCAGTATTGGATAAAGGTCATAGCATTGGAACAGGTGCTTACTGACAAAATGCAGCCTTTCGTGGATGAATTGGCGAAAAACAGCATTGATAAACTGATTGCCGAACTGCCTGCCAGCTGTCGCGGTGAAGGAAAAATAGATTGGTTAGCAGATAGTCAATGTGATGCATATTTCCGCGCTCTCAAAAAAAAATTTCAGAATCAGACTTTAGAAGAGCATTCCGCTTCAAAAGATAAATATGAAAATAAAGATGAAGAGGGGTTTTTATTGGTTTACAGAGCCTACTTTTTGGCATGGTATGAACAAGAGAGAAAACAATATCTTGAGTTGAGTAAAGATGATACCAAGCGAGAAGCGGCATATAGGCAATGTCTCAAAAATATCAGTGGAATCATCGAAAAATCATATATTTCAGAAGAGGATAATGATTCTTCGTATGCTAGGCGGGCGCCGGGATGCCTAGCGTTTAGCTCTGGTCTTCCAGTTGAATCGTCACGTTTCAAATACTTCACCGAAACGCTGCTTAATAAAAAACGTTTCCAACAAGCATCCGCAGTCAAACAAAATTGATGAAAACATTTCATCAAAAGGTCGTCTGAAACCGTTGTGTCTAGGTTTTCAGACGACCCCATTTTTAAATTTTAAAAATATCCTGACTAAGGAACTAACAATGCGCTTACGCACTTCCGCCATCCTCGCTTTATCTGCCCTCTCTTTAGGCGCGTGTATCAGTCAGCCAAATTCGGCATCTACCGGTTCCCAATCTCCTGAGCCCATCAATCCTCTCGTCAAAGACTATATCTATTACTTCGAGCATCTTAACGAAGCCAAAACTAAAAACGAACAATGTTTGAAAGGCGACGTGTTTAAAAAAGCGGGCGTTAATATGGAAAGTGTCGGTGATCGACAAATGATAGCTGAGTTTCCCGACGATATTATGATGCTGAATCCTGACAACGCCGAATTATTACCCTGTTTCGCCGCATGGACGGCAAATAATGCTGTAGAGCCAATGAGTAGATGGAGAGAGGAAAATACGGAAAAAGAAGCGCTGAAACAAAAATTTGAAAAGCAGGTCATCCGGTTCAAGACAGAGTGGGAAAAGAAATACGCCAATGAAGATTGGAATACATTCTACCCCGAGGCTTTGCGTCAAGAATCCGTTGACTCACAGAATAGACAAAAACGATTGGAAGAGCTTGCCAAAAGAGAAGCCATAGACCGTATCTTTTTTGATAAGGCAAAGCCGTTTTTGAATGAACTGAAAACAAAAAACATCGAAATACTGACCCAAGAAATCCCGCAAAGCTGTCGAGAGGGAGCTTGGAACCTTATCCCTTCATGCAAAGCCTATTATCATGCTTTAAAAGAGAAACTTTCGGAAAAAACAGTATCTGAATTGTCAGACATGGAAAAACAATATAATGACGACGGGCATTTATCTGCTTCCATTTTGTCAATGGCCTACCGTTCTGCATTGGAGGTTAGTTCGGAAAAAATGTCTGCGGTTTTAATGTCGGATTACCGTAAGCTCGATGCCGAATACACGCAATGTGTTAAAAAAATCAGGGATAAAATTAAGACAATACAGATTACTTACTATAGAGGAGACACTCCATCCGAGTATTTTGAATCTTATCCCGAATGCGTCATTACGAATCAAGTCATGGAACAGTTGAATCTGCCTACCGATTTAAGTGAGGCTGTTAACAGAGAAGTTTGGATGAAGCAATTCAAACAACGCTGGAAAGAGGGGGAAGACAGCCAAAAAGAACAGGAGCAGTTGGAAAAATCGCCCGAATTTGCACAAACCAAAACAATTTGGGCACAGAAATACTCCCAAACACCTTGGCAAAATTTCAGAAGTGCCGTAGAAAAAGACTATCCGAGTATGGTAAACATTTTCTCGGGAACGGAAGAGGAGCAGAAGCAGAAAAAGATAATGTCTATGGTGTTGGAACAGATGTTTACTGACAAAATCCAGCCTCTGGTGGATGAATTGGCGAAAAAGAGCATCGATAAACTGATTGCCGAAATGCCCGCCAGCTGTCGCGGCGAAGAAGCAATAGATTGGCGAGAAGATGTTCGGTGTGACGTACCTTTCCGTGCCCTTTCAAAAAAATTTCAGAATCAGACTTTGGAAGAACTTTTCACTTTAAAAGATAAATATGAAGGAGGGCATTCATTGGCTCAGACAGCCTACTATTTGGTATTGCATGAAAAACAGACAAAACAATACTTTGAGCTGAACAAAGATGGTGACAAGCGAGAAGCGGCATATAGGGAATGTCTCAAAAAGATCAGTGGAATCATCGGGAAATCAAATGTTTCAGAAATGGATGATGGATCTTTGTATGTGAGACAGGTGCCCGGATGCCTGGCGTTTAGCTCTGATGTTTCGGTTGAATCATTACGTTTCAGAGACTTAATCGACACCCTGCTTAATAAAAAACGTTTCCAACAAGCATCCGCAGTCAAACAAAATTGATGGAAACATTTCATCAAAAGGTCGTCTGAAACCGTAGTCTTGATGTTTTCAGACGACCTCATTCTTAAATTTTAAAAATATCCTGACTAAGGAACTAACAATGCACTTACGCACTTCCGCCATCCTCGCTTTATCCGCCCTCTCTTTAGGCGCGTGTATCAGTCAGCCAAATTCAGCACCCATCACGTCGCCCGTTAAAGACCGCGTGTATTATTTCCAGCATCTCGACGAAGCCAAAACTAAAAAAGAACAATGTTTGAAAGACGATGTGTTCAAGAAGGCGGGTGTTGATATGGAAAACGTCGATGGACGACAAATGATTGCGGCGTATCCCGACGATCTTTTGATGTTGAACCCTGACAACACCGAATTATTACCCTGTTTCGCCGCATGGACGGCTGTTGATTCCGCAGAATCGTTCCATGAATGGCGGAAAGAAAATGCGGAAAAAGAAGCGCTTAATCAGAAAATTGAAAAGCAAGCCATGCAATTTAAAACCGAATGGGAAAAGAAATATGCCGATGAAGATTGGAAAACATTCTATTCAAAGGCTTTACATCAAGAATCCGTTCACTCCATAAATACCGACAGTTCGTTGGAAGAACAGGCTAAAAGAGAAGCCATAGACCGCATCTTTGCTGATAAGGCGGCGCCGCTTTTGAATGAATTGAAAACAAAAAATATCGAAACACTGACCAAAGAAATCCCGCAAAGCTGTCAGAAGGAAGCTTGGGATCATATTCCTTTGTGTAAAGCTTATTATCATGTTTTAAAAGAGAAATTCTCAGAAAAAACGTTCTCTGAACTCGTGCAGATAGAATTAAAATATAGCGATGGAGAGCACATGCCTGCTCCTATTTTGACAGCCGCCTACCGTGCCGCCACAGAGGTAGATTGGAAAAACATTGAGAAGACATTAATGTCGGGCCATGGCAAACTCGATGCTGAATACAGACAATGCTTTAAACAGCTCAAAGACAAAGTTGCGGTAACCCAAGTTGATGAATCCGAACACGAAGATTCTTCCTACTATTATGTGTTTTATCCAGAATGCGCCATTGCGAATCGGGTCATGGAGCAGTTGGAGCTGCCTATAAATTTAAGCAAGGCTGTTGACAGAGAAATTCTGATAAAACAGATCAAACAAAATTTGAAAAAGAAAGAGGGGGAACGGCCAGAATGGGAGCGGCTGGAAAAATCACCTGAAGTTGCAAAAATCAAAGAAATTTTGGCGCAGAAATATGCCCAAATACCTTGGCAAGACTTCGAAAGTATCATGAAAGAAGACCATTCGCGCATGGTAACTGATGCATTGGGTACGGAAGAGAGGGAGCCGGTATTAATTGACATCGCATTGGGACAGGTACTTGCTGACAAAACCAAGTCTCTAGAGGATGAGTTGCAGAAAAAAAGTATTGATGAATTGATTGCGGAAGAAGCAGAGCATTGTAGTAATGGTAAGGCATCAATAAACTGGGTAAAAGGCGTATCGTGCCAGATACATATCCGTGTGCTCTTTAAAAAATTTCAGGATCAGACTGTAGAAGAGCTCTCGATTTCAAAAGCCAAATATGAAGAAGAGTTTCCAAGAATTGGGATGCTTTACAGGTTAGTATTGCAGGAGAAAGAGGAAAAACAGTACAGCGAGTGGATGAAAGACAATGCCAAACGAGAAGCGGTATATAGGCAATGTCTCAAAAATATCAGTGGCATCATTCAAGAATCAGACGTTTCAGAAGAGGATAATGGATTTTCGTATGTTTCGCGGGATCCGGTATGTAAAAACATCCGAGGGGCTGTATTTTTTGATGGGGAACGAATTGATTTTTTCATTGATACCCTGCTTAATAAAAAACGTTTCCAACAAGCATCCTCAGTCAAATAAAATTAATGGAAACATTTCATCAAAAGGTCGTCTGAAACCATCTTGATGTTTTCAGACGACCTCAGAACTTATTACCGCCCAAATCCGCCTATTTGACACACTATGGAAAAAACGCCCTTTTTTAAAACTAACTGCCCAAGCTGTGGTGCGCCTGTGGAGGCGTATTCTGCCACTGTTGTTACGCTGGTATGTGCCCATTGCAACAGTATGCTGGTGGTTAGAAAAGGGAAGGGGAAAAGCGGGAATATTGTCTCCCATTCGGAGCGGGATTCCTCACTCTTGGAAGATTTCAGTCCGCTGAAAATCGGCACGAGGGGTGTTTTTGTACATCGGAAGTTTACGCTGGTCGGACGATTGCAGGTGCATTACGATGTTGGTGTGTGGAACGAATGGTATGCCTTATTTGATGATGGGCTGACCGGTTGGCTTTCTGAGGTTGGTGATTTATATGCCATGACCTGTGAGGCTTCAGGCAAGGCAAAAGGGCTGCCGACAACTTTTGAGGCAGTTCGCCTTGGGCAGAGTTCTTTTGAGTTGGACGGTAAGACTTTTGTCGTTTCAGACGCACGCACCATCCATTACCGCAATACTGATGCACAAGGAGAATTGCCGTTTAACCTGACAGCCAAGAAGAAGACAGGTAAGGTCTGCGATTTTCGTTGCGGCAATCTGTTTCTGACCGTAGATTTCAAAGTATCGCCACTTGCCATCTACCTTGGCCGCATTGTCAGTTTGAATAGCCTGAAACTGGAAAATTTGCGCAGCGATGATGAGATTCGGGCAAGTGTAGGTCGTCTGAAAGGTGAAATTCGTGCTGAAACCTGCCCTAATTGCGGTGCATCGGTTCATTGGCCAAGCGGCGTAACTTCTTTTCTTCTTTGTTCCTCTTGTGGCAGCAGTCTGAATACGACGAAAGATACTGTCGAATTGATGAAGGAAAATACGGCACGGCAGGCGCAGCAAAACCTGTTTACGCTGAACATTGGTACGACAGGTCGTCTGAACGATACGGAATATCGGGTGATCGGCGCCGTGCAATATGCCGAAATTCCTTTCGGCAGTATTACCCGTAATTATGTTGTCAAGGAAGAGCGGTTTGGAACATGGACGGAATACCTGCTTTACAATACGCAGCAAGGTTTTGCTTGGCTGGTTGAATCGGGAAATAGTTGGCGGTTTTCGGAAACTTTGCAAACATGGCCGGAGTTTGATGCCAACGGGAATCCTATCGATGAGAAAGTGGTTGACCGCTACGGCGGGCGTGTTGAAACAGCAGTCGGAGCGTTTTATTGGTGTGTCAAAAGCGGGGATTTGATTGACTATACCGAATACCGGTCAGCAACAGATTATGCCGACAATACCAGGTTGTGTGCAGAACAGGGCAAGGATGAAACGGTCTGGAGCAGAAGTAAACCTATTTCCTACCGTCAAATGAGAAAAGCATTCGACCTGCCGCGTGATTCGGTAGGTGCGTTTGGCTTATGGCTGACAAACGAAGAGAGGTGTCCCGATGACCGTGACGACAGAATCCGCGCGTTTTTTACGTTGATACTCATCATTATCAATCTGCCGGCTTGGTTGTCGCCGGATTTGTTGAGCGCCGAGGGTATTGGGATTAGTTTGTTCGCATTGGCATGGATATGGATAACTGGGAGATTTCAAGATGACGACGATTACGAAGAAGAGAGAAGGGGCATGATTTTCGGTTTCTTCTTTATCATTTTTATTGCCACTTTATTCAACTATGTTAGTGTGGAAGAAGGTGGTTCGTCTTACTCGGGCGGCGGCTACCACGGTTATTCTGGTGGACATAAATAGCACGAAGTACACTCAAATTTAAGCAATTGTTAACGCTGTTCCATTTCCATTTTTTCAGACGACCTATTTTCAAAAACATGCCGACACGCCGTCAATTTCTTAGTTACACCGCCGCGCTTGCCGCCGCGTCATCTTTTTCTTGGCTGACTTATAACCGCCTCAACCGCAAACCGCCGGTTTCCGTCAACCGTGTCGGGCTGCCGTTGGGGCATTTATTGCGCGACGGGAAATTGCTCAGCTCGCCGACTCGACGTTACGAATGCAATACGCTGATACTCGGCGGCGGCGCGGCGGGTTTGGGGGCGTTGTGGTATTTGGCGAAACACGGTCATCGTGATGTATTGTTGGCGGAAGGGTTCGAGCGCAACGGCAACAATGCCGCCTACGCCGCTTCAGACGGCCTGCAAGCGCCGAGCGGTGCGCATTATCTTGCCTTGCCGTCGAAAGAGAGCGCGTATGTACGCGAGATGCTGGCGGATTTTGGTATTTTGCAATCGGACGGCAGTTTCAGGGAAACCGATTTGGTTTACGCGCCCGAGTCGCGCCTTTTGTATCAGGATAAATGGCAGGAACACCTGTTGCCGAAAGAAGATGCGGATTCCAAACGTTTTTTTGATTTAATCGGTCGTCTGAAACAGGCGTACGGCAGCGACGGCAAAAAGATTTTCGCCATTCCGATAGCCCTGTCATCGGCGGACGAAACGTGGCGCAAACTTGATAAGCTGACGTTCAAACAATGGCTTGCGCAAGAAGGCTACACCTCGACCGAGCTTCTTTGGTATCTCGATTACTGCTGCCGCGACGATTACGGGCAGGGCATAGCGCAAGTATCCGCCTTTGCCGGACTGCATTACTTTGCCGCCCGCAACAGCGCGGAAACCGTCCTGACCTGGCCCGAAGGTTTGGCGCACCTTTCCGAAAACCTGCGCCGCCATGCCGGTTTGCAGGAAGGTTGGCAATGGTCGTCTGAAAACCGCATCCGCCTAGACAAACCCGCTTCCGTCAACGCATCCGCCGTCAAAATCAAACCGCTTTCAGACGACCGTATCGAAGTTTGGCTGCGCGACAATTCAAGCGGCGAAACCGTTGCCCTGACCGCGCAACACGTTATTTCCGCCATGCCGCTGATGGTTGCCGCCCGCATCGTCGAAAATCCCGCGCAATACGGGCTGAACATCCCCGAATACGCCCCGTGGTTGGTTGCCAATTTCAAGCTGCACAGCTTCCCGAAAGAAAAAAACAACAGTGAAACGGCGTGGGATAA
Organism: uncultured Neisseria sp.; assembly: GCA_963552075.1. Classification (GTDB taxonomy): domain Bacteria; phylum Pseudomonadota; class Gammaproteobacteria; order Burkholderiales; family Neisseriaceae; genus Neisseria. The sequence continues at coordinate 40,588 of CAUVJL010000007.1, forward strand.
CGTCATCTATGGCAGCCAAGGACTCGGCTACGTCGTCGCCACCAACCAGCTCATCCGCGTCGCCCGCCCCGAGCGTACCATCTTCACCGCTTACGCCGCGCTTAACCACGATACCCCGCAAGCCGTCCGTCGCCAACTGCTCGAAGCTTCCGATGAAGAACTGCGCGACTTGGCCGCCAAAGACTTGATCGCCGCCTACGGAGAAGGCTTCTGGCAACACGTTTCCCACGTTGATGTTACAGTACGCGGACACGGCATGAGCGTGCCGAAAGTCGGTTATCTGAACGATGAATCTTTGTTAAAAATCAGAAACCGAGCGTCAGGCCTGCTGTTTGCCCACAGCGATTTGAGCGGCTATTCGGTATTCGAAGAAGCCTTGTATTGGGGCGTGGAAGCGGCGAGGAAGGTGTTGGAACGGAGGGATGGTTGAGTTTTATGTTGGTTGGATTATTTTTCGTCTCGCCTAGCGCGGATGCCAAATAATCGGTGCTATAATCCCGCTTCGTTTGAATATTTAAATCTCAAAGGAAACCGTATGAAATCTCTGAGTTTTTCCCTGATGCTTGCTTTGGGTTTGGGCAGCACCGCCTTTGCTTATGCGGAAAAAAATTTGCCCTTGAATGAAACGGGCTGCATCGACCAACCTATGAAGGTCAAACGCGGCGAGGTGTACAGCTTTAAGGTGACGGAAGGTAATGGTTTGATGCTTTCATTCGCGCCCGTCAGCCCTAATGTGGTCGTGAAAGACCCGAAAGGCAAACGCGTTGCTTTGGAAGTGGGCGCGGACGGCGATACGCCTGAAGACCGCTTCAGCTTTGCCGAAATCAACCAAAAAGGACGCTACACCATCCGCTTCCCGCGTGCGGGCAAGATTGATTCTTTGTGCGTCAACGCAGCCAATTAGGATAAACGTCCAGCCGAACCATGCTTGAGCGGGTTCGGCCGCAGTAAGGGAAAGGTCGTCTGAAACAGTTACCCAAAACTGTTTTCAGACGACCTTTTTATAGTGGATTAACTTTAAACCAGTACGGCGTTGCCTCGCCTTAGCTCAAAGAGAACGATTCTCTAAGGTGCTGAAGCACCAAGTGAATCGGTTCCGTACTATCTGTACTGTCTGCGGCTTCGTCGCCTTGTCCTGATTTAGTTAATCCACCATATCGTTGGGGCAAAGCCGGAAGCGGTCTATTCGGCTGATTCTCCGATAATCAATACTGCGTTGCTGCCGCCGAAGGCGAAAGACGAGCTGGCAGCGATGCGTTTTTCAGACGACCATACGCTGTTGCCGTCGGTCAGGGCGATGGCGGGCAGTTCGGGGTCGGGGATGCCGTCCCACTGTTGCGGCGGCAGTTTGCCCTGCGGGTTGCAGCCGCGGTCGGCGATGCCCCAGGCGAATGCGGCTTCGATGGCACCGGCGGCGCCGAGTGTGTGTCCGGTTTGCGGCTTGGTCGAAGTACAGAAGGTTTGGCTGCCGAACACTTCGGCGACGGCGCGGCTTTCCATGCTGTCGTTGTGTTTCGTGCCGGTGCCGTGCAGATTAATCCAGCCGATGTCCTGCGATTGCAAACCGGCATTGTTCAGCGCTGCCTGAAAAGACTGCGCCGCACCCAAACCGTCGGGGCGGGGCGAGGACATATGATAAGCGTCGCTGCTTGCGCCGTAGCCCAACAGCTGCATCGTGCCGCCGAAATCGGCATCGCGGGTCATGACGAATGCGGCGGCGGCTTCGCCAATATTGATACCGTTGCGGTTGGCGGAAAACGGGTTGGCGAGGTCGTCTGAAAGCACTTCCAGCGAAGCGAAACCGTTGATGGTCAATGGCGACAGGGTATCGACGCCGCCGCAAATAACCGCGTCGCACAAACCCGCGCGCAACAGCCGCGCCGCGCTGATTAAGGCGCGCGCGCCCGATGTGCAGGCGGTGGAAACGGCGTAGCACAGGCCGTGAATGCCGTAAACGTGTGCAACAAATTCCGAAGGCGATGCCATTTCGTGTTGAAGCTGGTTGAACGGTTTGTCCGTCCAGCTGCCGCCGTCGGCAACGTGTTGGAACAAGGGCATATTTTCATCAGCGCCGCTGGTGGACGTACCCATGATGACGGCGATCCGCGCCGCGCCGTAACGGCGGACGGCGGCATGGATGTCGTTTTCAATCTGCCCCAGCGCGTGCCACAGCAGTTGGTTGTTGCGGCTGCGGTATGCGGCGGGCAGGTTGTCGGGCAGCGGGCGCAGCGTTTCGCTTACCGCGCCGAATGCGAAGTTTTTGCCTTTGACCCATTGGTCGGAAAACGTCAGCGGCGAAGTTTCAGACGGCGCCAGTAGTGCATCGATATGGGTTTGCAGGCCGCTGCCGAGCGCGCTGGTTACGGCGGGGCGGCTGAGGTAAACAGGGGATTTCATTATTCTTCTTCTTTGATCGGGCTGACGGTCCAACGGGTTTTGTCGGGGAAGGCAATCACGAAACGTCCGTTATCTTGTGCGACGCACCATAAATCTTGTTCTTTATAACGGAATACCGCGCCGTTGCCGTCGGGACAGAACGCATTGTGTTCGGATGTTTTTTGTTCCACTTCGGGATACAGCTCGGCGGCGCGGTCGGCGGCAAGCAGCGGCAGTAGCGCGGCAAACAGGCGGCGCGAAGCGGAATTGGGCATGATGAAGCCGTCGTTTTTCCAGCCTTTCGTGCCGACAAACTGGCGCGATACGGGCGCACCCAGCGCGTCGGTCTGCACGAAGCGGATGCCCTCCGGCAACTGCTCGACCGCCAGCAGGCTGGTTTGGGCGGCATTGCCCGAAGCATCGGTCTGCTCAAGCTTGAACCACAAACCCGATTGCTCAAGCGTCGGCAGGGTTTGCGGATGGGGCAGCGAGGGGGAAAGGGCGCAGGCACTGAGGGTCAGCGCGGCAAGGGCTAGGCTTGGAAATCGCATGGGGTTCCTTTGTCGGTGCGGGGGAAGGAAGTATTGTAACCGATGTCGGACAGTATTTCAGACGACCTTTCAGGGGTCGTCTGAAAATGTATAGTGGATTAACTTTAAACCAGTACGGCGTTGCCTCGCCTTAGCTCAAAGAGAACGATTCTCTAAGGTGCTGAAGCACCAAGTGAATCGGTTCCGTACTATCTGTACTGTCTGCGGCTTCGTCGCCTTGTCCTGATTTAGTTAATCCACTATAAAACAGCTTGCCCCGGTGGATAACGATTGGCGTACCGGGGCGGAAGCGGTTGTGAAAGGGCGTCGGCTGCACCTTATTCGATTTGCAGGTCGCCGACCAAAGCCGCCAGCGTGGACAGGCGTTGTTCGGATTTTGCCACGAACGGATTTTCAGTATCCCATGCGTAGCCTGCCAAAATGGAAGAAATCATGCGGCTGATTTCAGTGCTGCGGTTGGGCGCGTATACGACGTTTTGAAAGCGGAAATCGTACCAGCCGTCGACGTAAGTGCGGAACGCGTTCACACCGATCATCAGCGGTTTGGCAAATTCGGCATCCCAGTCCACCGCGTTGCCTTCAAGCTGTTTTGCCAACAGGTCGGCGGCAAGTTTGGCGGAGTGCAGCGCGATGGTTACACCTGATGAGAACACGGGGTCGAGGAACTCGGCAGCATTGCCCAACAGCGCGAAATGCTTGCCGTGCAGTGATTTGACGTTGGCGGAATAGCCTTGGATGGAGCGGAACGGAAAGTCGTTTTCCCAGACGGCTTTGTCCAGAATTTCTTTCAGCATCGGGCATTCGTAGACAAATTTTTTCAACACCGTTTCCGATTCGCCCGCGAGTACGTCGGGCGTGCCGACTACGCCGATGGAGCAACGGTTGTCGCCGAAGGGAATCAGCCAAATCCACACGTCGCGGTGTTGCGGGTGGGTGGTAATCAGGATTTTGCTGCGGTCGAATTTCGGGTTGGTGATGTTGTCGTCGATGTGCGTGAAATGCGCTTGGCGCGGCGGCAGGTGCGACGGCGTTTCCAAGTCAAGCAAACGCGGCAGCACGCGACCGTAGCCGCTGGCGTCCAATACGAATTTCGCGGTCAGCTCGTAGCTTTCGCCCGTGTCGGCTTCCACGCTCAAACGGGCAAGGTCGCCGCTGTTGTCGAACGCGGTTACGCCGTGTCCGAAACGCACTTCCACGCCTTGTTTGGCGGCTTCGTCAATCAGGATTTTGTCGAAAATACCGCGGCGCACTTGGTAAACCGTGCCGGGGCCGTCTGAAAATTTTTCAGTGAAATCAAATTCGGTATAACGGCTGCCCCATGAAAACGCCGCGCCGTTTTTAAACTGAAAGCTGGGTTCGGCGCGAACGGCGTCGGCAAATCCGGCTTCTTCCAGCATTTCCATGCAGTGCGGCAGCAGGCTTTCGCCGATGACGAAGCGCGGAAAGTGCTGTTTTTCCAACACGCAGACTTTATAACCTTTTTTGTGAAGCAGGGCGGATGCTACCGAGCCTGCAGGACCTGCGCCGATCACGGCGACATCGAATTGAGGTGCGGACATTTAAATATACTTTCAAAACATAACAAAATAAAACGGTCGCTATTCTACTCCTTAATAGGTTTATCTGAAATGGGTTTCAAGTGCATCTTCATAATTATAGTGGATTAACTTTAAACCAGTACGGCGTTATCTCGCCTTAGCTCAAAGAGAACGATTCTCTAAGGTGCTGAAGCACCAAGTGAAT
>CAUVJL010000008.1:0-44781 GCA_963552075.1 uncultured Neisseria sp.
CCGTACACGGCGGGCGTTGCCGCCTTGTCTCATTTTTATTTTAATCCACTATAAATTTAATCCACTATACTTGAATCAAATACAAGAAACCAAGAAAAAAACCTCTGTCAGACAGAGGTTTTTTAGTTTTTCAGAAACCGGATTATTTCAATTTGGTTTCTTTGTAGATAACGTGTTTACGGGCAACAGGGTCAAATTTTTTGATTTCCAATTTGCCAGGCATAGTGCGTTTGTTTTTGGTAGTGGTGTAGAAGTGACCAGTACCTGCACTTGACTCCAGTTTGATTTTATCGCGCATTGCAGTAATCCTTAATTAACAGTTTAAATTAAGCTTCGCCGCGAGCACGCAAATCAGCCAATACGACGTCAATGCCTACTTTATCAATGGTACGCAATGCAGCGTTAGAAACGCGCAGGCGAACCCAGCGGTTTTCACTCTCTACCCAGAAACGACGTGATTGCAAGTTAGGCAAAAAACGACGTTTGGTTTTGTTGTTGGCGTGTGATACGTTATTGCCAGACATCGGGCGCTTACCGGTCACTTTGCAAACTCGTGCCATGGTTAGTCTCCAAACTTCTAAAATAGTAAAACGTGATTTATACCATAAAAAGCAGCATTCATTCAAGCTGTTTGATGAAAAAACGATTGTTTTCGAGAATGAGCCTCTCCAATGTTGTTTTCAGGGAACGCTGTTTCTTAAAACGTAACGGGGACGAATTATAGCGGATTTTGTTATCGAATACATTTGTTTATCCCAATCCTCAGCCCGCGATATCAAGAATGGGGTAAAAGCAAGTTGTAAAAATGTTGATGCGAATAGTCCGTATCAACCGCACCGAACATCAACAAAAAGGTCGTCTGAAATTTTTCAGACGACCTTTGTTCAGACAATCCTATCAGTCCAACTGCGCAACCGATACCGGCAAACCGCGTACTGCGGCAAGCATGGTATTGGCAGTTTTCTGCTGTTGGCGGAATGCTGCCATATTGGTAGGCGTCAGTTTCGGAGTCGGCAATGCAACTGTCGTCGGATTGACCGGCTGACCGTTCACGCGTGCTTCGTAGTGAAGGTGGGGGCCGGTTGAACGTCCGCTTGTACCGACGAAACCAATCACTTCACCAGCCCGGACATTACCTTCCGCCGGCGTAAATGCACTCATGTGGCCATAAAGCGTCTCGACGCCATTAGAGTGTCTGATCATGACGGTATTACCATAACCGCCTTTCCAGCCTTTGAAGGTAATCACACCGTCGGCAGATGCTTTAATCGGCGTGCCTGATGGTGCAGCATAGTCAATACCGGTATGCATACGGACGGTATGCAAGACGGGGTGAACCCGGTAGCCAAACGGCGAGGAAATACGGGTATAGACAACCGGCTCGATATTGAATCCCTCTTTTTGCTGGAGGGATTTACCGTTTTGGTCATAATAGCTGCCGCTCTCTTCGTCGCCTTTACCTTGGCTGTAATAATAAGCCTGATAAGTTTTTCCGCCTTTGACGATTTCAGCCGCCAGAATATCGCCGGTACCCATTTGTTGGCCGCGGAAATACATATTGTTGTACAGAAGACGCACGACATCGCCTTCCTGCAAATCCTCCAAGCTCAGCACGTCAGAGAAAATTTCGCTGAGTGACTCGCGGATTTCGACAGGTATTTCGGCCTGCGCCATCGCACCGCGTGCGGAAGTCCGTACAACGATAGAGCGCAACGTCGGCATGACTTTCATATCCACTTCAGAAGTAGACAGCTGCCATTTGCCTTTGACTTTCTCCAACGCGACAAGGTTTCGTTCCAATTCTTCGTCGGTAAAGAATTGTACGTCCGTTACCTGACCTGATGAATCGACACGGATGTTGACGGATTGGTTGGCGCGCAAATGCTGCATATTTTGATCTGCGCTGTTTTTCGCCATGATTTGTTTAATGTCGGTCTGCGCCACGCCCATACGCGCCAAAACGTCGGCAAGGGAGTCGCCCTGTTGGACAACTTCCTGCGCCCAATAGCTAGACTGGAAATTGTTGGTTTCAACATAAACGGCGGGCAATTCCTCAGAAATCCGCTCCAACGCAATACCTTGAGGATTGGAAACCGGCTCAGTGACCGCATAGGCAGTCATTACTCCTGACACAGGCAGCAGGATGCCCAACAACGACCAACGTACGGGTTTGTTGTGCCAGAAACGGCGCATGAATGAAAATCGAGTTGTTTTAGTCACGCATTATCCTTCAATGCGGTAATAATCACTCTACCACCGCATTTCTTATGTCATTTGAAATTATTGAGTTTAATTGTTTATCTTATCAACCGTGTTTACGGTCTCTCCCAGACAATATATATACCAAGTGAATAAAATAAACAATCAAATTTACTCAGAACCGAGCATGATTATCGGGGCTATTCTTTTGATTTACACCCCTTTTTTCTGAAATTTACGAGAACTTGATTATAACATATGCACACTTCCAACTCAAAAACGCCATCCATCATCCAACCTGATAATGACATTGGTTATTTTGAGTATGTTGTATTTTCTCGCGTAAAATAAGCTTTTTCCGTTCTGACCACCGCCATGAATCTGACGCTTGCCCTCCCCTCTCTCAACCGTCAAAAAGATGAGACACTTTCCCCTCTCCCGCTTCCTGCTTTTAACCAAATCTTGCGATATGGGTTATTACATAAACAAGAAATGAAGCCGTCTGATTTTTATCGCCGGTATTTATGGAAGGGAAGCTTGTTGACCCAAGTCAAAGAGTTGATGGGGATTTCACCGCATCAGGCGGCTGCGTTTGCCAGCCCGATATGGCAGCAAATGGGATTGCACCAAGTCAGCGTAGTCAGCGGCGAACATCTGCAAATCACGAAAGAAGAAGCCGCTCGATTATGCTTGGAACTATCTGAGTTTTACAGCAAAGAGGGTTGGCATTTTCTGCCTGTCCGTCCCGATTTGTGGCTGATCACTTTGCCATCGGAAAGCGATTGGGGGATTGCGCCGGTATTGGATATCTACGGACAAATCGGTTCGGCGGACCAAGCTGATGGAAAAGACGCCTTACAATGGTTGGGAATGCAGACTGAAATTCAAATGTGGCTGCACCAACACCCGCTCAACGCCGTCCGCACTCAAAACGACACCCCTACAATCAACGGTCTTTGGCTGTGGCAGGATTTAACGGGGCTGCGATCTGCGGACTTCGTCGCTTCCGACAGCATTTGGGCGCAATTTTCAGACGACCCCCGCTTGGATGCGCCTTATGATTTTCAGGCTTGGCTGGATGCGGTTGCTGAATCGAGCATTCATCCCGCCAACCCTGTCATTTTTCTGGACGACTTGGCTGTTACGGAGCAAACAGGCGATATTCAGACATACCAAGAAATTTTAGAAAGCTGGGAAACCCGCTGGTTTGCCCCGCTTTGGCAGGCAGTCTCGCAAGGTCGTCTGAAAAATCTGACTATCAGTACCGACGGTGAAAACGGCGGCACTTTACACATCACGCCGTTTTCAAAATGGAAATTCTGGCACCCGAAAAAAACATTTACCGGCAGATGGTAATGCGCCCGCCCCGCCTCGCCGCCCTGTTTATAGAAACACCAATAACGTTTACAATACGCGACCATTCTACTATTTGCACACACCGCCCATGAAAATCCGACTCGGTCAGCACAATGCACCTGATTTTCCGCAAGGAGCGGCCGTCACTATCGGTAATTTCGACGGCGTACACCTCGGTCACAAACACATCCTGCAAAAACTCAAAAACGAAGCCGATTCGCGCAACCTTCCTGTTATCGTCGTCATTTTCGAGCCGCAACCCAAAGAATTCTTCTCCCTAAAAGCAGGCTTTACGCCCCCATGCCGCATCAGCCCCTTGCGTACCAAGCTGGATTTGTTGGGCGATACCGGCTGTATCGACGCCGTATGGGTATTACGTTTCAACCAAGAATTTGCCGATATGAGCGCACAGGATTTCATCGACAAACTGCTGCGCCAAACACTCCACACACGCTACCTGCTTATCGGCGACGATTTCCGCTTCGGCGCCGGACGCGAAGGCTGTTTCGATTTATTAAAGCAGCAAAGCGATATACAAACCGAACGCACGCCTTCCATCATCGTCGAAGACATCCGCACCAGCAGCACAGCCGTGCGCGAAGCCTTGACAGACGGCAATTTGGCGTATGCCAAAAAGCTTTTAGGCCACGATTACGTTTTGAGCGGCAAAGTCAAACACGGCAAAAAACTCGGCAGAACCATCAACGCCCCCACCGCCAACATCCAACTTCCGCCCCACCGCTATCCCCTGCGCGGCGTATTCGTCGTCGAAGCAGACGGCGCATTCGGCACACGGCGCGGCGTTGCCAGCTTCGGACTCAACCCGACCGTCAGCAACAACAATTCGCAAAAACTTGAAGTCCATTTATTTGATTTTGAAGGAAATCTCTACGGTCAGCGTTTGAAAGTGCGTTTTCTGCACAAGCTGCGTGACGAACGAAAATTCAGCGATATCGAAGCACTAAAACGGCAAATCGAACAAGATATAGAAGAGGCGAAACAATGGCAGGAAACGGATTATAGTGGATTAAAATTGCAATGATACGGCGTTGCCAACGCCCTTATGTACTACCCGTACACGGCGGGCGTTGCCGCCTTGTCTCATTTTTATTTTAATCCACTATAAAAGCATCTGCGGCCATTGTTCGGATAAAAATGAAAAAGGTCATCTGAAATCTTTTCAGACGACCTTTTTCACAATATGCAGACATCTGCCTGCGAGATTTCTAATGGCCTAAATTCAAAAAGGACGACAACCGTCAAAACGGTGCGCGGGGAACAGAATCCCTCTTTTAATTCAGTCCACTATATCCTACTTATTTAGCAGCAGGAGCCTGTTCTTGGGCAGCGGCAGGTGCAGTTTCGGTAGTCGTTTTACCTTGACCGGTCAGCGGGCTGGCAGCTTCGGCTTCCGGTGCAGCAGTTTCAGCAGCTTTGTCGGTTTTCAGGTCGTTGGCTTGTTTTTTAGCTTTATTGGCTTTTTTGTGAACGTGTTCTGCTTTAGCGGCTTTGCCGGAAGCAGGTTGTGCCATAGCCACAGGAGCAGCGATCAGGCCAGCAGAAACAAGAACGAGAGAGGTCAATTTAGACAATGTTTTCATGTGTAATATCCTTTCGGGAAATTTGTCTGATAAAATCATTCCGTCAAATGCCAAATGGCAATTTGCGTAAAGACAACCGCATAACCACTTGGTGCGATTGAGTTTTTATTGTAACGGTTTGTTTGTAAACCGAAGTCAGCTCGAGCGAAATTGAAATAAAGTTTCAAAAGGAGGGTTAACCCCCTTGTCCTGCTTTATTAATCGTACCTCATAGCTTGATTGTTTAAATTTATATATTTCATGGCATTACATCCGATGATTTTCGAACACCCCCGATTCCGCAATGCATCCTACATCCTGATGGGGCTTGCCCTGCTTGCGGTGCTGTATTTCCACTTTTTGCCCCTTTTGCTCGCCGTTATCCTGACCTACGTCTTCATCACCAAGACCAACGGCCTGATTCTTTGGCTGCGCCGCCGTACGCTCGCACGCAATACGTTTCTGCACAAATCGCTCAACGCGCACAATATCAACCTGATTTCGACCACGCTGACCATAGGCATCGTATTGACGGTTATCCTATTGATGTCGCTGGGGATTTACCACCTGATTCACGGCGGGCACATCACTGTGATGCTGACCAAGCTGGCGGCGATTTTGGAAGACACAAAAAACAGCAGCAGCCTGCCGCAGTCGGTTTTGAACATGCTGCCCAACAATACCGCCGAAATCAAAGCCTATGCGGTCAAATTGATTGAAGAATACAGCGCCGCGCTGACGCGCATCAGCAAAAACAGCTTCACCTCGTTCGTGTACATCCTTATCGGCATCATCATCGGCGCGATGCTCAGTTTCCACCGCCTCAACATGCGCAAAAACCGCCGCAAAATGCCGCCCTTCAAGGCAGAGCTGGTGCGGCGGATTGTGAACTTCGAAACCAGCTTCGAGCGCGTGTTTCTGGCGCAGGTCAAAATCTCGCTGATCGATACCGCGCTGACGGGCGTGTACCTCTATCTGATCCTGCCGCTTTTCGGCGTGGAGTTGCCGTTTAAAATAACCGTGTTGGTGATCGCCTTCATCGTCGGGCTGATTCCCGTCGCAGGCAACCTGATCTCCAACACCATCATTATCATCTTGAGCCTCGGCGCGTCTTTATATGTGGCAGTCGCTTCGCTGGTATTTCTGGTCGTCATCCACAAGCTCGAATACTTCCTGAACGCGAAAATCATCGGCTCGGAAATCGAATCAAGCGCATGGGAACTGCTGGTGGCGATGGTCGTGTTCGAACGGATTTTCGGCGTCGGCGGCATCATCGTCGCGCCGGTTTATTATGCGTATCTGAAGAATGAGTTGAAACAGCAGAAGCTGATTTAGATAGTGTTTGAAATATAGATGAAAGGTCGTCTGAAAAGCTCGAAATAGGTTTTTCAGACGACTTTTTTCAGTTACAGCAACCTTATTCCTTCCCCCCGTCTGGCGGGGGAAGGTTAGGATGGGGGTGGCTTGCAGATATACGGCATAAGGGGCAAGAGCCACCCTCTCCCCAACCCTCTCCCGCCAGACGGGAGAGGGAGCGGATTCTCGTGGGCAAAGCCCACGCTACGGTTATCCCATAAACCAACACAACAATTCCCGCTATGGGCTTTTCACCGACTTTGAGCGTTGCCCAACAGCGTAGCGTGGGCTTTGCCCACGAATCCCATCATAATTGAAGTGATAATGGATTTAGAGTGTCGAAATACAAAAAGGTCGTCTGAAAATCCCCAAAACAGGTTTTTCAGACGGCCTCTTTCTTCTCCTACGAATTCCAACCCGACTTCTAAATACTCGCGCTATGCCCCACCCGCACATGGCTGTGGTGGTCGCGGCCTTCGTGGTCGTAGTCGGATTTGAAGCCTTTGAGCACGACGTCTATGTCGTTTTCTTTGGCGAAGACGTTGGCGAAGTCTTCAATCAGTTCCAATACGTCGCCGGCGATGTAGGACGAGCGTTCGGCGTTGATGGTTACTTTCGAACCCGGGCGGATGTTTTTCAGGGTTTTCTTGATGGCGGCTTTGTTCAGGAACGAGACTTCTTCTGCCAGTTCCAAACTGATTTCGTCGGCTTCGGCGAGTTCTTCGCGGCTGAGGTAGTAGGCGCGTTTCATGTTGCCCTGAAGGATGAAGATGATGCTGATGGCCAGCCCGATGCCGACGCCTTTGAGCAGGTCGAGCGCGACGACGGCGACGAGGGTGGCGGCGAAGGGGATGAACTGGTACAGCCCTTTATGCCAGAAATGCAGGAGGGTGGCGGGTTTCGCCAATTTGTAGCCCACCAGCAGCAAGACGGCGGCGAGGGTGGACAGGGGTATCATGTTGAGGATAAAGGGAATCGCCAAAACGCACACCAGCAACAGGACGCCGTGGATAACGGCAGACAGTTTGTGCGTCGCACCTGCATTGGCGTTGGCGGACGAGCGCACGACGACGGAGGTGATGGGCAGGCCACCGATAAGCGAGCTGACGATGTTGCCTGCGCCCTGCGCGCGCAATTCGCGGTTGGTGTCGGTAATGCGGCGGCGAGTGTCGAGGCGGTCGGCGGCTTCGATGCAGAGCAGGGTTTCAATCGAGGCGACGATGGCGATGGTGATGCCGGTCATCCAGACGTAGCTGTTGCCGAAACCTGAAAAGTTGGGCAGCGTGAGCATAGCTGCGGCTTCGCGCCATGTGTCGGGAACGGGCAGTTGGACGAGTTGTCCGGCGGGAATGGCAAGGCTACTGCCGCTGGCGACAAACCATTGGTTCATCAGTATCCCCGCGCCCACGGCAACCAGCGCGGCGGGCAGGGCTTTGATGTTTTTCAGCGCGGGGATTTTGTCCCATACGATTAGGATCGCCATCGACACGCCTGCTACCAAAAGGGAGCCTGTGTGGATGTCGGCGAACAGGGCGGAGGGGTCAGCGAGGCTGCCGCTGCTGCCCAAGGCAAACGGAATCTGTTTCATGATGATAATCACGCCGATGCCCGCCAACATGCCTTCGATAACGGACACGGGGATGTATTCGGCAAGGCTGCCGGCGCGGATGAAGCCGAGCAAAAGCTGGATGGCACCGGCGATTAAGCCCGCACACAGAAACAACTCGAACGAACCGAGTTCGGTAATGGCGGCAAGGATAATCGCCGCCAAACCTGCGGCAGGGCCGGAAACGCTGATGTGCGAAGTGCTGAGGGAACCGATGACGATACCGCCGACGATGCCCGCCAACACGCCGGACAACGGCGGCGCGCCTGATGCGAGCGCGATGCCGAGGCACAACGGCAGGGCGACGAGGAAGACGACCAGTCCGGAAGCGAAATTGGACTTGAACAGGCTGCCCAAAGGCTGTTTTTTCTGATGGGGTTTCATGGTGAGGGGTACTCCTGATGTGTGTATGTTTTTGTATTTGAGAGGATTGGGGCAAATCAAGGTCGTCTGAAAAGTCAGGATGCTTGTCCAAGCTGCATTTTCAGACGACCTCCGAGCCATCAACCCGCTTTCTTGCGCGCGTTGACCACCCATTCGGAATCGGTGAGGTCGTAGATTTTCTGGATGTCGGCGAGAATGTTTTTGAAATCGATGTTCAAATCGATGAGGCGGCCGGTACGCAGGTCGAAGACCCAGCCGTGCACAATCGGGTAGCCGTCGAGCAGGTAGCGTTCCTGCACGCACGCCATTTTGATGACGTTGAGGCACTGCTCCTGCACGTTCAATTCGACCAGGCGGTCGTAGCGCAGATGTTCGTCTTCGATTGCGTCCAGTTCTTCCTGATGCAGGCGGTACACGTCGCGGATATTGCTCAACCACGGATTCATCGTGCCAAAATCTTCGGGCAGCATCGCCGCTTTGATGCCGCCGCAGTTGTAGTGGCCGCAGATGATGATGTGTTTGACTTTCAGATGCGAGACGGCGTATTCGATGGCGGAGGCGGCATTCATGTCCAAACCGTGAACAAGGTTGGCAACGTTGCGGTGAACAAACACATCGCCCGGTTCAAACCCCATCAGCTCTTCCGCCGCGACGCGGCTGTCGGAGCAGCCGATGTAGAGGTATTCGGGATTTTGTCCGTCGGCGAGGTCTTTGAAGTAATCGGGGCATTGCTGCCTCTTCGTTTCCTGCCATTTGCGGTTGTTTTCAAAAATGACTTCGTATGATTGGCTCATGCGGCTTCCTTTCTGCTTGATGTGTCGTCTGTTTTTTTTGTTACCGCGCCCTGTTGCGGATGCGGCCTCTGTAAGGGTTGCGCATTCTAGGAAGGCAAAATTAGAGAAAAATTAGCCATAAAATGCCGTATAAATATGTAAATTCGGCATTTTCAAGCAAAAGGTCGTCTGAAAACCCTTTTTCACCCCAACCAAATAAAAAAGGAGAAACCGCCGTTTCTCCCTATCTTTCAAAAAATTAAACCGCTCTCATCCACGCGTCGCCGCCCCGTCCGAAAATCCTCCTGCTGTCTGCCATTTCCCCGCAATTTTCAGACGACCTCCTTACCAATCCTTACACTTTACGGCATAATGGCGGACTGTTTTTCCGAGGAGAATTCCATGTCCGTCAAAACCCCGTCGCTATTCGGCGGCGCCATGATTATCGCCGGTACAGTCATCGGCGCAGGCATGCTTGCCAACCCGACCGCCACCTCCGGCGTCTGGTTCACAGGCTCGCTGATTGTGTTGCTCTACACTTGGTTTTCCATGCTTTCCAGCGGTCTGATGATCCTTGAAGTCAACACCCACTATCCGCACGGCGCCAGCTTCGACACCATGGTCAAAGACCTGCTCGGACAAGGCTGGAACGTCTTCAACGGTCTCTCCGTCGCCTTCGTCCTATACCTGCTCACCTACGCCTACATCTTCGTCGGCGGCGACTTGACCGCCAAAGGACTGGGCAGCACGTTCGGTATAAAAATCCCTCTGACCGTCGGACAACTCTCCTTCTTCCTGATTTTCGCCACCTGCGTGTGGGCATCCGCCCGCCTGGTGGACCGTTTCACCTCCATCCTCATCGGCGGCATGGTGCTGACTTTCATCTGGGCGACCGGCGGCCTGATTGCCGAAGCCAAACTGCCCGTCTTGTTCGACACCCAAGCCCCGTCCGGTACGCCGTACTGGATTTACATCTCCGCCGCCCTGCCCGTCTGCCTCGCCTCCTTCGGCTTCCACGGCAACGTCTCCAGCCTGCTCAAATACTTCAAAGGCGACGCGCCCAAAGTGGCCAAATCCCTCTGGGCAGGAACGCTGATTGCACTTGTGATTTACGTCCTGTGGCAAATCGCCATCCAAGGCAACCTGCCGCGCAACGAGTTCGCCCCCGTCATCGCCGCCGACGGCCAGGTATCCGTCCTCATCGAAACCCTGTCGAAATTCGTTCAGACCGGCAGCATGGCGGCCATACTGTCTTTCTTCTCCTATATGGCGATTGCTACGTCCTTTCTGGGCGTAACGCTCGGCCTGTTTGACTACATCGCCGACATCTTCAAATGGGACGACGGCTTCGCAGGGCGTACCAAAACCGCAGCCGTTACCTTCCTGCCGCCCCTGGTTTCCTGCCTGCTCTTCCCCACCGGCTTCGTTACCGCCATCGGCTACGTCGGACTCGTCGCCACCGTATGGACCTGTTCCCTCCCGTCCTTATTGCTGCTGCGCTCGCGCCAAAAATTCGGCAAAGGCAAAAACTACACCGTTTACGGCGGCGCATGGCTGATTTACTGGGTCAACCTATTCGGCTTCCTCAATGTCCTAGCATGGGTGTTCAACAAACTCGAACTCGTCCCCGTGTTCAAAGGCTGACAAGCAAATTCGACACCCCGGAGGTCGTCTGAAAACAGATTTCAGACGACCTCTCCCGTTTTCCGTTACAATAAACACCCTCCGAATCACAGCACACGACCGTCCATGTACGACAACATCCGCTTCCACCTAGACGAAGAATATCCCGAAGGCCTGCCGTCCGAAAACGCCGCCACGCATATCGGCATGTACTGGATATGGGCGGCGCAGGCGGGGCTGGCGAATCCCGTTTGGCAAACCGCCCCCGAAAGCGCGGAAGATTTCGCCAATATGCTCAAAGGCAGAACCAGCGGTCGCCGCTTCCTGCTCAAACACATGGACGGTGCGCTCACGCCCGACGACTTCACCGAACAAGGGCAGAAATTCACCTCCTATTACTACGACAATGAAGAAGACGGCTACGGCGCATTTTTAGAAGACTACGTCCGCACCCTCGACACCCCGTCGCTCGGCGGCTTCTACCACGTCCCCAACACCCCCGAAATCTACAAACGCCTCAAACCCGTCTTTCAGGCAGCGTTTGAACAATGGAAAAACCATTTGGCATCCACAGTCGGAGAGCAACCGTGAAACTCATCATCCTCGACCGCGACGGCGTCATCAACCAAGACCGCGACGACTTCGTCAAATCCGTAGACGAATGGATCCCCATAGAAGGCAGCATGGACGCCATCGCCTTCCTGACGCAGGCAGGCTACAACATCGCCGTCGCCACCAACCAATCCGGCATCGGCCGCAAATACTTTACCGTCCAAGACCTGACCGAAATGCACGCCAAAATGCACCGCCTCGTCCGTCAGGCGGGCGGCGAAATCGACGGCATCTGGTTTTGTCCGCACACAGCCGCCGACAACTGCGACTGCCGCAAACCCAAACCCGGCATGATTTACGACATCCTCGAACGCTTCAAAGCCGACCCCGCCGAAACCTGGCTGGTCGGCGACAGCCTGCGCGATCTGCAAGCCATGCACGAGGCCGGCGGCAAAACCGCGCTCGTCATGACCGGCAAAGGCAAGAAAACCCTGTCGCAACAGGAAAAAGAATTACCCGAAAACACCCAAGTCTTCGAAAGCCTGCTCGCCTTCTCCCAATACATCATGCACGAAGCCGCACAAGACCGTGCAGACGGACAGGCAAACCCGTAAATACACGAGGTCGTCTGAAACCCTGTTTCGCCCCATTTCAAGCCCAAACAAGATTTCAGACGACCCATCCGACAGGTAGAAACATGCTCCTCATCCGCAACCTAACCTACTGGTTCATCCTCAGCACCAGCCTGATTTTACTTTTCCCCTTCATGCTCCTCGCCCTGCCCGTCCAAGGCGGCGCGCACAAAATGGCGCAAATCTGGGTACGCATCCTCAACTGGTCGCTCAAACACATCATCGGACTCAAATACCGCCTCATCGGTGCCGAAAACATCCCCGACCGCCCCTCCATCATCTGCGCCAAACACCAAAGCGGCTGGGAAACCCTCGCCCTGCAGGAAATCTTCCCGCCGCAGGTTTACGTCGCCAAACGCGAGCTGTTCAAAATCCCCTTCTTCGGCTGGGGACTGAAACTCGTCAAAACCATAGGCATAGACCGCAGCAACAGCCGCGAAGCCAGCAAACAACTGATGGAGCAAGGCATGGCGCGCAAAAACGAAGGCTACTGGATCACCATTTTCCCCGAGGGCACACGCCTGCCGCCCGGCGAAAAAGGCCGCTACAAACTCGGCGGCGCGCGCATGGCGAAAATGTTTGAAATGGACATCGTCCCCGTTTCCCTCAACAGCGGCGAATTTTGGCCGAAAAACGCCTTCCTCAAACACCCCGGCACCATCACCGTCGTCATCAATCCCGTTATCCCCCACGGCAGCGGCACGGAAGCCGAATTGATGGCGGAATGCGAAAAACGGATTGAAACGCAACAACCCCTTATCGAAGGAAAAGGACCGTTTGCCGTCGCAAAGGTCGTCTGAAAACGCAAATTCGCCCCGACACCAGTCCAATCCATGTCCCGACACTACGCCCACACCCTTTCAGACGGCCAGTCCATCCGAATCCGGCTCAAACGCAGCGCCAAGAAAAACCTTATCCTGCGCCCCGTATCTCGCGACACCGTCAGCATCAACGTTCCCCCGTTTGTCAGCCATCGCTTTCTCGCCCAATGGCTGACCGACAACGAACCGCTCTTGCGCCGCACCCTCGCCCAAGCCCCGACCGCCGCCGCATCCGCCGACACCCTCCCCGAATGGATTTGGTATCAAGGCGTTCAGACGACCCTGTCCGTCCACAGCGGCAACCACATCCAAATCAGGTCGTCTGAAATCCTGCTGCCCGAAAAAGAACCCGCCGCCCAACTGACCCACCTGCGCCGCTTCCTACACGAACGCGCCCGCGAATACCTGCTGCCGCGCCTCGAACACCACGCCCGCGCCACCGCCCTCATTCCCGCCGCAACCGCCCTCTCCAACGCCAAAACCTTCTGGGGCGTCTGCCGCCACACCACCGGCATCCGCCTCAACTGGCGGCTCATCGGCGCACCCGATTATGTCGCAGACTACATCTGCATCCACGAACTCTGCCACCTGCCCCACCCCGACCACAGCCCGCAGTTTTGGGCAACCGTCAACCGCCTCACCCCGCACACCCAAGCCGCCGAAACATGGCTGAAAGCCCACGGGCGCGAATTGTTTGCATTAGGCTAAAGAGTTCGACACGCCGATACATCAAGGTCGTCTGAAACCCCGTTTCGCCCGTTTCAAGCCCAAACAAGATTTCAGACGAACCAATCCATGATGGCTACGCGCAACAAATCATGCCAATCCGTCACAAACCATCCGCCCCACTATCCGCCCGCCCTGCAAAACAGGATATAGTGGATTAACTTTAAACCAGGACGGCGTTACCTCGCCTTGCCGTACTATCTGTACTGTCTGCGGCTTCGTCGCCTTGTCCTGATTTAAATTTAATCCACTATAATGCCGTATACTTTTGCGACGGCAGCCCGCGCATCATCCGTCCGACAAAAAAGGCTAAAATACGCAGACTTTCAGTCGCGTGAAAACGAGCCTTAACCCACGCGACACATCAAACCACCCGACAAACAGACAACATCCGCATCCCGTCACACAAACAGTCAACATTGAGGGAAAACACATCATGATCAGCATTTTCGACATTTTCAAAATCGGCATCGGCCCCTCCAGCTCCCACACCGTCGGCCCCATGAAAGCCGCCGCCGCCTTTTCAGACGACCTCAAACAATCAGGGCTGGACGCGCAAACCGAACGCATCGTCATCGACATTTACGGCTCGCTGGCGCTGACAGGACGCGGACACGGCACATTCGACGCCCTCCTGCTCGGCTTGGAAGGCAGCCTGCCGCATGACATCCCCCTCGCCGACATCCCCGACCGTCTCGAACGCATCCGCACGCAACACATCCTCCGCCTCAACGGACGCGAAATCAGCTTCAACCCCGACCGCGACCTGAACATACGCGGCGACCAAGTGTTGCCCAAACACCCGAACGGACTGAATTTTACCGCCTACGGCAAAGACGGCGGCAAACTCAAAGAACAAATTTATTACTCCGTCGGCGGCGGTTTTATCGTTACCGATCAAGAGTTTGACAAACAAGCCGAACAAACGCGTCCAGTCCCCTACCCTTACACCAGCTGCGCCGAACTGCTCGCCCAATGCCGCATGAACCAGCTCGACATTTCCGAAGCCGTGTTGGCAAACGAAGCCGCGCTTGCCGGTTGCAGCGAAGCCGAAATCCGCCGCCGCGTCGCCGGCGTTGCCGACGTTATGGAAGGCTGTATCAAACGCGGGCTGGCGGCAGACGGCGAACTGCCCGGCGGCTTGAACGTCCGCCGCCGCGCCCCGCAGCTTGCCGCCAAACTCAAAGCCCTGCGCGAAACCGAAATCGTCAACACCCAGCTTTGGCCCATGGTTTACGCCATGGCGGTCAACGAAGAAAACGCCGCCGGCGGACGCGTCGTTACCGCCCCGACCAACGGTGCCGCCGGCATCATCCCCGCCGTCCTGCACTACTTCCGCAAGTTCAACCCGCACGCCACGCAAGAGCGCGTCGAAAACTTCCTGCTCACCGCAGGTGCCATCGGCATCCTCTACAAAACCAACGCCTCCATCTCCGGCGCGGACGTCGGCTGCCAAGGCGAAGTCGGCGTCGCCTGCTCCATGGCGGCGGGCGCATACGCCGAAGTCATTGGCGGCACGCCCAAACAAGTGGAAAACGCCGCCGAAATGGCGATGGAACACCATCTGGGCCTGACCTGCGACCCCGTCGGCGGATTGGTGCAAATTCCCTGCATCGAACGCAACGGCATCGCTGCCGAAAAAGCCCTCAAACTCGGCACTCTCGCCCTGCTGGAAGACGGCACGGACAAAAAAGTCTCGCTCGACGAAGTCATCCAAACCATGTTGCAAACCGGGCGCGACATGAAGTCCACCTACAAAGAAACCTCGCTTGCCGGACTCGCCATCACCCTCCAGAAAAAAGCCGTCCCCGTATCCGTCCGCGTTGTGGAATGTTGAAAACGGAACAGACAAAAAGGTCGTCTGAACATTTTGTTTTTCAGACGACCTTTTTGATGGATTCGATTCCTGCCGTATGCACGCAAAACCATCGCCGCAAATGACAACAAGTCTTCAGCAGCCCTATTTTTGCAACGCAATATTTTCAGACGACCTCTCGGCTTAAAAGGTCGTCTGAAAAATCATTCAGCCTTACCGTTTCAAAGCCAGCGTCAACACCCCCGCCGTAACCAGTCCCAAGCCTATCCATTCTTGCGTGCTGGGGCGTTCGTCCAAAAAGACCACCGCCATCAGCGCGACCAAAACCAGGCTGAATTTATCGACGGGGGCAACTTGCGAGGCGTTGCCCAGTTGCAGGGCTTTGAAGTAGGCGAGCCAAGATGCGCCGGTCGCGAGGCCGGACAGAATCAGGAAGGTCCAGTTGCGACCGGTAAACCCGTTCACGCCCTGCCATTTGCCGGTATAGGTCAGGAACAAGACCAGCGCGGCGAGGATGACCAGCGTGCGGATGAAGGTGGCGAAATCCGAATCGATGCCCTGCAAACCCATTTTGGCGAAAATCGCCGTGAGCGAGGCGAAGCCTGCGGATGCCAATGCCCAGAAAAGCCATGCGTTGCTGCCCATGTTTGTCCGTTTCTCTTGTGGATTGTCAACAATATGAACCGTATTTTTGTTGAATTATCGAATTTTTCACTGCGATTCATTCTCAGATAACGCTATAATATGCCTAAAATTCTTTTGAATCCATCAGCGTTTGTCTTTCCGATGGGCTTTCAGACGACCCTCCTCTTTTTCTTCTCCATTCAGTAAAGGAAAATCATGAGCTTCAAAACCGATGCCGAAATCGCCCAATCTTCCACCATGCGTCCGATTGGCGAAATTGCCGCCAAGCTGGGTTTGAACGTTGACAATATCGAACCCTACGGCCATTACAAAGCCAAAATCAATCCTGCCGAAGCGTTCAAACTGCCGCAAAAACAAGGCCGTCTGATTTTGGTTACCGCCATTAACCCGACTCCGGCGGGCGAAGGCAAAACCACCGTGACCATCGGTTTGGCGGACGCGTTGCGCCACATCGGCAAAGATTCTGTTATCGCCCTGCGCGAACCTTCTTTGGGGCCTGTGTTCGGCGTCAAAGGCGGCGCGGCAGGCGGCGGCTATGCCCAAGTTTTGCCGATGGAAGACATCAATCTGCACTTCACCGGCGACTTCCACGCCATCGGCGCGGCGAATAACTTGCTCGCCGCCATGCTCGACAACCATATCTACCAAGGCAACGAGTTGAACATCGACCCCAAACGCGTGCTGTGGCGGCGCGTGGTCGATATGAACGACCGCCAGTTGCGCAACATCATCGACGGCATGGGCAAACCCGTTGACGGCGTGATGCGTCCCGACGGCTTCGACATCACCGTTGCCTCCGAAGTCATGGCGGTATTCTGCCTTGCCAAAGACATCAGCGATTTGAAAGAGCGTTTGGGCAACATCCTCGTCGCCTACGCCAAAGACGGCAGCCCCGTTTACGCCAAAGATTTGAAAGCACACGGTGCGATGGCGGCATTGCTCAAAGACGCCATCAAGCCCAACTTGGTGCAAACCATCGAAGGCACGCCCGCCTTCGTACACGGCGGCCCCTTCGCCAACATCGCCCACGGCTGCAACTCCGTTACCGCCACCCGACTGGCAAAACACCTTGCCGATTACGCCGTAACCGAAGCAGGCTTCGGTGCGGACTTGGGTGCGGAAAAATTCTGCGACATCAAATGCCGCCTTGCCGGCTTGAAACCCGACGCAGCCGTCGTCGTCGCCACCGTCCGCGCCTTGAAATACAACGGCGGCGTAGAACGCGCCAACCTCGGCGAGGAAAACCTCGAAGCCTTGGCAAAAGGCCTGCCCAACCTGCTGAAACACATTTCCAACCTGAAAAACGTATTCGGTCTGCCCGTCGTCGTCGCCATCAACCGCTTCGTGTCCGACTCCGATGCCGAATTGGCGATGATTGAAAAAGCCTGCGCCGAACACGGCGTCGAAGTTTCCCTGACCGAAGTGTGGGGCAAAGGCGGCGCGGGCGGCGCGGATTTAGCGCGCAAAGTCGTCAACGCCATCGACAACCAACCCAATAACTTCAGCTTTGCCTACGATGTCGAGTTGAGCATCAAAGACAAAATCCGCGCCATCGCCCAAAAAGTGTACGGCGCGGAAGACGTCGATTTCAGCGCAGAAGCATCCGCCGAAATCGCCTCGCTGGAAAAACTGGGCTTGGACAAAATGCCCGTCTGCATGGCGAAAACCCAATATTCCCTCAGCGACAACGCCAAACTCTTGGGCTGCCCCGAAGGCTTCCGCATCACCGTGCGCGGCATCACCGTTTCCGCGGGCGCAGGCTTCATCGTCGCCCTGTGCGGCAACATGATGAAAATGCCCGGCCTGCCCAAACTCCCCGCCGCCGAGAAAATCGACGTGGACGCAGAAGGCGTGATCCACGGCCTGTTCTGATTTGAATCGGCAGTGAAGTAAAACGGCAAAGGTCGTCTGAAAACGGTTTTCAGACGACCTTATATTATTTGAAACGGTTTAAACTCAACCGCGACGACCCGTAGCGTGGACTTTGCCCGCGAATCCTTCCCTGATGAAAATAGTCGTCTGAAACAATAGAACAAACCCGCCGCATTCGTTTTCAGACGACCTTATATCATTTGGAACAGTTTAAACTCAACCGCGACAGCCCGTAGCGTGGGCTTTGCCCGCGAATCGTCCCCTAATAAAAATAGTCGTCTAAAAAGACGGAGCAAATCCGCCGCACTCGTTTTCAGACGACCTTATATTATTTGAAACGGTTTAAACTCAACCGCGACAACCCGTAGCGTGAGCTTTACCCACGAATCCTCCCCTGATGAATAGTCGTCTGAAAAGCTGGAGCAAACCCGCCGCATTGGTTTTCAGACGACCCTTTGTTTACGTGACCGCTTTGCCTTATCCTGATTTGAAGTTAATCCACTATAATACCGCCCATTGTTTTTAAACCGACGAAAGGCCGTCTGAAATGACTCAAAACGCAAGCAACCTCTGCTGGCTCGATATGGAAATGACCGGGCTTGACCCCGAGCGCGAACGCATCATCGAAGTTGCCATGATTATTACCGACTCCGATTTGAACGTCTTGGCGCAGTCCGAAGTTTATGTCGTCCACCAAAGCGACGAACTGCTCGACAGCATGGACGCATGGAATACCGCCACCCACGGCCGCACGGGGCTGACCCAGCGCGTGCGCGAATCGCGGCTGACCGAAGCCGAAGTGGAACAGAAGCTGCTCGACTTTATCGCGCAATGGATTCCCGAAAAAGCCACGCCGATGTGCGGCAATTCCATCCATCAAGACCGCCGCTTCATGGTCAAATACATGCCGCGCCTCGAAGCGTATTTCCACTACCGCAATCTGGACGTGTCCACCCTGAAAGAACTCGCCAAACGTTGGAATCCGCCCGTTGCCAAAGGCGTGGTGAAACGCGGTTCGCATCAGGCTTTGGACGATATTCTCGAAAGCATCGAGGAAATGCGTTACTACCGCGAAAATTTCTTGAAACTGCCTGAGGCCGTCTGAAAACACCGTCGGCACACTTTTCAGACGACCTCCAACCATCATGTCCTACCTATACCGCCAATCACTGCCCGATACGCCGCTGGACATCGTCGGCGACGTTCACGGCGAATTTGCCGCCTTTCAAGCGCTGCTGCACCGGCTCGGCTACCGCGACGACGGTTTCCATCCGCACGAGCGGCGGCTGGTGTTCGTCGGCGATTTGTGCGACCGCGGCCCCGACAGTCCCGCGATGCTGGCGTGGTTCAAACAGGCTTATGAACGCGGATGGGCATGGATGGTTTTGGGCAACCACGAATTGAACATTCTTGCCGACGACCCGAAAGACGGCTCCGGCTGGTTTTTCGATGTCCGCGCCGAAAAAGACGCCCATTACGCGCCGTGGCATTGCGTGGAAGAGAAAGAAAAAAACGAATTGCGCGCATGGCTTGCCGAACAGCCGCTGCTGCTGGAGCGCGAAGACCTGCGCATCGTCCACGCCGCCTGGCTGCCGCCGCAAATCGAACGCCTCGAAGAAGCAAAGGGCGAAAGCCTGACCGCGCAATACCGCCGCTTCGATGCCGAGTTGAAACACCGCCTTCAGACGGCCTCTTGGTATCCCGACTACCTCTACGAACAGGCGCATTACGCCCCGCAGGCGGAAAATCCCGACCATGCGCCGCCGCCCATGCCTGCTACCGCGCGATACGAACTCGAACGCAGCCGCCTGCATCCGATACGCGCCCTCACCAGCGGCGTGGAGCGTCTGGCGGACGAGCCGTTTTATGCCGGAGGACGCTGGCGCGGTACGACCCGTTGCGCATGGTGGGACGACTACCGTGAAGACAAGCCCGTGGTTATCGGCCATTATTGGCGCAGTTGGCAGCCGTCTCCCGCCGCCGTTGCCGCCGAACGGCTGTTGCTGCCGCCGCAGCCGGATGTCTGGCACGGGGCGCAGCGCAACGTGTTCTGCGTCGATTTCTCGATTGGCGCAAGCTGGCGGGCAAGGAAATTCCCGCAGAAATACCGTCCCGAACAGTTCAGGCTGGCGGCGTTACGCTGGCCGGAGAAGGTGTTGGTGTTTGATAACGGCGAATGCGCGGCGACACGTTAGCCTGACAACAAACGGGCATACTCGCCCAACCCACAGAAAAGCAATCCATAATTTTGAACTCTCCCCAACCTTGCGCAAACATTCTTCTGATTCAATCACGCCCAATAAAAAAAGCCGGCCGAACCTATTTAAGGTCCGACCGGCTTTTCTCGTTTTAAAAATTAACGATGTCTGTGGACTTGGCTGCCGATGACGCCGCCTAAAGCAGCGCCGCCCAAAGTAGAGCCGGTATCGCCGCCGATCAAGTTACCCGCTACACCGCCCAATACCGCGCCAGTAGCAGTATTGCGTTGTGTTTGGGTCATGCCCGCACATGCACTCAGAGAAGTAGCAATGGCGATCAAGGTCAAAGTTTTAGTCAAGAAAGACTTGCTCATGGTGTGTTCTCCGTTGTGGGTTAACTCAGTAACGAAAGTATGTCACACCAAGTCATTAATATTTATTCCAATAAGTAAAGTCATTTTAAACTAGGATAACTTAACAGGCGGACAGTTAGAAAAAACCATAATCCGACAAATCAGACAAATTAAATAAAAGGTCGTCTGAAACTGTCTGTTTTTACCCACACACAGACCTTTCAGACGACCTCTTTTTCGCCACACAAACCGATTTAAGGCGCGACCCGTTTACGGTTTGCCGCAGCCAAAAGCGCGAGCATTTCTTCGGTGGTATCCCAGCCGATGCAGGCATCGGTAATGCTTTGCCCGTAAACCTCGGGCTTGTCCTGTCTGCCTTCGACCAAATGGCTTTCCACCATCACGCCCATAATATTGTCCTCGCCGTTTTCCAGTTGCGCGGCGACGTCTTGGGCAACTTCCATCTGCCGTCTGTAATCTTTACGGCTGTTTGCGTGGCTGCAATCGACCATCAGCTTGGGCGACAAACCGGCTTTTATTAATTGCTCCGCCGCCGATTTGACGTGTTCGGTGCTGTAATTCGGCTCTTTGCCGCCGCGCAGGATAACGTGGCAGTCGGGATTGCCGCCGGTATGCACAATGGCGGAATGCCCCGCTTTGGTTACAGACAGGAAGTGATGCGGATGACTTGCCGCGCCAATCGCGTCGATGGCGATTTTCAGATTGCCGTCCGTACCGTTTTTGAAACCGACCGGACAAGACAGGCCGCTGGCGAGTTCGCGGTGTACCTGGCTCTCCGTCGTCCGCGCACCGATCGCGCCCCAAGAAATCAAGTCCGCGTAATATTGCGGCGTAATCATGTCGAGGAACTCCGTCGAAGCGGGCATGCCCATATTGTTCAGCGTCAGCAGCAAGCTGCGCGCCTGACGCAGGCCGTAGTTGATGTCGAACGTGCCGTCCAAGTGCGGGTCGTTAATCAGACCTTTCCAGCCAACCGTTGTACGCGGTTTTTCAAAATACACGCGCATCACAATCAGCAATTCTTTTTCATATTTCTTGCGCAACACCAGCAAACGTTCGGCGTATTCCAATGCGGCTTTGGGGTCATGGATGGAACACGGGCCGATAATCACCAGCAGGCGGTTGTCCTTGCCGTGAACCAAATCGGCGATTTCATGCCGCGTGCGGTGTACCAGCCCCGCCGCCTCCTCGGAAATCGGCAGCTCGTACAAATGGGCAATCGGCGGCAGCAGCTCTTTGACTTCTCTAATCTTAATATCGTCGGTAGGGTATTGTTGGGTCATTGTTATTGCTTTCAAATTCAGATAAATTAAGGCATAGATTACCTTCTTTACCTGTTTTAAACAAGCCTTTTAGCCATCTTACGGCAATTTTATTTCAAAAAATCAAATTTTTTCTGTTTTTATATATTTAAATTTCTAAAATTCAAAATTTTTCGCAATAAAATTTTGATTAATTCAATAAGCAATACCTGCGTTGTCAACAATTTTCATCCTTCCCTAATAATCCTCCCGTCTTCCGACAGCATCTTTTTGACGAATACCTATAAGACTATTTCATCCAAAACTTGACCGCGGACAAGCCCTGCTTTGTTTTTACGCAAGCCGACATATCATTCACATCGAAATGTAGTAAAATAACAAAATATCAAAGCAATATCGCGCAGCCTGTGTTGCTTATCCTACACAACCCGCCCTGCCGCATCATTAAAATAACCATATATTCGTCGCACATCCCACACATCCTTCCCGCCCTTACTGAAAAGCCGTCCTACCTTTCAGACGACCTTTCTTTTCAACCTCAAAACAAGGAGCGTTACAATGAAAGCAGCACGTTTTTACGATAAAGGCGACATCCGCATCGAAGACATCCCCGAACCGACCGTCGCCCCCGGCACCGTCGGCATCAACGTCGCCTGGTGCGGCATCTGTGGTACCGACCTGCACGAATTCATGGAAGGTCCGATTTTCATTCCGCCCTGCGGCCATCCGCACCCGATTTCCGGCGAGTCCGCGCCCGTAACGATGGGACACGAGTTCTCCGGCGTGGTTTATGCCGTTGGTGAAGGTGTGGACGACATCAAAGTCGGCCAACACGTCGTGGTCGAACCCTACATCATCCGCGATGACGTACCGACCGGCGAAGGCAGCAACTACCACCTCTCCAAAGACATGAACTTCATCGGCTTGGGCGGCTGCGGTGGCGGCTTGTCTGAAAAAATCGCCGTTAAACGCCGTTGGGTACACCCTATTTCCGACAAAATCCCATTGGACCAAGCTGCTTTGATTGAGCCTCTGTCTGTCGGCCACCATGCTTATGTACGCAGTGGCGCGAAAGAAGGCGACGTCGCATTGGTCGGCGGTGCAGGCCCAATCGGTTTGCTGTTGGCTGCCGTATTGAAAGCCAAAGGCATCAAAGTCATCATCACCGAATTGAGCAAAGCGCGTAAAGACAAAGCACGCGAAGCCGGCGTGGCCGACTACATCCTCGACCCGTCCGAAGTCGACGTCGTTGAAGAAGTGAAAAAACTGACCAACGGCGAAGGTGTGGACGTCGCATTCGAATGCACCAGCGTCAACAAAGTGCTGGACACCATGGTCGAAGCCTGCCGTCCGACTGCGAAAGTCGTCATCGTATCCATTTGGAGCCACCCTGCCACCATCAACGTCCACAGCGTCGTGATGAAAGAGCTGGACGTGCGCGGCACCATCGCCTACTGCAACGACCACGCCGAAACCATCAAACTGGTGGAAGAAGGCAAAATCAACCTCGAACCTTTCATCACCCAGCGCATCAAGCTGGACGAGCTGGTTTCCGAAGGCTTCGAGCGTCTGATTCACAACAACGAATCCGCCGTCAAAATCATCGTTAATCCTAACCTGTAAACGACTGACGGATTGATAGAAACACAAAGGTCGTCTGAAAACCTCAAACCGAGATTTTCAGACGACCTTTTTATCTGCAAAGACAATTCACCCCATCATCAACAATACCCGTCGGGCTATTGCCCATCAGTTATTTCCCAACGCCCCAAACATCTGCAAAGGTCGTCTGAAAGCCAACCTCAAGAAACTAAAGCTTCTTTTAAACGCTTTCAGACGACCTCTTATCCAATTTAAATGCCGAATAAAAGATAATCTTTGCAAAAAAACAACAAAAAATAATACAAAAATTTACAAAAAAAACACAGGAACTTATAAAATACCAAACAATAACAGTTGCAACAATAATCACAAATCATAATAATGTCATATATACCGTTCAGGCAAAAAAGCCTGCCGTATATCAGTTACACAGAAATATTACGGAGACTGTGTCAATACACACCTAAACTCACATACAAGGATAAATCCGATGAAAACACGTTTTACTTTAACCTCTCTGGCTCTGGCTTCTCTCATGATGATGAGCAATGCTGCAATGGCTGATGTTGTTCCTAGTGGCAAAGACGCTTACTTCAATGTCAAATTGAAACTGACAGGTTCTTGCGAAGTCTTTACTGTTCCCAGCAGCAAAACAAGCGCAATTTCAGCCGAAGGCGACGCTACTGCCGGTGCAGACATTGATTTCGGCACTCACATTGCCCAAAGCAACAGCGAAGAGTTGTCTCGAAGCAATGTTGGTCAAGTAACAAACGCAATCCAAGTTAATTGCAGCCGCAACACTGCGTTCCAAGTAGCCTTAGAACCAAGCAATAACAATGCAGACGGCAATGGTTCGATGAGCGGCTTGAAAGGTACCAACCAAGATAAAATCGCTTATCAACTCTACAAACCGACCGTCAGCAATGCAGGAACGGAAAATGAAACGGTTGACAATACCATTACAGCCAACAAATGGGGTAAAGACAACAACGCGCTGGCTCTGACTGGTAAAGGTTTGAATACTGCAATCAATATTCCTGTCTTTGCAAAAATCGAGCAAGGTGTACTGGCCGATAAAACCCCTGACACCTATCAAGACCGCGTAAAAGTAACCCTGACCTACTAATCCGGTTTACTCCCTCAAAACAAAAAAACCAAAAAATCCTCATGCAAAAAGCAATCAGCACACTTGTCGGTATGCTGACGGCGGCAGCGGTTTTACCAAGCCATGCCGCCGGCTTGCAAGTCAGTCCGACATCGCTTTCCCTGCCCGCCAAACAGCGGGCGGGTATTTTTACTTTGGGAAACAAGGGCGCAGAGCCGTTGACGGCACAAGTGCGCGTATTCCGTTGGACGCAGGACGCAAACGGCGGTGAAGTGCTCGAACCTACCGATGCCGTCATTGCCAGCCCGCCCATGGTCAAACTGGAAGCGGGTGCGCAGCAGCAGTTCCGCGTGATGCGCGTCAAACCGTCCGACAAACAGACTGAAGAAGCCTACCGCCTGATTGTGGACGAGCTGCCCGCTCCCAATGCGAAACCGCAAAAAGGCATTCAGTTGGTGATGCGCTATTCGCTGCCGCTGTTTGTCAACGTTCAAAACAATGCCGAACCGAAGCTGCAATGGCGCGCGGAAAAAGCCGCGAACGGCAAAGCGGTTTTGGTTGCCGAAAACACGGGCAATGCCCATGCGCAACTGAGCAATATTACTTTTCAGACGACCTCTGCCAAAGACGCCTTGACGCTGGCAAACGGTTTGGCAGGCTACGTCCTGCCGGGCAACACTTGGAAACGCGAATTGGAAGTTTCCCCCGCCTCTCTGAACCAAGGTCGTCTGAATGCCACGGTAAACGGTATGCCGATCCAAACGGAGGTACGGTTTGCCGCCCCATGACCTAAGGACACGGCTCACCCGGCTGAGTGCCGCGCTGATGCTGTGTTTCTACGCCCTGCCCTCTCCTGCTCAAGACATCCTGACGCAGGCGGCGCCTGCTACCTACGAGCAGGCATGGCTGACTGTTTACCCGCAGGTCAAAGTCAACGGCAGCATACGCGACGGTATCGAACCCTTCATGTCGCGCAACGGCGTGCTGTATGCGCGTCCCGAATCCCTGCGCGCCTACGGCATTGCCCTACCCGACACAGAAGCTGCCGAAGCAGGCAAAAACGGCGTTGTGCCTGAAATTCAGGACGGCGCGCCCACACCCGGCGCGGGCGTATGGTTCGAACTCTCCGCCATCTCCGGCTTGCAGGCGAAATACGATGCCGCCGCGCAAACCCTTGATCTCACCGCCCCCCTCGAATGGCAGCCCGACCTGAAAACCGCCCGAATCGGCGCATTGCAGGAAAACCGCTACGCCATCGCCAAACCCGGCTTTGCCGCCGTTCTGAACTATGACGCCAATATCTCGCGCAACCGCTCCGGCAACGGCACGCAGGGCGTTTTCGGCGAAATGCGCCTGAGTACGCCTTGGGGCTATCTGAACCACACCCAATTTGCCAACCGTAGCCGCAACAAAGAAAGCGGCTCCCGCGGCAACACCGCCCGCCTAGATACCTACTGGCGCACCGTCTGGCCCGAACAAGGCATATCGCTGACCGTCGGCGACACCCTGACCGGACAAATCGGCTCATGGGGCGGCACACGCATCGGCGGTATCAAAATCTCCCGCACTTACAACACCCGCCCATGGAAACAAACCGCCCCACTGCGCTCCTACCTCGGTAAAAGCACCCTGCCCGGCACGGTCGACCTCTACCTCGACGGCGTCAAACAAATGAGCCGCGACATCGAAGCGGGCGAATACGAACTCATCCTGCCGCCATCCATCAGCGGCCGCAGCAACGCCCAAGTCGTCGCCACCGACGTACTGGGGCGCACCGTCGTCGTCGATATGCCGCTTTACGGCGGCAGCGGACTTTTGGCAAAAGGCTTGAACGAATGGTCGTTTGAAGCAGGCTACGTCCGCCGCGATTACGGCATCCGTTCCGCAAAATACCAATCCGATCCCGCCGCCTCCGGCACGCTGCGTTACGGCGTCAGCAATACCCTGACCGCCCAAATCCACGGCGAGGCCGCGCGCGGATACCGTCAGGCGGGCATTGCCGCCGATACCGTATTGGGTTCGCTCGGACAACTCAATCTTAATTATGCCGAAAGCCGCTTTGCGGGCAAAACAGGACGGCGCGGCAGCGCGTTTTTCAGCACCCAATGGGACAGGCTCTCCTTCAGCGCGGGCGCAAGCCGTACCAATGGGCAATTTGCCGAACTGGGCGACACCGCATACGGCGCAGACTTTTTCAAAGCCACACGCCACCCCGCCACATCCGCCTCCGCATCCGCAGGCTGGAGCAGCGACAAACTCGGCTCATTCAGTCTGTCCTACGTCCATTCCCACACCGAAGGCAGCCCCGCCGACGGCGTAGGCTCATTCGGCTGGAGCCGCAGTTTCAAAAACCGTACCTCGCTCTATGCCGGCGCCAATAAAAACTTCCGCAACAGGCGCGAACTGAGTTTCCACGCGGGCCTCTCCGTCAGCCTCGACAACGGCTATTCGACCTCCGCAGGCATCAGCAGAAACAAACAAAACAACAGCTACCAAGCAACCCTGAACAAAACCAGCAGCGGCATGGGCAGCACCAGTTGGGGCATAGGCTGGCAGCAAAACGACAACGCAAACGGCAGCCGCAGCAACACCTTTAACGGCAACATCCGCCATCAAAACACCTACGGCGACGGCTGGGCAAACGTTTACAGCCAAAGCGGCAACAGCAACTGGAACGCAGGCTGGAGGGGCGGCCTCGTCCTCATGGGCGGCAGCCTCTTCGCCACCCGCCAAGTCAACGACAGTTTCGCCGTCGTCAGCACCGGCGATATGGCAGACGTCCCCATCCGCGCAGGCGGCATGCCCGTAGGCAAAACCAACCGCAAAGGGCTGGCACTGATCCCCAGCCTCTCCGCCTACCAAAAAAACACCGTCAGCGTCGATATTGCCGAGTTGCCGCTGGACGTTCAGCTTGAACACACCGTCGCCGAAATCGCCCCGCCCGAACGCTCGGGCATGCGCGTCGAATTCAAAATCCAGCGTACCCGCGCCGCCACCATGACGCTGAAAGACGCACAAAACCAATTACTCCCGAGCGGCGGCAGCATTACTGCCGAAGACGGCACACCGGCAGCCGTAACCGGCTTTGATGGCAAAACATATATTGAAAACATGAAAGAAGGTAGAAACCGCTTCACCGTCGCCCTCCCCGAAAACGGCGGCACTTGCACCTTCGAAGCGGACTACCCTGAAACACACAATCCGGATTCCATCCCGGAACTGGGAGACATCATATGCAGATAAATATAAAGAGAGGTCGTCTGAAAACCGCAAACCGCCTTTTCCGACAAATGACATTGCCTGCCATATTCGGACTGCTGTCCCTGTCCGCAGGACAGACTTGGGCAAACAGCGGCGAAGCTGGGAAATTTGTACAATGTACGGCAACAGTACAAGGCAACGGAACTGTCAACGGCCATCCTGCCTTGGTATTTGGAAGTCAAGGCAACGGCGTCAACCTTCTGAACAACAACCAGCCGGAAGATATTCAAGCCACCATTAACTACACATGCTCCAACACCATTGCCCAACCCTTAAAAGTACGCCTGTGCTTCAATATTGACGGAGGTCAGGGTTCACCGACTACATTTAATCCCCGAAGAATGACTCACTCCAATAGTAACAACCAAACGCTGCAATTCTTGTTGCTTAAACCCAATGACACAGAATGGGGTTCAGATTCAAAAAAAAATACACCCAGCAGTGCCAGCACAGATATCATGCGCATCCCCGCCAAAGACACCGTCACAGGAAGCATAACTATTAAAGCAAGATTGGTTAGCGGACAAAGTAACATCATCCCCACGACCACGGGGCACTCTTATCTCTCGAACTTTACCGGTGGCTCCACCGCCTTAAGTTGGAGGGCTGCATATGATACTGCTCCCGATCCTGTCGATTGCGGGGGATTCCTAACCAGCCAACGTTTCTCCTTTGTCGTCCAAGCCCATGTTGCGCCCGTCTGCGAATTTATCTCCGCCGACGATATCGATTTCGGCACACACACCGCCGGCAGTACCAACCTGAAGCAGTCGGGCAACCTCACCGTCCGCTGCACCAACGGTACGCCCTACACTATCGGCCTGATTCCTTCCAACGGCGATCAGGAAGGCAGCGGCGAGATGAAATCCACCAATCCTGCCAACACCGACAAAATCCCCTACCGCCTCCGAAAAGGTACCTATGCAACTGCCCCTTTTTGGGGCAATAAGCCATCTGCTCCAGGCAAGGCGCAAGAATTTCCCGGAAACGGCAGCAGCCAGATACACACCATCTCGGCGGAAGTCCAAAACACCGACTACACTCCGGGCGAATATCAAGACAAAGTAACCGTCGATATCCGATACTGATCCGAAAGGTCGTCTGAAAAACAGTGTGGCATTTCGGTTATCAAAATGCTGCTCGAACTGTGCTTTCTAATGATGCCGGCGTTCCTGCAAAACCTTGAATCCTTCCTAAATGCAAGCCTGCGACTTATCGTCAGGTTTGCTTTCGAATCATTCGGGTTTGGCGGGAACGCTTTTTTTTCAGACAACCTCCCCCATACGCTCCCAAAACAACATATAGTGGATTAACTAAATCAGGACAAGGCGACAAAGCCGCAGACAGTACAGATAGTACGGAACCGATTCACTTGGTGCTTCAGCACCTTAGAGAATCGTTCTCTTTGAGCTAAGGCGAGGCAACGCCGTACTGGTTTAAAGTTAATCCACTATAAAAAACTTTACATTTACCTCAAACAGGTTTAAAACTCTTTCTTTTCCCCTATTCAGAAATTTGTTAACAATTTCCCCCTAAGGAGCTCAACATGAAAGTAGGTTTCGTCGGCTGGCGCGGCATGGTCGGTTCGGTTTTGATGCAGCGTATGAAAGAAGAAAACGACTTCGCCCATATTCCCGAAGCATTCTTCTTCACCACATCCAACGTCGGCGGCGCAGCACCTGATTTCGGTCAGGCGGCTAAAACATTATTGGACGCGAACGACGTTGCCGAACTGGCGAAAATGGACATCATCGTGACCTGCCAAGGCGGCGATTACACCAAATCCGTGTTCCAACCCCTGCGCGACAGCGGCTGGAACGGCTACTGGATTGACGCGGCGTCATCCCTGCGTATGAAAGACGACGCGATTATCGTCCTTGACCCCGTCAACCGCAACGTCATCGACAACGGCCTCAAAAACGGCGTGAAAAACTACATCGGCGGCAACTGTACTGTTTCCCTGATGTTGATGGCTTTGGGCGGTTTGTTCCAAAACGATTTGGTCGAATGGGCAACCAGCATGACCTACCAAGCCGCTTCCGGCGCGGGTGCGAAAAACATGCGCGAACTCATCAGCGGCATGGGCGCGATTCACGCCAAAGTGGCAGACGAGCTTGCCGATCCTTCCAGCGCGATTCTCGATATCGACCGCAAAGTGTCCGATTTCCTGCGCAGCGAAGACTATCCGAAAGCCAACTTCGGCGTACCGCTTGCCGGCAGCCTGATTCCGTGGATTGACGTGGATTTGGGCAACGGCCAGTCCAAAGAAGAATGGAAAGGCGGCGCGGAAACCAACAAAATCCTCGGCCGCAGCGACAATCCGACCGTGATCGACGGCTTGTGCGTCCGCATCGGCTCTATGCGCTGCCACAGCCAAGC
This sequence comes from uncultured Neisseria sp., assembly GCA_963552075.1. Taxonomy (GTDB): domain Bacteria; phylum Pseudomonadota; class Gammaproteobacteria; order Burkholderiales; family Neisseriaceae; genus Neisseria. The sequence continues at coordinate 30,123 of CAUVJL010000008.1, forward strand.
CATCACCCTGAAGCTGAAAAAAGACCTGCCCGTTTCCGAAATCGAAGCGATTTTGGCAGGCGCGAACGACTGGGTGAAAGTCATCCCCAACGAAAAAGAAGCCAGCATCCACGAGCTGACGCCCGCCAAAGTCACCGGCACGCTGTCCGTTCCCGTCGGACGCATCCGCAAACTGGGCATGGGCGGCGAATACATCAGCGCGTTCACCGTCGGCGACCAGCTGTTGTGGGGCGCAGCCGAACCCCTGCGCCGCGTGTTGCGCATCGTGTTGGGCAGTCTGTAAGATTTGCAGGTCAAACAAAAAAGCAACGGTTTATCCGTTGCTTTTTTATGGCGGAGAAAACAGCATCAAACAAAACGGTGATACCGTCCTGACTTAACCGACTCACCCTATGAAAAGGTCGTCTGAAAACCCGAAATCCGGTTTTCAGACGACCTCTTGCCATTCAAACAGGGAAACCGTTTGCCTGAAGCCCGTTTATGTTTCGGGCTGTTTCAGACGACCTCCCCTTTTCTGTTCGCCGGTTAAATACCGCGCAGCAATTCGTTGACGCTGGTTTTGGCGCGTGTTTGCGCGTCCACGCGTTTGACGATGACGGCGCAGTAGAGGCTGTGGCTGCCGTCTTTGGAAGGCATGCTGCCGGACACGACAACCGAGCCTGCCGGTACGCGGCCTTGGTAGATTTCGCCGGTAGTACGGTCGAAGATTTTGGTGGATTGTCCGATGAACACGCCCATGGAAATCACACTGCCTTCTTCGACAATCACGCCTTCGACGATTTCGGAACGCGCGCCGATGAAGCAGTTGTCTTCAATGATGGTCGGGCTGGCTTGCAGGGGTTCGAGTACGCCGCCGATGCCGACGCCGCCGCTCAAGTGGACGTTTTTACCGATTTGGGCGCAAGAGCCGACGGTCGCCCAAGTATCGACCATTGCGCCTTCGTCAACGTATGCGCCGATGTTGACATAAGACGGCATCAGGACGACGTTTTTGGCAACAAAGCTGCCGCGGCGCGCAACGGCACCGGGTACGGCGCGGAAACCGGCGGCGCGGAACTCGTCTTCAGACCAGTCGGCAAACTTGGTCGGCACTTTGTCGAAGTATTTGTTTACGCCGTCGTTGAGGACTTCGTTGTCTTGAATGCGGAACGACAGCAATACGGCTTTTTTCGCCCATTCGTTGACTTTCCATTCGCCCACGCCCAAGCGTTCGGCGACGCGCAATTTGCCTGAATCGAGTTGGCGGATGGTTTCCAACACGGCTTCTTTGACTTCGGGGGTAACGGTGGTCGGGGTGATGTCCGCACGGTTTTCAAAGGCGGTTTCAATGATGTTTTGCAAAGACATGGGGATTCCTTTTGAAGAGGGTAAAAGGTCGTCTGAAAAATTCGGATAACCTGCAAACAGGCGGTATTTTGCCATGTAAACGCTTTGCCGTCAGCTTTTGCGGGAATGCGGCAATCTTCCGGCACAATCCGAGCTTCCATAAACCGTCCCCGCCCGCTTAAAACAAATCGGCACAATCAAACAAAAAAGGTCGTCTGAAAACCTAAAACAAGGGTTTTCAGACGACCTTGTCGCAACTGTTTGAATCAGCCTGCCGATTCTACGCCATAAGGTTTGTTTGACGTTTTGATGGTCAGGGTCAGTACGGCGGCGATGATAAGGAGGACACCGGCAAAAGTCATGGCATGTCCCGGGTCGGCGCCGAGCAAGTTCTCATAGATTTTACTGAAGGTAAGGGTTTGGATCAGCATCGGAATCACGATCATCATGTTGACGATGCCCATATACACGCCGTAGCGCTCTTTCGGGATGGAATGCACGACAATCATAAACGGCACGCCCATCATACTTGCCCAGCCGATACCGAAACCGATCATCGGGGCGAGCATCATGTTTTTATCGGTAACATGCGGAATCGCCAAAAGGGCGAGTGCGGCAAGGGTAACGGCAAAGGCATGGACGTATTTGGCGGCGTATTTGCGCGCCATCCACATCAATCCGAAGGCAGAAATAAAGGTCACGACGTTGTAAAAACCATTGACCACACCGGTCCATGCCACTGCGTCCTCATATGCAACTTTGTTGGCAGAGGTAGCATTCCATATAGATTTGGCGAGACTGTGGGAGATGTATTGCCAGTAGATGAAGAGTGCGTACCATTGGAAGAGGTAAACCGAAGCGAGCTGCCACAAGGGTTTCGGCATGTCTTTAATAGCATGGTAAATTTCTTTAACGGCTTCAACAGGACCACCGGATTGGGCTTTAATCGCCGCCAGCTCTTCAGGAGACGGCTCATGTTCGGGGGTGGACAATACGGTCACTAAAACAGAGCCGATGGAGCAAACGGCACCAATATAGAACGAGCCGAATACCCAGTAGGGGATGCCCGCTTCGGAGGTTTGGTTCAACCAGTCGATTTTCTTGAAGGCATAGAGCGATATGTTGGCAAGGGTAATGCCCAAGCCGGTAAACACTGACTGCATCAAAAAGCCGGTGGATTGCTGGCGTTCGGGAACGGTATCGGCTATGAAGGCGCGGAAAGGCTCCATGGCGGTATTGTTGCTGATGTCTAAGAGCCACAGCAGCAATACGGCAACCCACAATGCGGTAACGTGCGGATAGAAGAACAAACACAAGCTGCAACCGATGGCACCGAGCAGGAAATACGGACGGCGGCGGCCGAGTCCGGGAATCCATGTACGGTCGCTCATGGCACCGATAAGGGGCTGCACCAGCAAACCGGTAATCGGTCCTGCCATATTGAGGTAAGGCAGTTTTGCAGGGTCAGCTTGTAAGAAACTGAAAATCGGGTTGATGGCGGTTTGCTGCAAACCGAAGCTGTATTGAATGCCGAAGAAGCCGAAGTTCATCAGCATAATCTGGCGAAGCGTCAGGGATACTTGTGGGGAAATCTTCATTTTGAAGCGACTCCTGGACTTTATAAGAAGAAAACATGGAACAACAAACTGTGGGAAACACTGCATAGTCGAAGCGGTTGGGCCGCTTTCTTTATTTTTGGGCGTATCGTGTCGATACGTTGCAAATGGATAACGTGATGTGTTGTTTGTGTTTTCAGACGACCTTTTATTGTCGTATTGTGCCTGCCTCATAAAGCAGACGTCGTCTGAAAGGATGTTTTACTTCAATGCCGTGACCGACTGCCGCCAAATCGTTTCTCCGACAACCCGAACGGGCGGACGGACGGTTTCTTTGGTCTCGATAATGTCGAACAGGATTTCCGCCGCCAGCGCGCCCATGCGCATATAGGGCAGCTCGGTGCTGGTCAACGGCGGGAACAGGGTTTCGGCAATTGCGCTGTGGTTGTCGTAACCTGCCACCGATACCTGCTCCGGAACGCGTACGCCGCGCGTCCTCAAAATGCCGTAAACGCGGACTGCCATTTCGTCGTTGCCGCAGCAAATGACCGTCGGCGGGTCGGCAAGCGACAATAGTTTCAACACTGCCGCAATCAAAGGCTCGCTGTCGTTGGCAAAATCAGTGATGCCGGTTTGCACCAAGTCAGGATCGAACACCATGTCCGATTCGTCCAAAGCGCGGCGGTAGCCCGCCAAACGCAGCCGCGTCGCTTCTGCGCCCGCCTGCAAGGTGATATAGGCGATACGGCGGTGTCCGTGACGGATGATGTTGCGTACCAAATCGTATTGCCCGCGCTCGTCGTCCGGCAAAACCGACGGCGTACCCGCCGCGTCGAAACAGTTGACCAAAACCATCGGGCAGCGGTTGGGCATTTCGGGCAGGACGATTTCGCGGTGCGATTCGGTTACATACAAAATGCCTTCCGCGCGGTGTTCCATAAACGTCCTGACCAAAGGGTCGATTTGCTCGTAGCGGTTGTCCGTATCCGCAATCATCAGCGTTTTGCCCGCTTCGCGGATTTTCTGCTGGATGCCTTTGATTAAAAACATATCCGGCAGACCGTGTACCCCGCCGTATTCGCCCGTGCGCGAGATGGCGCCGGTAATCAGTCCGACCAAGTCCGAACGGTTCGACCGCATCACCCGCGCTGCCGAAGACGGGATATAACCCAAAGCCGCAATCGCAGTTTCGACTTTTGCACGGGTTTTATCGCTGACCGGCGCATCACCGTTGATGACGCGGCTGACCGTTTTGGGTGAGACGCCCGCATAAGCAGCAACATCATAAATTGTAGCCATCTTACGACTCCCGCCTCATCCCTGTTTCATTTGATTACGAAGCATATCACACCTGACATCGGTGTCATACCGAAAAATTTACAGAACTTTGATAAAAATCAATCATATAAATTGCATATTGCATACAATTCTTAACCAAGCCGACTCCCCGCATTCGCCAAACCCGCGCCCCTTTGTTAAACTACATACGACTACATAAATATTTACCCTATCGAACCAATCACTACAACGACAATCTATAACTGAATCACATCCCCCGAATGAGCGGGGAGAACCCAATTCCGAAGGAAACCCGATGACCGCATTTACCGAAGCATGGCAAGCCCTTGAACAACACCGGCTCGACACACAACACATCCACCTGCGCGACCGCTTCGCCGCCGAACCCGACCGCTTCGGCAATATGCACGAAACCCTCGACGGCCTCCTCTTCGATTACAGCAAAAACCGCCTCGGCGAAGACACTTTGCAACTCTTGTGCCGCCTTGCCGAAGCCTCGCCCCTAGCCGGACAAATGCACGCCATGCAAAACGGCGAAAAAATCAACCTCAGCGAACACCGCGCCGTCCTCCATACCGCCTTGCGCCTGCCGCCTGATGCCGCGCCCGTTTACGTTGACGGCGAAAACATCCTCCCCAAAATCCACCGTGAACTCGACCGCGCCCTCGCCTTCGCCGAATCACTCAACAACGGCAGCCACAGGGGCATCACCGACAAACCCATCACCGACTTCGTCCACATCGGCATAGGCGGCTCCGACCTCGGCCCTAGAATGTGCGTAGAAGCCCTCAAAGCCTACCGCCAAAACATCCGCGTCCACTTCGTCAGCAATTCAGACGACGCCGACATCAGCCGCACACTCGCCCACCTCAAACCCGAAACCACCGTATTCAGCATCGCCAGCAAATCCTTCCGCACGCCCGAAACCCTGCTCAACGCCTACGCCGCCCGCGCCTGGTATCGGGATGCAGGTTTGCCCGAATCCGGCATCTACCGCCACTTCTGCGCCATCTCCTCCGACGTTGCCGCCGCCCGAAACTTCGGCATCGCCCCCGACAACGTCTTCGCCATGTTCGACTGGGTCGGCGGACGCTATTCCGTCTGGTCAACCATCGGCCTGCCCGTCATGGTCGCCGTCGGCACAGACCGCTTCCGCGAACTCCTCGCCGGCGCGCACGCCATGGACACCCACTTCTTCCAAACCCCCTACCGCCGCAACATCCCCGTCCTCATGGCGCTCATCAGCATCTGGTACAACAACTTCCAGCACGCCGACGGACAAACCGCCGTCCCATACAGTCACAACCTGCGCCACCTCCCCTCGTGGCTCAACCAGCTCGACATGGAAAGCCTCGGCAAAAACCGCACCGCCGACGGCCGTCCCGTCCCCCATACCACAGGCGGCATCGTCTTCGGCGAAGAAGGCGTCAACTGCCAGCATGCCTATTTCCAACTCCTCCACCAAGGCACACGGCTCATCCCCTGCGACTTCATCGTCCCCATGACCACCGCCTACGGCATCAACCGCCAACACCGCTTCACCATCGCCAACGCCTTCGCCCAAGCAGAAGCCCTGATGAAAGGCAAAACCCTCGAAGAAGCCCGCGCCGAGCTTGCCGACCTGCCCGAAGCCGAACGCGAACGCCTCGCCCCGCAAAAAGAATTCCCCGGCAACCGCCCGAGCAACAGCCTCCTCCTCAGCGCCACCGACCCCCGCCGCCTCGGCATGCTCATGGCGGCATACGAACACCGCACCTTCGTCCAAGGCGCGATTTGGGGCATCAACCCCTTCGACCAATGGGGCGTCGAATACGGCAAAGAACTCGCCAAAACCATCGAACCCGAACTCGACCGCGGCAACCCGCAGCACGACAGTTCCACCAACGGCCTCATCGCCTTCTACCGCGCCAGCCAAAACCGGTAGGCATTTCAAACACAAAAGGTCGTCTGAAAACCCGATTTTTAAGTTTTTCAGACGACCTTTGTGTGTTCATCATTTTCGTGGACAGAGTCCACGCTACGGAGCTTGCGTTGCCAATAAACTTTGTAGCGTGGGCTATGCCCATGAGCCACTCAAGATTTCAGACGACCTATCCGCCCATTATTTCCGTGGGTAGAACCCACGCTACGGAGCTTGCGTTGCCAAAAAACTTTGTAGCGTGGGCTTTGCCCACGAACCATTGAAGATTCCAACAAACAACCCGCCAAAAATCCCAGACGCAAAAAAAGCAGACCCAACAGGTCTGCTTTCAATATTGTCTATTAATCCAGATTCAAGACGGCGGAGGTGTAAACGTCCTGTACGTCGTCCAAATCTTCCAGCGCGTCAATCAGTTTCTGCATTTTGACGGCATCTTCGCCGGAAAGTTCGGTTTCGTTTTGGGCGCGCATGGTAACGTCGCCATCAACGGATTTGTAGCCTGCGGCTTCCAATGCCGCTTTCACGCCCGCCCAATCGTTCGGGGCGGTGATGACTTCGATGGAGCCGTCGTCGTTGGTGATAACGTCTTCCGCACCGGCTTCCAGAGCGGCTTCCATCAGCGCATCTTCGTCAACGCCGGGTTCGAACACCAAATAACCCTGATGCACGAAGTTGAACGCCACGCAGCCGTCGGTGCCCAAGTTGCCGCCGTTTTTGGTGAACGCATGGCGCACGTCGGCAACGGTGCGGGTTTTATTGTCGGTCAGGCAGTCCACCATCAGCGCCGCGCCGCCGATGCCGTAGCCTTCGTAGCGCAATTCGATGTATTCCACGCCTTCCAAATTGCCCGTACCTTTGTCGATGGCGCGCTGCACGTTGTCTTTGGGCATATTGTTTTCGGCGGCTTTTTCCAAAGCCAGGCGCAGGCGCGGGTTGGCGCCGGGATCGCCGCCGCCCATGCGGGCCGCGACGGTGATTTCTTTAATTAAACGGGTGAAGATTTTGCCGCGTTTGGCATCTTGACGGGCTTTTTTATGCTGGATATTCGCCCACTTGCTATGACCTGCCATATATGGATTCCTTTCGATTTTCCGCCTTATCCGGCGGACTCTTGCTCATTTTCAAAGGGCGTATTTTAACATAGGTTGAATATACCTAAAATATTCAGACGACGCTGCATTCTGCCTAAAAGGTCGTCTGAAAACGCCGATAGCGCCCGACAAACGCAAAAATCTTGTCTTTGCCCAAACCTGACCCTTTTTTTCGTTTGCCTCACAAAAGGTTTACGGTATCATGCAGGCCTGCTTCAGGATTGTTGACAACTTGGGGCGAAACGGACGAAGCCGGCCTGCTCGCTGCGCCGTCCGACACAACGGCATTCAACGGAGTAACCGCCGCCAGATGCCGTCATCTGTTCATTTTTCAATATAAGGTTTGTAATTATGGAAAAAACATTGTCTGCACTGGTGGGCGCAGTCAATCTGATTCTGTGGGACTACCTGCTGATTTACGCCCTTTTGGGCATCGGCCTGTTTTTCACACTCTATCTGGGTGCGCCGCAGATTACCAAATTTGGCGAAGGCCTCAAATCCGTCTTTGGCGGTTTGTTTTCCAAAAAAGACAAAGACGATAAATCTTTGTCGCAATTCCAAGCGCTCGCCGTTGCCGTCTCCGCCCAAATCGGCACGGGCAACGTCGCCGGTGTGGCAACCGCCATTACCGCAGGCGGGCCGGGCGCGATTTTTTGGATGTGGCTTTCCGCCGTTTTGGGGATGTCCACGATTTTTGCCGAAGCCCTGCTCGCGCAAAAATACCGCGTCGTCAGCCACGGCAAATACATCGGCGGCCCCGCGTTCTACATTACGCACGGCCTGACCCCGAAAATTGGGCGCGGCGCGGCGCGTTTCTTATCGGGCTTCTTCTCCATCGCCCTGATTATCGCACTGGGTTTTATCGGTAACGCCACGCAGGCAAACTCCATCGCCTCCTCCGTTACCATCGCCTTTAACGTACCGGCATTGGCAGTGGGCATCACCCTCGCCATCCTCGCGGGCATGATTATCGTCGGCGGCGTAAACCGCATCGCCAACATCGCCCAATTCGTCGTGCCGTTTATGGCGATTATCTATATTTTGTGCGCGGTCGTTATCCTGTTTGAATTCTCCGACCACATCGTACCGATGTTCAACCACATCTTTACCGCTGCCTTCAATCCCGAAGCTGTGTTAGGCGGCGCGGCAGGTATCGGTATGCGCGAAGCCGTCCGTTACGGTGTGGCACGCGGACTGTTTTCCAACGAAGCAGGTATGGGTTCGACGCCGCACGCGCACGCTACCGCCGACGTGAACCACCCTGTTCAACAAGGCTTGGCGGCATTTATCGGCGTCTTCATCGACACCATCTTGGTCTGCACCGCCACCGCGCTGATTATCCTCCTGACCGATGCCAACCTTTCCGGCGAACAAGGCGCGGCGGTGACCCAATTCGCCTTCAGCAAAGCCTTCCCCGGCTTCGGTTCGCAACTGCTCGCCGTCTGCCTGACCTTCTTCGCCTTCACCACCATCATCGGCTGGTACTACTTCGGCGAGTCCAACATCCGCTTCCTCTTCAGGGGAAAACACTTGGGCGTCTACCGCGCGCTTGTGCTGCTGGCTATCGTGTTGGGGACGCTGGGCAAAGTCGATTTGGTTTGGAGCCTGTCCGATATGTTCAACGGCTTCATGGTCATCCCCAACTTAATCGCCCTATTCCTCTTGCGTAAAGAAATCCGCACCGTTTACGACGATTATCTGGCGCAGAAAAAAGCAGGCAAAGGCTTGTCCTACCAATATGAATTCCACGAATTCCACGACAAGGCTTAATCCGCAATCGTAAAAGGTCGTCTGAAAAGTTTTCAGACGACCTTTTTTATCCCCTAATCATTGAACCGATTAATGTTTTTTTGTACAATCCCCGCCATCTCAATCCTTTCTCAGGCCGTCGGAAAAGCGGCCTGAACCTTTTTGCAAAGAAAGCCCATGTCCCAAGAAATCCTCGACCAAGTGCGCCGCCGCCGCACGTTTGCCATCATCTCCCACCCTGACGCGGGTAAAACCACGCTGACCGAAAAACTGCTGCTGTTTTCAGGTGCGATTCAGAGCGCGGGTACGGTAAAAGGCAAGAAAACCGGCAAATTCGCCACCTCCGACTGGATGGAAATCGAGAAGCAGCGCGGCATTTCCGTGGCATCAAGCGTGATGCAGTTCGACTACAAAGACCACACTGTCAACCTCTTGGACACGCCGGGACACCAAGACTTCTCCGAAGACACCTACCGCGTTTTGACCGCCGTGGACAGCGCCTTGATGGTCATCGACGCGGCAAAAGGTGTGGAAGCGCAAACCATCAAACTCTTGAACGTCTGCCGCCTGCGCAATACGCCGATTGTCACGTTCATGAACAAATACGACCGCGAAGTGCGCGATTCTCTGGAATTGCTGGACGAAGTGGAAAACATCCTGCAAATCCGCTGCGCGCCCGTAACCTGGCCAATCGGCATGGGCAAAAACTTCAAAGGCGTGTACCACATCCTGAACGACGAAATCTATCTCTTTGAAGCCGGCGGCGAACGCCTGCCGCACGAGTTCGACATCATCAAAGGCATCGACAATCCCGAATTGGAACAACGTTTTCCGTTGGAAATCCAACAGTTGCGCGACGAAATCGAATTGGTGCAGGCCGCTTCCAACGAGTTCAATCTCGACGAATTCCTCGCTGGCGAACTCACGCCCGTGTTCTTCGGCTCGGCAATTAACAACTTCGGTATTCAGGAAATCCTCAATTCATTGATTGAATGGGCGCCCGCGCCGAAACCGCGCGATGCGACCGTGCGCATGGTCGAGCCGGACGAGCCGAAGTTTTCCGGATTTATCTTTAAAATCCAAGCCAATATGGACCCGAAACACCGCGACCGCATCGCCTTCTTGCGCGTCTGCTCCGGCAAATTCGAGCGCGGCATGAAGATGAAACACCTGCGCATCAACCGCGAAATCGCTGCCTCCAGCGTGGTAACCTTCATGTCGCACGACCGCGAGCTGGTGGAAGAAGCCTACGCCGGCGACATCATCGGTATCCCGAACCACGGCAACATCCAAATCGGCGACAGCTTCTCCGAAGGCGAACAACTAGCGTTCACCGGTATCCCATTCTTCGCGCCAGAACTGTTCCGCAGCGTCCGCATCAAAAACCCGCTGAAAATCAAGCAACTGCAAAAAGGCTTGCAACAGCTTGGCGAAGAAGGCGCGGTGCAGGTCTTCAAACCGATGAGCGGCGCAGATTTGATTTTGGGCGCGGTCGGCGTGTTGCAGTTTGAAGTCGTTACCTCGCGGCTGGCCAACGAATACGGCGTGGAAGCCGTGTTCGACAACGCATCCATCTGGTCGGCGCGCTGGGTATCGTGTGAAGACAAGAAAAAACTAGCGGAGTTTGAAAAAGCCAATGCGAGCAATCTGGCGATAGATGCAGGCGGAAACCTCGCCTACCTCGCCCCCAATCGCGTGAATCTGGGACTCACGCAGGAACGCTGGCCGGACATCGTGTTCCACGAAACGCGCGAGCATTCGGTGAAATTGTAAAATGCAGATCAGGTCGTCTGAAACCCTGACAGGACAGACGATTAGAATCTTTTTTATGCAATCTACGTCTATGATTTAAAGGAATGTTGATGAAAAAACAAATTGTATTGGCTGTTGCCCTGCTTCTGACCACTGCTGCCGCAAATGCCGGCGGAGCCAAACTCTCCTGCGGCAAACAGAAATGGGATGGAACAGAATTAGGCGTAACCAAATGCCGTTATTCAGGTAACTCTTTATCTGACGCTTATACTGCTGCTTTAAAAAAAGAGGGGGGAAACGGGGTACTGCCCAAAACCCTGCCAACCCGTAATATGAAACGTCAAATAAACGAAGAAACGGAAACCTCCATTCAATGGACCGGCAAAAAAATAGTCAATGTTTGCGTAAATAGCGAGGGATTCGATTGTTTCGAATTGAAACAGCAAAAAGATCATGTGGATGTTACATTTACAGTCGCAACACCATAAATCTTGGTTTAGGTCGTCTGAAAACTCAGTATGGCAACAAGTATGGACACTTGATACAGCCGACCAATTTAGCCTAATTCGGAGAAAATCATGCAAAAACTGCTTTTAGCGGCAGTATTCATGGCAAGTATGCAATTTGCTGCCGCCGAACGCGCACCCATAGCAATTCCTAAAAAAGTACAGGAAGCCATCAATGAAGATAAACAAACCTGCCGTGAAATGGGGGGAAAATTCTCTGTTGGTCAGGCTTTGGATATTATCGATTTAAATAACGACGGTTATCATGATTTTATCTACGACATGAGCAAGGTCACTTGCGCCAACGCACCTGATCTGGGCGGCTCCGGCGGCTGGGCAGTCACTGTTTTTGCAGGCCAACCGGATGGTTCTGCCAAACAGGCATTTCTTCATGGCGCAGCCGGAACAAAAATCATCGGCAACAAACTTTATTTAGGCGTGGGAGGAGAGCTGTGCGGCGAAGACACACGCGGTAAAGTACGCGCACAATATCAAAATTGTATCCGTCCGCTACAATGGAATGCACGCAAGAAAGTGTTTGAGTTTGCGCCCGTCTCGCAGAAAAAACCTTTCCCAAAAAGCTTGCAGCGTTAAGGATAAAATCAATCAGTCGGTCGTCTGAAACCCGTAAACTGCACCTTTCACAAAGGTGCAGTTTTTTTATCCCTGCCTACAACTAGGTGCTTCATCTTTTTAGGTATGACGACAACCATGAGTGTTGCAGTTTGAAATTAAAAAAGCCGAGTCCTGCAATATACAGAACCCGGCTTATAGAAAACGTCCGAACAATCTCTTATACGCGCCCAAATTTTGCCGGGCAATTCAAGTTTTCAGACGACCTTTTAGCGTATCAAACCATCCGTTTTATTCAAACGGGCGCACTTCCAAACCGAACATACGGCGGGCGGTGTTCAGCATTTGGCAGCTGAAGCCCCACTCGTTGTCGTACCAAGCGAACACTTTGACCATGTTGCCGTCGGTTACTTTGGTCAACGTTGCGTCAAAGGTACTGGCTTGGGTGGTGTGGTTAAAGTCCATAGACACCAGCGGCAGTGTGTTGTAGCCCAACACGCCTTTCAGACGACCTTCTTCTGAGGCAGCTTTCATCAGCGCATTGATTTCTTCGACACTCGTATCGCGCGCGGCTTGGAAGCTCAAATCCACCAATGAGACATTGACGGTCGGCACGCGGATGGCAAGGCCGTCGAGTTTGCCTTTCAATTCGGGCAAGACCAAACCGACGGCTTTCGCCGCGCCGGTTTTGGTCGGAATCATGTTTTCCACACCGCTGCGGGCGCGGCGTAAGTCTTTATGGCGCACGTCGGTCACGGTTTGGTCGTTGGTCAGGGCATGAATGGTGGTCATCGCGCCTTTGACGATGCCGATGTTTTCGCTCAATACTTTGGCGACGGGGGCGAGGCAGTTGGTGGTGCAGGAAGCATTGGAGATGACGGTCATGTCGTCGGTAATCACGTCGTCGTTCACACCGTAGACGATGGTCGCGTCAACATCAGCCTCGCCCGGTGCGGAAATCAGCACTTTTTTCGCGCCGCTTTCAAGATGGACATTGGCTTTGGATTTGCTGGTGAACGAGCCGGTGCATTCCATCACCAAGTCCACGCCCAAGTCGCGCCAGGGCAGTTCGGCGGGGTTGCGGGTGGAGAAGAACGGGATTTTGCGGCCGTTGATGATGAGGTGGGTCGCATCGTGGGAAATGTCGGCATTAAAGCGGCCGTGAACGGTGTCGAATTTGGTCAGATGGGCGTTGGTTTCGAGGCTGCCGCTGGCGTTGACGGCGACGACTTCAAGTTGGTCTTGCAGGTTGTAATCGTAGATGGCGCGTAATACTTGGCGGCCGATGCGACCATATCCGTTAATGGCGACTTTAATGCCCATGTTTTTTCCTTTTGGGGTATAGGGTGGTTAACTGATTCGCACATTATAGCAAATTTGTAGTGCAATGTAATTAACATTTTATCAAATAAATCTTGTTCAATTATATCTGCTTATTTATATCCCAAAAAGATAATGAATTGTTTTATTCTACAAAATAACATATAAGGAAATTTATATTTCAATTATATTTAAAATATACACATTTAATCTTGGTTTCTCGCTCTCTCAAAAAAGAGAAAACCCGCATCTTTCTGATTTTATTTATTTGGAAAAGATAATCTCCAACCAAAATCCGCTACATCACGCAACAAAACTCCCCGCCATTCCCTCTCTTTTATCTTAAAAATCAATAAATACAATTCCATTTCTGATTTCATAATAAATTAACAAACCCCTGCCCTCCTCCCCAAATCCCCCGTTTTCAAGGCATAAAGCGCGTTCTTAAGCGGAGGCTGCTTGAAGATTCCGTCCCACTGTTTTAAAATAAAAACGTTACGTTATATCAATCTGGAGAGAGAAAACATGAAACATTGGAAACTCGGCGTCATCGCTGCATTAATGTCCGGCGCAGTTTACGCAGCCCCGATGAACGTCGTTACCAGCTTCAGCATTTTGGGCGACGTTACCAAACAAATCGGCGGCGAGCGTGTCGCCGTGCAAAGCCTGGTTGGCGCCAACCAAGACACCCACGCCTACCACATGACCAGCGGCGACATCAAAAAAATCCGCGGTGCAAAATTAGTCCTGCTCAACGGCTTGGGCTTGGAAGCGGCTGATGTTCAGCGTGCCGTCAAACAAAGCAAAGTCCCCTTCGCCGAAGCAGCCAAAGGCATACAGGCGCTTAAAGCCGAAGAAGGCGAACATCATCACGACCACGAAGGCCACCACCACGACCACGGCGAATTTGACCCGCACGTCTGGAACGACCCCGTCTTGATGACGACCTACGCCCAAAACGTTGCCAACGCCCTGATTCAGGCAGACCCCGAAGGCAAAACCTATTATCAACAACGCTTGGGCAACTACCAAGTGCAGCTGAAAAAACTGCACAGCGACGCTCAAGCTGCGTTTAACGCCGTTCCCGCCGCCAAGCGCAAAGTCCTGACCGGACACGACGCGTTCTCCTACATGGGCAAACGCTACAATATCGAGTTCATCGCCCCACAAGGCGTGAGCAACGAAGCCGAGCCGTCCGCCAAACAAGTGGCTTCCATCATCCGCCAAATCAAACGCGAAGGCATCAAAGCCGTGTTCACTGAAAACATCAAAGACACGCGCATGGTTGACCGCATCGCCAAAGAAACCGGCGTCAACGTCAGCGGCAAACTCTACTCCGACGCACTCGGCGGCGCACCTGCCAATACTTATATCGGCATGTACCGCTACAACGTCAAAGCCTTGACTGATGCGATGAAGAAATAAAACCGCAGAATTCAGCGTGAGCGGATAAACCGAAAGGTCGTCTGAAACAAGCTTGGCAAGTTAAGCCAAAACCTGTTTCAGACGACCTTTTATAGTGGATTAAATTTAAATCAGGACAAGGCGACGAAGCCGCAGACAGTA
>CAUVJL010000009.1:0-42662 GCA_963552075.1 uncultured Neisseria sp.
GAAGCACCAAGTGAATCGGTTCCGTACTATCTGTACTGTCTGCGGCTTCGTCGCATTGTCCTGATTTAGTTAATCCACTATATTGGTGGAATGGTTTAAGGTCGTCTGAAAAATCAAAGGCTTGGTTTGCTTTTAGCCTTAGTGATGAGGCATTCAACCGAAAAACTGATGAATAGGTGGCAAAACCGGTAAGCCGATGGCGCAATGAAAAAAGGTCGTCTGAAACCTAAAATCGGATTTCAGACGACCTTTAAGCTGTATCTTCAGACGGATAGCTTACATTTGCTGTTTCGCCGCGTTGATGGCGTTTTGGTCGGGATTGATCAAAATCTCGACGCGGCGGTTTTGGGCGCGGCCTTCGGCTGTGGCGTTAGATGCAATCGGGTGGCGTGAACCGTAGCCGGCGGTGGTCAGGCGCGAGCCGTTCACGCCGCGGGATTGCAGGTAGTCGGCAACGGCAAGTGCGCGGTTGCGGGACAGTGGTTCGTTGATGGCGTCGTTGCCGGTGTTGTCGGTATGACCGTTAATCGTCAAGGTTGTGTCGGGGTATTGCACCAGCGTTTCGGAGGCGGTCGCCAAAGCGTTTCGCGCCTGATCGCTCAATGCCGCGCTGCCTGTGGCGAAGGTGACGTTTTCAGGCATCACCAGCTTGATTTGGTTGCCTTGGCGTTCTACTTCGATGTTGGTGTTTTTCAGGTTTTCGCGCAGTTTTTTCTCTTGATAGTCCATGTAGCCGCCTACGCCCGCGCCAATCGCGCCGCATGCCAACGCGGAGTTGCGCGCGCCTTTGCCGCCGTGGGTCAGTGCGCCGACGATGCCGCACACTGCCGCGCCGCCCAAGCCGTACATGGCGGTTTTGCTGGTGTTGCGTTGTCCGCTTACAGGGTCGGTTACGCAGCCGGTCAGTGCCAAAGGGATTGCCAACGCGGCAACGGTCAGGGATTTCAAGAATTTCATTGAGGTGTCCTTTCGACAACGACGCAGGGGTCGTCTGAAAATCAGTTGGAAGAAGGGATGGTTCCCGCCATGACTCATATCACCATTGATCCAATCGCTGTCCGTTCATTGCCCGCGCGTTTCAGGGATAACGCGACGCGGCAGCCTTGATTAAGGTGTTTTTCATTCAAAACAAAAGATTAGATTTGAAGGGGTTGTCATCACGCAGGAGTATCTATTTGATTGGGCAAAAGAAAAGCGATTTGGTTCACTGAGCGCCGATAATTGGCATGGCGGTATGCGGATTTGCCGCGATACCGCTTTTTAACGCTGTTTCGCACGATGCCGCCGATACCATCCCGCCAGCGCAAATTTCAAGCGCACTTTCACATCATAACCCACAGACCCCGCGCCCAAGATGAACAAGACGGCGGATACCGGCAGCGCGAAATGGTGTCCGATTTTGTGGTAGCCCCAAGCACCCACGCCGCCGCCCAGCAGAAATGCCCACATCAAGCCGTTCAACAGCCACATCTTCGGCTTATTGACATGAACATGAGGCAGGCGCGGATGATGTTTTTTTGAATAATACAGCGCACGCGAAAGCTCGATGCCCAAGTCGGTCGCCGTGCCGGTCATATGCGTCGAACGGATGGCGCCGCCAGACAAAAGCGTCATCACCGTATTGTGCATTCCCATGATGAAACACATTAAAAACAAAGCCAACGACGGGAAAACCAAATTACCGTCCCCGATGTTCCACTTCGATGTCGTCAGCCCGAACAAGCCGAATATCAGCAGATAAACCGCTTCCAGCCACATGGAAAAACCGAAGCTGCCGCGAAACCGCTTCTGCTGCGTCCATAAAACGACCCAGCCCGAATGCGCCGCGCCGACAATGAAGCACAACACGCTGATCAAAGCCACTGCCGCTGTTACCCATTCGCGCAGATAAACAGCGTCCGCCAGCATCGACATCGAGCCGGTAACGTGTGACGTATAACGTGAAAACGCAAAGAAACCGCCCGCATTGATTGCGCCCGCCAACATCGCCATGATATAGCCCAGCCTGCGGAAGCGCGCATCGGAAATATGGTGTTCGTGCAGATACGGCCTGTCCGCCTGCCAAAACGGCGGCGCGTGCAGGCGCTCGTGCCGACGCTTGTGGCGGCTGGTCGGCTGCTGTGGCTCGTTTGGTGTTTCTTCGCGATGATTTGCCGTCATATCAATCCCTTTTCAATTTTTCAGACGACCTCGATTCGATTGGATATGGTGCGATATTGTATCGCTAAGGGCTTCTTCAATGAATATGGCGAAATCACTATAAAAAGAGCAGGGTGAGATACGAGGTCGTCTGAAAATGGCCCTTCACTTTTCAGACGACCTCTTGTCAGGTGGTACGGTTTGTTTTAGCCGGGCTTTGCCGTTTTGTCGGTTGGATATGGACGGTACGACAGGCTTCACAATTTGCCGCAAAAGGCGTACATTATCCCTATCCCTTGATATAAAAAGGAAAAATCATGTCTCCCATTCGAGCCTCCCTGATGTTGTGCATCGCGGCAACCCTGACCGCCTGTGCCACTACGCCCGAACAAAAAGCCGCACGCGAACGCGCGCAAAGACGTTATGAACAGAACCTTCAAGTCAGTCTGGCTGCCGAATGCGATCCGGAGACTGCCAAACTGATGCGCAAACAGTTCGAGCAGGCGGAGCAAGTCGGCACGCCCAGTGCAGAACAAAAAGCCTTCCGCCTGAAATACATCGACAAAGTGTCCGACCCGATGTTCCAAGCCTGCTATAAGATGGCATGGCAAAATTATATT
Source organism: uncultured Neisseria sp. (assembly GCA_963552075.1). Taxonomy (GTDB): domain Bacteria; phylum Pseudomonadota; class Gammaproteobacteria; order Burkholderiales; family Neisseriaceae; genus Neisseria. The sequence continues at coordinate 2,760 of CAUVJL010000009.1, forward strand.
TCCCAACAACAGCTGCGCGAAGCACGCTATTACCGCTATTACGACGAGTGGGGATTCCCGTTTTACCGGCCGTATTACTGGTGGTAAGAAACGGCTTGATGTCTGTGCAGCCTTGAGCCGATAGAGTGGGGCAATTGTAGAGAGCCGGCGCTAAGGCGGGCTGTTTGTGGTGTTGCAGTGTCCGTTACCGAAACATGCAGAAAGACAGCCGACGATGTAAAAAAGGTCGTCTGAAAACCCGTTTTCAAGTTTTCAGACGACCTTTCGCTTTATAAAACGTCTTTATTTCTTCGCTTTGCCTTTACCCTTAGCAGGTTTGGCAGGTGCTTTGTTCAATTGGGCCGTAGCGGTTTGGTCCAATACGCAAGACTTGGTGATGATGTTGTCCACGACTTGGTTTTGACCGTTGACGACAGTTTGTTGACGGATAGTCAGCATATTGCCGTCCACTTTGTCGATGTTGGCGTAGTTGGCGCGGTTGGCAATCCATGCCACGCCTTCACCCCAGAAGCCATTGACATCATTGCCAGTGCCGACGATGCGGGAAAGACCCGGAGTCAGCTGGCCTTGGTATTTCACTTGGGCAATCACAGGCTCATCACCTTGGAAGCCGTACATGACATTCAAAGGATCAGTACCGTTTGGTCCGCATTTGTAAGCCACTTCCTTGGTGCGTTCAATATTATTGACTTCCATGGTTTTAGGCGTTTCAGGCGCGGGAGCGGATTGTTGCGCAGTAGGAGTCGGAGCAGTTTCCGGTTTAGATTTAGAGCCGGAGCTGCCACATGCAGACAGCGCGGTAGCGATAAGGACGGCGGGAACGATTAATTTCAGATTGGATTTCATCAAGTTACTCCGGATTTAGTCTATCGGGGTCAGCATAAACTGACAGAAAGCCCTACCTTAACAGAGAAAAGAAGGCTTGTCTCGTTCGTATATGAAAACACGATACTCATTATCAATAAAGTGCTATTTGTTCTTTTGAAAACAGTGGATTTGATTTACGCAAAGCTAATTGAAATTAAGTAAAGATATATCACGAATCAACAAAATGTCGATTTTGAAGGGCGGGGGATTCATGTTTGGTGCTGCAAGGTGGGGATGATGCTAAGGAAAATAATGACGGACGAACTTTGAATCTGGTGAGGGCGATGAAGCCGAAGACAGTGAAAAGGGCAGGGGAAAATGAATGGGTTTGGCGTGAAAGAAATTTTCGCCTTGTTTTCAGTGTTCTGGAAAATGGTATTTTTAAAATTTGAGTGGATGGGATAAGGCTGTACGTTTGGTGTAAAGCCAATCCTTTTTGCTTCAAAGATATCAATAAATCACCTGAATTTCCTGTCTGATAGGGATTGGTTTAACGAGATTCAATAAGGCGATACTTTATGGTTAAAAAGGAAATTTCGGGATAGCAAGCGATAGTCTGCAAACCTCGCCTTTATTGAGTTTGGTTTTTATTGTGGAGATGCATTGGATGCAATACTTGGGATATATCGGATAGGGGGAATATAGTGGATTAACTTTAAACCAGTACGGCGTTGCCTCGCCTTAGCTCAAAGAGAACGATTCTCTAAGGTGCTGAAGCACCAAGTGAATCGGTTCCGTACTATCTGTACTGTCTGCGGCTTCGTCGCCTTGTCCTGATTTAAATTTAATCCACTATAGTAAGCGGTTTTTCTTTTTATCCGATGCGTTTTGGACAGAAAAGAGAAACCGCTTAGATTTTTAATTCTAAGCGGTTTCTTGTTTTGGTGCCGACAGCGAGATTTGAACTCGCACAGCCTACGGCCACTACCCCCTCAAGATAGCGTGTCTACCAATTCCACCATGTCGGCATAAATCAAATTGTCTTACTGCTGCTGAGGATTCGGTGCAACAGGAGTTGTATTGTTTTGTGCAGGCGTTGCAGGCTTAGGAGCTTGCTGGGTCTGCTTCACATCGCTGAAGTCTAAACCGTGCTTACTGGAGTGGGTGTGAATATACACCATTGCCATGCAGGTCGCAAAGAAAAATGTTGCAGCAACGGCAGTCGAGCGACTGAGGAAGTTGGCATTACCGGCAGAACCGAATACGCCTTGCGCGCTACCGCTGCCGGAACCGAATGTTGCGCCGGCATCCGCACCTTTACCGTGTTGCAGCAATACTAACACGATTACAAATAGAGCGGAAATAATATTAATAATCCAGATAAGGGTTTTAAAGGCTTCCATATGTTTTCTACGAGGCTTGTGCTGCGTTGATGATGGCGGTAAAGGAGTCATATGATAATGACGCGCCACCAACCAATGCGCCGTCTACATGAGGTACTGCGAAGATGTCGGCCGCGTTATCCGCTTTCACACTTCCGCCGTAAAGAACGCGGATTTTAACATCGCTTCCGCACAAAGACAAGATTTCTTTGTAGATGAATGCGTGCATGTCGGCAATTTGTTCTATGGTGGCGACTTTGCCGGTGCCGATTGCCCATACCGGTTCGTAGGCGACGGCGATGTTTTTGGTGTTCAGTCCATGCAATACGGAGAGTTGGTGGGCGATGACTTCGTGTTCTTTGCCGGCTTCGCGTTCTTCGAGGCTTTCGCCGACGCACAATAGGGGAATGAGGCCTACGTTGAGGACGTTTTCCATTTTGCGACGTTGGATTTCGTTTTTTTCGCCGAAATAGAGGCTTCGTTCGGAGTGTCCGATGAGGACGATGTCTGTACCGATGTCGGCAAGCATTTCTGCGGAAACTTCGCCTGTGTAGGCGCCGTTGTTGGGGAAGCGGCTGACGTCTTGGGCGCAGGTGAGGATGCGGTTGTTGAGGACAATCTGCATGGCGTTGTGCAGTTGCAACAGGTAAACGGTCGGGGCGGCGAGGCCGATGAGGACGCGTTCGGCGGTGGGCATGATGCGGAAGCGGTGCATGAGTGCGTTGTTGTTTTGGAGTCGGCCGTTCATTTTCCAGTTGCCGATGACCCATTTTTGATCCCACATTCCGATTTGGTGATACATCTTTTTTGCTCCGTGTTGTGTTTCTTTGGCTGTACGCTGCGTGTAGCGTGATGTAACGTGAAGTTTAGTGGATATGCGACGGGTTAGCAACTTGAAACGGGATGCCCGGGGTCGTCTGAAATGCTGTTTCAGACGACCTGTTTTATAATAACTGCTTGATATACACATATATAGGACATGGCTATGCACGCGCTTCATTTTTCGGCTTCGGACAAGGCCGCGCTTTATCGGGAGGTGTTGCCGCAGATTGAGTCTGTGGTGGCGGACGAGACGGATTGGGTGGCGAATTTGGCGAACACGGCGGCGGTTTTGAAGGAGGCGTTCGGCTGGTTTTGGGTGGGTTTTTATTTGGTCGATACGCGCACGGACGAATTGGTTTTGGCGCCGTTTCAGGGGCCTTTGGCGTGTACGCGGATTCCGTTCGGACGCGGGGTGTGCGGTCAGGCTTGGGCGAAGGGCGAGACGATGGTCGTCGAGGATGTAAACGCGCATCCCGACCATATTGCCTGTTCGTCTTTGTCGCGTTCGGAAATTGTGGTTCCGCTGTTTTCAGACGACCGCTGTATCGGCGTGTTGGACGTGGACAGCGAGCATTTGGCGCAGTTTGATGAAACGGATGCTTTGTATTTGGGCGAACTGGCGAAGATTTTGGCGAAACGGTTTAAGGCTTCGCGTCAGGCGGCTTGAGACTGAAAAACAGGCGGGCGGCGCGCGCTGAAGTTGGCGCGGCGGGAGTGTGGTTTTATAATGTCTGCCATTGCTAAAACAATTATTTAACGGAGCACAAAATGGATTTTGAAAAAGCGCGGTTCAACATGGTCGAACAGCAAATCCGTCCGTGGGATGTATTGGATTTTGACGTTTTGGACGCTTTGGAGGAGATTCCACGCGAGCGTTTCGTGAACGAGTCTTTGCAGGGCTTGGCGTATGCCGATATGGAGCTGCCGCTTGCCAACGGTCATAAGATGCTCGAGCCGAAAATCGTAGCGCGGTTGGCGCAGGGCTTGAAGCTGACTAAAACCGATACGGTTTTGGAAATCGGCACGGGTTCGGGCTATGCGACCGCGCTTTTGGCGAAACTGGCGGGTAAAGTGGTTTCAGACGACCTCGATGCTGAGCAGCAAAACCATGCCAAAGCAGTGTTGGACGGCTTGGCTTTGAACAATATCGATTATGTGCAAAACAACGGGCTGACCGAGCCTTCCGCGGGCGCGCCGTTTGATGCGGTTTACGTCGGCGGCGCGGTGGACCGCGTGCCTGACGTATTGAAAGAACAGTTGAAAGACGGCGGCCGCATGGCAGTCATCGTCGGCCGTCAGCCGGTACAGCGCGCGCTGCTGATTACGCGCAAGGGCGGCCAATTTGAAGAAAAAGTCCTGTTCGATACGCTGGTCGCGCATTTGGATGATAAAGAAAACCGTCCTTTCGGCGATTTCGATTTTTAATCTTTTTTGAAATCAAAGGTCGTCTGAAAACCAGCCGGACATGGCGAAACGTTTTCAGACGACCTTTCATCGTTTCCATCATTTCACACATACACAACATCATGACGATCCCGCAACTCACTCCGCTGCAACTGCAACAATGGCAGGAAGAAGGCCGCGCGTTCCATCTGCTGGACGTGCGCACCGACGAGGAAACCGCCGTCTGCGCCCTGCCTGACGCCATCCATATCCCGATGAACCTGATTCCGCTGCGCCAAAACGAGCTGCCCGACGACGATTTGCCGATTGTCGTTTACTGCCACCACGGCATCCGCAGCCTGCATACGGCGATGTATCTGGCGGACGCGGGTTTTGAAAATCTGTTTAACCTGCAAGGCGGGATTGATGCTTGGGCTTTGCAGGTGGATGGGACGATGGCGAGATATTAAGATTTTGGATAGGAAAGGGCGGTAGGGCATGGCTGCCGCTTTTTTGCGTGCGGATGATCCGAATATCAAAAAATCCTGAAATCCGTTTGCCAGTTTCAGGATTTTTGTTTGGGTACTGCTTTTCAGACGACCTTGTATGCAGGGGGCGTCTGAAAACCTTTATCCTTGGGTATTGGGTTTAACCCATCAACCTTTAAACCAATCGCCAAGGGTTTAATGATTCAGGCGTTTTGGGCTTCGCGCTGCCAAAGGGTTTTTTGGGCGAAAACCAGTTTGTTGTCTGTAAATTTCACGTTTTCCAGACGCAAGGACCAAACATCGCTTTTCATCGCGCGGGCAAGCGGATGGGCTTTGTAATAGAGGGCGAGCGCTGCTTTTTTCTCTATGTCGTCAGTCAGCAGTTGCGCACTGGCTGTCAGCTGTATGCCGTTGATTTTGGCGATATTTTCCGGCTGGCCTGCGATGGTTCCGGCGATGTTCGGATTTTTCAGCATCAGGCTGCCGTGTTTGGAGCGCGCCGAAGTCAGCACAATCAGCCTTGCTTGCGCTTCATCGGGTACATAAAAGCAGCAGGCGCTCCAAATTTCGCCGTCTGCGGCTGCCGCAATGCTGATCACATGGTTGGCGTGTAGGAATTTGATGATGTTGTCGGGGATGAGCTGCATGATGAATTTCAATTGAAAATGGTTCGGAAAGCTTGGATTAAAAACTTTCCGAACCGTTGTCCGTTTAGCGTTTCATTTCGCTTTCAATGGCGCGGATATTGGCCTGACGGTCGTTGACGGCTTGGGTCAGGCGGCTGATTTTTGCCTGATCGCCTTTTTTCTTGGCAACATTCAGTTGCGCCTGCGCCCTGACCAAAGCCACTTGTTCGTTGCGGACTTCGTTCTCCAAGATTTGCTTGCGGGTCAGTTGCGGCTTGGGTTTGGATGCCGGCAGGATGGGTGCGGGCAGGATTTTGGCTTTGCGGTTCAACTCGGCGGCGCGGGCTTTGGCTGCTTTCAGGTCGCCGACGGAAGTCGCTTCGCCAAGCTTGCCGTTGCGCAATTTGATGTCCAAACGGGGATTGGCGGCTTCTGCCGTGTTGGTTACGCTGCCGCCCGTCGTGCGCGGCAAGACTTTGATGTCGCCCGGCTCGGGAGCGGCTTCCCCAAGGGCTTCTTTCAGGTCGACCCGCTCGGGTACGGCCCTGCCGGCTTCTTCAGGGCTGACGTTTGCAGTGCCGTCCGTATGGGATTCGGTGCAATCGTTGCCGATTTTTTTCTCGGTAAATACTGCGTTGCCGTCCACTTTGCAGATATAGCCGGCTTGTGCGGAGAGGGCGGCGCTTCCCAGCCCGAAAGCCAAAATCAGTCGGTAAAAAATCGGTTTCATCTTTATTTCGGTATATGGCAAAGGTTTTGATTATACTATGCAGCCAGTTATAACGAATCAACTTATTTCAAACAAGGTAAAATTTTCCGATGCCGCCTATCATTGTGAAACGCTGCACGGGGATATCGTGGCGCAAACCTAAACAGGCTGCGGCGATTATTGGGTTAAATATATTGGTTAGGCGGCTGGCGGGATAGGTGTTCCTCCGTTTCTGCTGCCCATTAGTCTAAATAATGTCCATTTTTCTATTTTCAAACAACGATGAAAAATTCTTTCCTGATTGCCGGCGTTGACGAGGCAGGGCGGGGGCCTTTGGTTGGCAGCGTGTTTGCCGCCGCCGTTATCCTGCCGCCGTCTTACCATTTGCCCGGTTTGACCGACTCTAAAAAACTTAGCGAAAAAAAGCGCGATACATTGGCGGTCATGATTAAAGAACAGGCGCTGGCATGGTGTGTCGCGCAAGCCGATCCGCAAGAAATTTTCGAACTGAATATCCTTCATGCCACGATGTTGGCGATGAGTCGTGCCATACACGGGTTGGCGATCAAACCCGATAAGGTATTTATCGATGGCAACAGAGTGCCGAAGGACCTTGGCGTGGATGCCGAAGCGGTGGTCAAAGGCGACAGCAAAATCATGGAAATTTCGGCGGCTTCTGTTTTGGCGAAGACGGCGCGTGATGCCGAGATGTATGCGCTTGCCGAACGTTATCCGCAATACGGTTTCGACAAACACAAAGGCTACGGCACGGAGCAACACCTCGAAGCCTTGCAGCGATACGGCGTATTGCCCGAACACCGACGCGATTTCGCGCCCGTTAAAGCCTTGTTGGCTCAGGGAAAGCTCTTTGAGTAAACGTTTGCCTGATTTCTTTTTTCAGACAACCTCTGTCCGTATTCTTAAAATTTGTTTTTACCCGAACTTCTAAACTTACCGCGCGGAACACAACAAGGACACAAAGCCGTCCTTGCCTCAAACAAGGTCGTCTGAAAATGTTCAGATGACCTTTTCATATACCCGCAACACGCTATTCGTCAATACTCCGCCGAATGCCAAAACGGCTGCCCTACGGTCGGCGTACTGGCTTGCGCTTTGGTGCGCGCTTCGACCGGTTCGGCCTCAAATGCCAGCCGTCCGGATTCGACGGCGAGTGCGAAGGCGCGCGCCATGTTGATGGGGTCGCCGCTGCGGGAAACGGCGGTGTTCAGCAATACGCCGTCAAAACCCCATTCCATCACTTGCGCCGCCTGCGAGGGCAGGCCCAAGCCCGCATCGATAATCAGCGGCGTGTCGGGCAGGCGTTCGCGCAGGACGTTCAGTGCATAGGCGTGAACCGCGCCCAAACCCGTGCCGATCGGCGCCGCCCACGGCATCAACGCCTGACAGCCTGCGTCAAGCAGGCGGCGGCCGGCAATCAGATCTTCGGTGCAATAAGGCAGCACTTTGAAGCCGTCTTTAATCAGAATTTCCGCCGCTTCGACGAGCTGGAAGACGTCGGGCTGCAACGTGTCGTCGTCGCCGATGAGCTCGAGTTTGATCCAATCGGTTTCAAACACTTCGCGCGCCATCTGCGCCGTCGTTACCGCTTCCTGCACGCTTTGGCAGCCTGCTGTGTTCGGCAGTACGGGAACGCCGCTTTCTTCCAACAGCGACCAAAACCCCTGACCGTGCACCTCGCCGCCGCTTCCCGCACGGCGCAGCGAGACGGTAATCATCGCGGGTCGGGCGGTTTGGACGGATTGTTTGAGGATTTCGGGCGTCGGGTAGGCCGCCGTTCCGAGCAGCAGCCGTGAAGGGAAAGTTTCTCCGTATAGGGTGAGCATGATGGGTTCCTTTGTAATATTATTTTTTGGGCAAGAGCCTTCTGAAAAATCGGTTCAGATAGTTTCCAAATAGTTTTCAAGTCCTTCGGCGACCTTAGTCGGAATAAACTCGGTAATCGTGTATTTCGCTACGCCTTCTCGGTGAAACGGGTCTTCTGCAATTAACTTTTCTACCTGTTCCTTGCCTAATGCTTTCATCAGGATAACGCCGCCTGTCCGCGGCTGTTTGCGTCCAGACATAACAAATATACCCTCTTGATAATACCGTTCGAGATACGCAATATGCTCGGACAGGTAGGTTTCAACCTCACTCAAATCTTTCATATATTCCAACGATACAATAAACATTTCTTTTCCTTTTCTAATCATTAAACAAATAACAGAGATATACGCACAATAAAACCGCTTATCCGCCAACTACGGGGCGCACGATATCGACTTTGTCGTTTTCGTTCAAAACCGTTTCCGCATATGCGCCTTTGGCGACAAATCCGGTATTCACCGCTACGGCAAAAGGCTTTTGCGGCGCGGTTTGGGCGATGAGGTCGGCAACGGTTGTGCCGTGAAGTTCGGCGGGTTCGCCGTTTAAGATGATGTTCATGGTTTCTCGATATTTCGTAGGTGAGTTTCTTTATTCGCGATGCGCCTGCTCTTGCTTGAATCCGTCGCCCCATTCCTTCAATGCCGTCAGCACGGGCGCAAGCGTTTTGCCGTAGTCGGTCAGGCGGTATTCCACTCGTGGCGGGACTTCGGGATACACAGTACGCAAAATGATGCCGTCGGCCTCCAATGCGCGCAGTTGCGCGGTCAGCGTGCGTTGCGACACATCGGGCAGGATGCGGCGGATTTGGTTGAAGCGCAGCGTGCCGTCCGTGTGCAGGCGGTAGAGTATCGTGCCTTTCCATTTGCCGCCGATGACGGAAAGCGCGGCTTCCACCGAGCAGCCTTCGGCGCAGTCGTAGCTTGGGTGCGGTGTGCGGGGCATGGTGGTATCCTTTATGTAACTATCTGAAAAACAAGTGCGTTCTTGTTAATGGTGTGCTTCAGGCGCATGATACACGCTTTCAGACGACCTAACAGGAGAACATCATGAAAGCCATCGGTTTCAACCGTCCTTTGCCCGTTGCCAACCCTGAAGCCCTGCTCGACATCGAAATGCCCGAACCCGAACTGCGGCCGCACGATATTTTGGTTGCCGTGCAGGCGGTTTCAGTCAATCCTGTCGATGTGAAAGTTCGGGCGGCGCATACGCCTGCGGCAGGGCAGTACCGCGTATTGGGTTACGACGCGGCAGGCATCGTTCAGGCAGTCGGCAGCGAAGTGCGGCATTTCAAAGTCGGCGACGAAGTGTATTACGCGGGCGCCATCAACCGCCAAGGTTCGAACGCACAATTACAGGCGGTGGACGCGCGCATTGCCGCCAAAAAACCGCGTTCACTGGATTTTGCCCAAGCCGCCGCGCTGCCATTGACGGCAATTACCGCATGGGAAACGCTGTTCGACCGCTTGGACGTGAACAAACCCGTGGCAGGCGGCGCCAATGCGCTGCTCTTAGTCGGCGGCGCAGGCGGAGTCGGCTCGCTTGCCATCCAGTTGCTGAAAAAGCGCACCGACATCCAAGTCATCGCCACCGCCTCCCGCCCCGAAAGCCGCGCGTGGGTGAAGGAGTTGGGTGCGGATTTCGTCATCAACCATCATGAAAACATGGCGGAACAGGTTGCCGCGTTAAATATCGGCGCACCGTCGTTTGTTTTTTCCACCAACCATACCGACCGCCATCTGCCGCAAATCGTGGAACTCATCGCCCCGCAAGGCAGAATCGCGCTGATTGACGACCCCGAAACGCTGGACGTGAACCCGCTCAAAGGCAAAAGCCTATCGCTGCATTGGGAATTTATGTTTACCCGCCCGCTGCGCGAAACGGCGGACATCGAACGGCAGGGCGAAATCTTGACCGAAACCGCGCGGCTGGTGGACGAAGGCATCATCCGCCCGACCGCCACCCAAATCCTGCACGGCATCAATGCCGCCAACCTGCGCCGCGCACATGAGATGCTGGAACGCGGGGATATGATTGGCAAACTGGTGGTGGAAGGCTGGGACAACTGAATCCGCCGATTATTCTTTGCGCCGTTATGCCCGCTTCTGCCTGTATGGCATCCGAAATGACGGTAATCGAATATCCTAGCAATCGAATATCCTAATTGAGCAGGTCGTCTGAAATTTGGCTTTCAGACGACCTTATTCATCCCACAAAGCCTGAAACGCTTTAACCACCGCTTCGGGATTTTCCGCTTCGGTAACGGCACGGACGACGGCGAGTGAAGAAACGCCGGTTGCCAATACATCTTCGGCGTTGTTTAAATCGATGCCGCCGATGGCGACGACGGGCGTGCTGCCTGCCTGTTTCACATATTCGCGCAGTTTGTCCAAGCCTTGCGGGGCGGTGGGCATTTGCTTGGTTGTGGTCGGGAAAATCGCGCCGCTGGCGACGTAGCTGGGGTGTACGGACAGGGCGCGGTCGAGTTCGGCGACGGAGTGCGTACTCAAACCCAAACGCAAACCAGCGGCGGCGATGGCGGCAAGGTCGGCGGTGTCCATGTCTTCCTGTCCGAGATGTACGCCGTATGCGCCCACTTCTATCGCCTCGCGCCAGTGGTCGTTGATGAAAAGCTGCGTGCGGCTGCCCCGACAGGCGGCGACGCAGTGGGCGATTTCGCGTTTTAATTCATCGCCGTACAAGGTTTTACAGCGCAGTTGCACCGTGTCGGCACCTGCTTTGACCATGCGCTCCACCCAATCGGCGGTGGGAACGACAGCGTAGAATTTGAGCGGGGATTTTAGGGGCGGGAAGGTCATGGGGTGTCCTTTTTCATTTCTTACGGAGCAATAGGGGTCGTCTGAAACTCATTTCCTGCGTTTCAACAAGGCTTTTGCTTCGGGATAATCTTTCAAGCGAAACGGGTTGTCGTTCCAAGAGCCGCTTTTCTGTCTTTCGGGTTGTTCGGCAAGTGTGCTGCGGATATCGTGGCGCAGGTGGGTTTCCAGCGGAAGCGGTGTTTCTTCTCCGACAGGCAGGGCGTAGAGCCGTTTGCCGTCGGCGCCGGCGAGAAAGCGTTCGCCTTCAACGGTGTTGCCTTTGCCGTCAAACAGGACGATTTCGTAATACGGATAGCCTTGCACGGGCTGCGACACGATTTCAAAGCGGTAGGCCGCGCGTTCTTCGGCAGTTTTGTATGGCGAATGGTGAACTGCGTCCAGTCCGACAATTAGGTTTTTGTAGCGGTTGATGCGTTGCAGAATATCGCGTTCGGCAGCGGTGTAGGCAAACGGGTGCGGATAAAATTTGCCGTTTCGTTCGATGTCGGAAGCGGCGCGGCGAGTGTCGCTGGGCGCAACGGTATTGCCGCGTGCGTCCATCATGCCCCAAGTGCCACCCTGTACGGTAGTGTGTTCTTCATCTACGCGCACTTCTCGGCAGCCGTCGCAAAATGCAGCATAGCCGTATTCAAACTGTCCTGCCCAATCGTGTTGGGCGGGCGTGACCAAGTTTCCCGCGCGGTCGGCAAAACCGACCTTGCCGTCTTTGGAAACATAGCGGCGTTTGCCTTCTGAAAAATAGTCTGCGGCCAAGTCGTACATCATCGGTTGATATAAAAACTTGCCCTGCCGCGAATGCAGGAAGAAGGGCGAATAGGCAACTTTGCCCCGGACTTCTCGGCTGTTGTCGGTAAACAGCAACTCGCCGTCGGCAGTTTCGCCGTGTTTGACGTGTTCGCACATAAATTCGCAGTGGTATTGCGCAGGGACGATGATTTTGCCGCTTGTGGTTTTTGCACCGAATTTGCCGTTTTGTTTGAAATAAATGATTTTCTCGGCAGAACGCGGTTTGGGGTCGTCTGAAATCTTGGGCGCAGCAAGGGCGGCGGAGTGGGCGAGTAAGAGCGCAGGCAGTAAATACAGGGATTTCAGATTCATTGGAAACCTTGCTGATTTAAGTAGATTGATGACGATGCGGCATTGGCGCGCCGTACCCTATTATATTCATACAGGCTGGTGTCGGGGGATGCCGATTTGCGGTAAAACCTATGCCGCGGCGTTTTCAGACGACCTCAAACTTATTTTCCAATATACGCCAAACCGCTTTCTTCATCACGTTCGGGCGCATCTTTTCCGTCAAACAGCGCCACTGCCAATCTGACGGCGGCGGCGGTTACGGCGGGGGCAATCATGAAGCCGTGGCGGAAAAGGCCGTTGATTTCAATCAGGCGTCGGGCGCGGCTGTAACGAATTTCGGGGTTGTGGTGGTTGAGCGTTGGGCGCAGGCCGGTGGCGATTTCGAGGATGTCGGCTTCGCCGAAGGCGGGGTGGACGGCATAGAGTGCGGATAAAAGTTCCAACCCAGAACGCACGCTGGCGGGGGCTTGGCTTTCGCTTTCGATTTGGGTCGCGCCGATGACGAAGATGTGGTTTTCTTTTGGGGCAATGTAGAGCGGATAGCGCGGATGGAGCAGGCGCACGGGGCGGTTGAGCGTGATTTCGGGCGTATAAACCCGCGCCACTTCGCCGCGTATGCCGCGCAAGGTGCTGGTGTGTCCGGGGGATTGGTTCCACGCGGTTTTTGCACCGTAACCGCGGCAGTCGATCAGCCAGTCGTATTGGGCTTGCAGGTCTTCGGGGACGCATTCGTGTTCCCAATGGCAAGGGACGTTCAGCCCGTCCAAAGCGTCGGCAAGTGCAGACAAGATTTGCCGTCCGTCGAGCTGGCCTTCGGTCGGCAGGTAGATGCCGTCTGAAAAACGTTCTGCGAGCTGTGGTTCGTGTTCGGCGATTTCATCGGCGCGCCAACGGACGATTTCGTCATCCGCCACGCCGCCGCGTTTGAGATGGCGGACGAACTCGTTGGATAAAGGTTTGTCCTGCCCGTGCCACACAATCAGGCTGCCTTTTTCCTGCATCATGGTCGGCGTTTTCAGACGACCTCGGATGTTGTGCCACAGCGGAACACTCTGCCTGCCCAGTTTGATGACTTCAGGCGTGGCTTCGACCGCCTCCGAAGCAGGTGCGAGCATGGCGGCGGCAACATAAGCGGCGGCGTGTTCGCCTTTGCGCCCCCCTTTTTCAAAGAGGGCAACCGATAAACCTTGTTCTGCAAGTTGTAAGGCAGTCAGACGGCCGCAAAGGCCGCCGCCGAGAATGGCGATACGGGGCATGGTGGATTCCTTTGTAGTATGGTGCAATCGGGAAGTCGAAAGATAAGACGGGAGCGGAATCCACCGAATGGCGGGAAATGCGGGAAAGGGAACGGAAGCCTTTTCAGGCGTTTGACAGCTTGTTTCCTACGCAGGCATTACCCCGACAGGTTCTACGGATTCCGCTGATGCGGTCTCAGCTGTTTGCGGGAACAAGCAGCACTCCGACAAGAAGTTTCCAGTTTACATAAAATCGATTGCTTTGGCAAAGTCAGGTCGTCTGAAAAATGGGTTTCTGTATTTTCAGACGACCTGTTGCCAGACGTTTGGCCGGTTGGGGAAATGGCGTTAGGGAGAAGCGCATCGGCATTATTGATATATACTGTCGCCAATGAACAAGGGGCTTTGCGTTGAAATTCGTTTTTGCGAAAAGCGCCTAAGTAGGTTTATTTAAATCAGGATTGGATTGTCAGGATTACCATGTTTCAGCTTGCCTATTTTCAAATGGTTGGTGCCGGTAAAGCACGCAATCAGGATGCCTTGTTTGACGGCACGGCGGTGCGTCAGGTCAGACTGCACAAAACCCGCGTGTCCGAGGCGGACGGTTTGTGCCGCATCTGCAATGTCGGCGACAGCCGTGTTTACCATATATCGGCAGAGGGGCGTTGGCGGCAGGTAAGCCATGACCACACGGTGTTGGCTGATTTAATCGAGCAGGGGGAAGCGCGGGCAGATACGGAATACGCCGATATGTACTATGCTTTGGCGCATTGCCTGATTGCGGATGACGAAGAAACCCATTTCAAAATTTTTACCGATTCATTTACTCTGCAAAGAGGCGAGGCAGTTTTGGTTTGTTCTGACGGGCTGCACGATGCGCTATCTCATGAACGCTTGGAAGCATTATGGAACGCTTCCCCGTCTTTGCTAGATAAGTTGGAAGCCTTACGCCGATCAGTAAAAAGGGTTCCCTATCATGATGATTGTTCGGTGGCGGTATGCCTGCGGCAAGGATAGTGAACCAATCCTAAAATCGGTTACGCAGTTTCTTGAGAACATTTCAAAGGATTGGTTGTAAAGGGTCGTCTGAAAAGGGATTCTCTGTTCAATTCATATTTCGAAAAAAGTATTTTAACCATCTCATCAACGCCGCCAGCAGTATGCCGATCGACAATCCCATCAAGGCTGCCTGCCACGTCCATTTGATCAGTAGCGCGCTGACCAAACCGCCGATTGCGCCGCACAGATATTTGTCGCGCCGTTTGAATTTAAACGTCTGCTCGGCTAAACCTTCTTCAATAAGCCAAGTTGCAAAGAGCGAAACCAACGCTAAAAATGAGCCGATAATAAGGCGCCAGGGCGTATCCACACGGCCAAGGACTTTATCCAGAATTATTTTCCCGTCGAATAACAGTCCGAGAATAATGGATCCGGCCAGCAATATCACATAGCCCACCATGTTGCTGGTGACGAGCCAGTCAAGAATTCGTTCGCATAGTTTTTTGAGAAACTTCATGGGGTTTGTCGTTGGGTTGGATGGGAAAGTAAACTATGTTTTCTTCGGAAAATCTGTTTTATTGTATTGAAGCTGAGTTTTCAGACGACCTTCGGGTTATGGCACGTTGCCTAATCCTGCCAAAAAGATGTCCAACCGAATTTTTCGGCAATATCGTCGCAAAGTTCCTCCTGCATGGTGGCAAGATTGGTGTAGCTGTTGGTGTCGTGTACAGAAAAATAGGCGGGCAGGGTGGAGGCGGTGTTTTGCGCGGCGGTTCGGAAGCAGTTCGCAAACCAATGGCTGAAATATTCGTGTAGCCCGCTGTAAAAATCGTCTACAGTATCCCATGCTTCTTCTTCGTCTTCTTCGTCTTCTTCGTTCTCGTCCTGTCCCAAGCCGTATATCTCGTCTTCCACATCTGCATCAAATTCGGGCAGGCATTCTTCGGGGAAGTCCATGATGCGGTCGCCTAAATAGCCGCCATTTTGGTTTCGCAACCAGCCGCAAACAGAGAAATCCTGATATTCGTATTCCATAATCATTGTCACCGCCTGATCAAATGATTCGTTTTCATCTGAAAACCCCCAATGCCTGCCCTGCAATATTTCTTGGATAAAGGCGGTCAGTTTTGGAGTGAGTTCGGCGCAGTCCTGCATAAATTGTGTTTTATATTGTTGCATCAGTTGCTTTGCTTGGGTGGTAAGCATGGTTTTTTCCTTGTTGTTGAAGGTTTAGGGTCGTCTGAAATGTGGTCATTCAAAGAACAGGCTGCCTTTTCAGACGACCTTCGGCATTAGATATTTAGCAAGCGCAGGTCGGCTCAAACCGCAACAAAACGGTCAAACATTCCCGAAATATTGGGTTTGAACCCAACCTATGCCTTGTGTTCTCGCCGTAGGGCGGGCATGTGCTGCCTACGCGTCCTGTGTTCCCAAACAGCCTGAAACCGCAAGGATGGAGGCATTTGCGTTTTCAGGCTGTCCCAATTTACCGCTGAATCTGCGAGGTAATCGTGCTGTCGGTAATCTTGTCGTCTTCCGCCAGCAGCATGGCTTTGGAGAGGACGACCGAGAGCGTGTTGTCGCCTTCAAACGGGATAAACAGCTTGTCGGATGCGTCTTTTTTGCGGCTGTCGGGCACGATGCAGAGGTATTGGTCGTCCGGCAGCATCAGGATGTTGCTGCTGCCGATGTGGATTTTGTAGGTGCGCAGTTTGCCCTGTACCACGAGGAAGTTGCCGTCTATGTGGGCAACCTTGGCGATTTTCAGGCGCGGCAGCAGGGTTTCCAGTACGGCTTTGCGGGTTTTGGCCACTTCGCCCAAATCGCCGAAGGAATAGCTCTGCCAATAGCTGTAAAAACGTGCCTCTCCGCCGTTGTCTTCCCAAGTCGGGTCGTTGCCCACGCTTGCCACGCCGACAAACAAATCGACGTCGCGCAATACTTCGGAAAACACGCGCGGCGGAATATCAATTAAGTCCAGCGCGGTGGCATGGTAATCGTCGTCCAATCGGTGAAAGCGCACTTGGTCGGTACTGACATACTGCCAGATATAGCTTTCCGTCCATGCTTCTTCGCTGTCCACTGCGTTTGCCCAAAATTGAGCGAGCAGGTTGTATTCGGGCAATTCCAGCGAGACGGTTGCGTCGTCGCCGCCGTCCCACGCGCCTGCCAGCGAGCCCCTCCAGCCGCGCCCCTTGGCAAGCGTCATGTATTGGTGTTGTTTCAGGATGTGGGCGGCAAAGCGGTTGCTGTATGTTTTGGTGTTGATTTCGGCTTCGGTGAGCAGATAGATTTCACGGTATGCCTGTTTCAGCGGCTGGCGGATTTCTTTGTCCAGCAGCAGTTTGCGCCATTGGGCGATGCTTTGCTGCGTAGCGAGCGCAGGATGCCACAAGCTGACTTGCAGGCAGTCCGAAACATCGGTTTGCGCGCCCATTTCGTCCACCCATGTTCCGTCCAGCCACAGCGCGGATTTGCCCTGAGTGTCGTTTTCGTCGCGGAAAAACTGCCACACTAGCGGACGTGTGAGGCAGGACATAAGCCCGTGTTGCCAGTAATACTGTTCGGCGTGTTCCAGCGGTACGCGGTGTTCGGAGCGCATCATCTGGTCCAAGCGGTCGCGTTGGGCGGTGAGTGTGGCGTTGAGGTTTTTCTGTGCGGCTTTAATCTTTTTCAGTTTGTCGACATGGTCGGTTTTCACGAAGGCGGGTACGGTCTTCTGCGGCGAGCCGTCGGGTTTGAACCAGCGCAGTTCGGATTTGCCCACGCCCGTAACTGCCAGACGGCAGGTGTAGCCGCCGAAGTCGTAATCGCGGCAGCCTTCCTGCAAGCCGAAGCTGTCCACCGCCATGTCTTCGATTTCG
Organism: uncultured Neisseria sp.; assembly: GCA_963552075.1. Classification (GTDB taxonomy): domain Bacteria; phylum Pseudomonadota; class Gammaproteobacteria; order Burkholderiales; family Neisseriaceae; genus Neisseria. The sequence continues at coordinate 19,876 of CAUVJL010000009.1, forward strand.
TTGCGAGACACGCCCCGCTGTGCGGCGGCTTCGTCCAGATATTTGGCAATCGCGCTTTGCACGTTGCTGAACTTAATCCGCAGGCGCAGGCGTGAAAGGCAGGCGATGCCGTCCAGCCCTTTGGAGCGGAACAGCGCATAGAAGCAGGCGTTGCCCATAGCAGCATAGCGCGCGCCGAGATTGGGGATTTTGTCGTATGAATGCAGCGCAAGTTGGGTAAGGGCGGACAGGGTGGCGCTGTCGTGGAAATGGCTGCACATCCACACCAGCCCTTTGAGCACGGTCTGGTTGATGCTGCAAACGGGCAGGACATGGGTGTCGTAGTTGTATGAGCCGCCTCTGTATTCGTGGGTAAAGGTTTCAATACGTACTTCTTCATTACCGTAGACAAATTCTATCCAGCCGTGCAGCATCTTTTTGAACCTGTCCGCCCCCAGAGTGTCAATCAGCGTTTTGGCTTCTTTCAGGTATTTTTCGCTTGGCTTGCCCGCATTGGCGGATAGGGCAAGCGCAATGATCTTGCTCCATACGTCCTGCTGTTCCGGTGGCAGCGCGGCAAGCTGCGGATTGGCGTACTGGGCAAGCTCGTCGTCTTGGGCGGGGAAGCAGGCTTCAGCAGAACCGCCTGCCAGTTCCGCCAGAGCGGCAAGGTTGGCGGTAGCGGCTTTCTTGTCCCACAGGTGTTCCGCAAAGATGCGGTAACGGTCGCAGGCGTTTTTCAGGCATTCCGAAAGCGTTTCGCTCGGATTGGGAAACTGTTTTTTGATTTGGTTGATCAGATATTTGAGCGGATAGTCATCTGCCTGTCGTTCGGACAGCCCGTTGTCGTCCAGCATGGCGGCAAAAATGCGCTGCACATCCTGTTCTGTCATCGGCAGCGTTTTGCGCGCTAGAGCCATCGCCACCGCCGCACGGGTGGTGCCGTAATTGTGTATCCTGTCACTGCCTTTGTTGTTAAAAACTTTATTTCGCCCCCAGCCGCGTATCAAATCAATGCAGTGGATAAGGAAATCGACACGGTATTCGGGAGCGGCTTTCTCCACTTCGGCAAAGCTGGGGCAGAGTTTCAGATTTATCGTGTCGTATTCGTTCAAACATTTTTGGCGCCATTCCTTTTGCAGTACGTCGAGAAGCTGATTGAACTCGGCACGGCGACTGTCGGAAATCTGCACGGTTTGGTTTTGGGTCATAGGACTTTCCTTGCGTATCAATGTGTTGGTTATTTCGCTGCAAAGGCGGACAACGTCGGTAAGGGTTTTCTTGTCCGCACTATTCAGGCTGTATCGGGTGGTTTCGGCAAAGGCGCGGTAGCGTTTTGCGCGGCGGTTTTCAGATTGCTTATCCGCCCACCAGCGGCGTGAGTTTGATGAAATTGACGACCAGTCCGTCATGCAGGTACACCATGTCGTCCAACGTTTCCAGTTGGCGGTTGTCGGCAAGGATGAAAAACGCGTTTTGTTCAAAAGCTTTTAGGGCAACGGCGATTTGCTTTTCCGCGTCCACGGGCTGCGGATTTGCCCCCTTTTTGCCGCGCGATTCCTGAATTACGATGTCGCCGCGATCTGTGGGGATAACGAGGCTGTGGCGCAGCAAGGCATCAGCGGCGCGGTCGTTATAGGCGGTAACTTCCTGCCGTACGCGTTCGGCAATCAGCTCCGCTGCGCTGATGTGGTTGGTTCGGAACTTCAAAAACAGTTCGTGCAGCACTTTGCCGGCGAGGTTTTGGTCTTGGATGGTGATGGTAGCTGCAATCATGGATGACTCCTCCAAACAGAAAACAAATGAATCATACTGTTTTTTGGGCGTTTCAGGCAGCCTGAAACAAAACATCCTGCACTTTGATAGAGGTAAGTGCAGGATGCTATTTACATTTTAGTTATGTAGGAACTTTGTTTAACTTCGTTGAAGCTCACGTTTTCAGACGACCTTTGGCGGCAAATATTTCCCCGCTTCGCGCAGGCTCAGTTTTGCCATTTTGTGTCGGTATCGGTCGATAAAGCCTTGTACCCATTCGGGATTGGTTTTGCTGTAATCGCGCAATGCCCAGCCGATGGCTTTGTTGATGAAAAATTCTTTTTGCCCCAGATTGTTGCAGATGATTTTTTCCAGCAGCGCGGTGTCGGTGCGTTGTTTGCGGAGCAATTGGTGGTCGATGGCGACGCGGCGCAGCCAGATGTTGTCGTCCGTGCTCCATGCCAATAGGACGGTGTTGACTTCGGGGTGGCGCAGGGCAATGTCGCCGACAATGCGGTCGAGTACGTCGGAGCTGTCCCACCATGATTTTTCGGTAATCAGCGTTTGCAAACGCGGGATGTCCTGCGGGGTCAGGTGCTGCTGCATTTTTTTCAGGTATTCGAGCGCGGCGTATTGCAATTCGCGGTGCGGGTCGTCCCAGCAGCGGCGCACAAAATCCCAATCGACCGGCTGTTTGGCGGCGTCTTTGAAAAACGGGCGGCACAGGCGGGCAAGCTCTGGTTTGCCGATGCCGAAATAGTCGAAACAGTGTTTCATATATGCCTGCATCGGCACGGCGCGTTCGGGGTTCGCGTGTTGTTGCAGGACGGCGAGCAGGGCGGGGTAGTCCATATGTTTTCCTTATTTTGGGAACGATCCTAGTCCAGGTCGTCTGAAAGGATTTTGAATGAAGGTGCAGGCTGCTTTTGCATTTTCAGACGACCTCCACCCGCAACGCATCCACAATTAACTTAAACACATTCGAATGCCCGCGGCGGCTGGGGTAATAGAGGTAAAGCGGATCGTAAGTGATGGCGTACTCGGGCAACAGCTCGACCAGTTGCCCGGAATGGAGCGCGTCTGCGACGATGATATGCGGCAGCCAAGTGATGCCGAGGCCGTCTGAAACTGCTTGCAGGCGCAGATGATTATTGATGGAAAACTGCGATTTGGGTGTGAAGGTAATCAGCTCTTTTTTATGTTTGAATTCCCACTGCATCTCCGCGCCGTGTTCGGCGGAGAGCTTCGCACCGATAAGGCGGTGCTGCTGCAAATCATCAATATTTTTCGGCGAACCGTATTGCGCCAAATAATCGGGCGAGGCGACCAACGCCATTTTTAGCGGCGCAGAAATCGGCACGGCAATCATCTCTTTCGCTACCTCGTTGCCTAATCGAACGCCCATATCAAATCCTTCTTTCACAATATCTGCCCAGCGGTCGTCCACCACGATTTCCAAGCGGATTTTCGGGTATTGGTTCAAAATCGGCTTTAATTTTGGATACAACACGGCTTCCGCTGCCATCGCCGGGGCGTTGATGCGAATCAATCCCGATGGCGTATTCAAAAAATCATTTAATGCATCGACTTCTTGGTTTATGGCTTGATAAAGTGGGAAAAGTTGGTCGAAAAGCTGCTGTCCCGCTTCGGTCAGCGACACATTGCGTGTCGTGCGGTTGAACAAGCGCAGGTTCAGCCGCGTTTCCAGATTTTTCATGCTGTGGCTCAACGCCGAAGAAGAGATCCCCAAAAGCTGCCCTGCCTTCACAAAACTCTGCGTTTGCGCGAGTGTCAAAAAATAATTCAGCTCGTTAAAGTTCTGCATTTTCTCTTTTATTAGTGAATTTAATTCATTACATAATAAAGCTAAACCCTATTTATCTCAATAAAAACAAATCATAAAATGACTGCAACTTCATGAGAGTAAACAGAAGACAATATCCGTAAACATCACATCCTTTTTTTATAAATTATTTATTCTAGGAGTAAAAATGAACATTTTATTATTAAACGGTGGTAAAGCTTTCGGCCATTCTCATGGTGAGTTAAACCACACGCTTCACAAAAAAGCGAAAGAAGTTTTGACCGCACTTGGACACAATGTAAAAGAAACTGTGATTGATGCTGGCTATGATGTTGAGGCAGAAATCGAAAAATTCTTGTGGATGGATGCCGTGATTTGGCAGATGCCTGTTTGGTGGATGCACGAGCCTTGGACAGTGAAGAAATACATAGACGAAGTATTTATCGCCGGACACGGCAAGCTTTACCACAGTGATGGCCGTCATCGTGTTAGTCCAACTGAAGGCTTCGGTACAGGTGGTTTGTTGCAAGGCAAAAAACACATGCTTTCGCTTACTTGGAATGCGCCGATTGAAGCGTTCACCCGTGAAGGCGACTTCTTTGAAGGCAAAGATGTGGATGCTGTGTACATGCCTTTCCACAAACTCAACGAGTTCCTCGGTTTGACCCGTCTACCGACATTTACATGTAACGATGTAGTTAAAAATCCACAAGTAGAACAATACTTCGCAGACTACCAAGCACATTTGAAAAAAGTGTTCGGTTAATGATAAAACATCAACTTGAAGCGGTGGGCTTTTGCCCACCATTTTGTCAGTCGCTAATCGGCACGAAATATGGCAAATCCGTGGCGCAAGTGATTACCCGCTGGCTGATTGAGCGCGACATCATCGTGTTGGCAAAATCCACCAAACCCGAACGCATGGCGGAAAACTTGAACGTCTTTGATTTTGCTCTCAGCGATGAAGACAAAGCCGAAATTGCCAAACTGGACGGCACGTTCGCCGCCATCGTAAATCACGATACAATAGACAATTTGAAGCGCATCTCCGCGTGGAAAATGGGCGTGTAAGTGTAGCGAAAAACCATCTGTAATTCATCATATGAAAGGACAAAACATGATTAACGGGTTAGATATCGAACGTTTCCGAACTACCATGGCAGCGGTTGAAAACGACCATACAAAAGGCAAGGCAGCATTACGCGCCGATTCGCGCTGGGTATCCGGCACGAAGAACGAAATCTCCGTGCGCCGCTTCCCTGCCTTTACCACAGACGAACCGAAAAACATGGGCGGTGAAAACGCCGCCCCAAGTCCGATGGAATACCTGATCGGCGCTGCTGCAGGCTGCTGCTCCATAGGTTTCGAGTTGCAAGCAGCACAAGCAGGCGTGAAACTGGAACAGTTTGAAATATCCGCAAGCGGCGGTATCGACATGGCCAAACTGTGCGGCATGGAAGATGGCTACGGCGGACTGGATAATCTGGTGCTAACCGTAAAAGTAAAAGCCGACGCCGACCTTCCTACCCTGCAAAATTTCGCCGACCGCTCCGCCGCCAGCTCGCCAGTGTTGAACAGCCTGAAAGCGCGGGTAAAAGTAGTAGTGGAGAAAATCTAAACGGCTCAAACTACTTTCTTGTTTTCATTTCGTTAAAAGCCCCTTTTCTGGACAACTAGAAAAGGGCTTAATCGCTCAAAGGAGTACATGAGATGCAACAACTGCACACTCTGAAAGACATCGAACAGGCCATCGCCACACACCCTTTAGTATCACTGTACATCAAAGCCCCAATCTGCGGTGTTTGTACGGTCGTGGCCGCCCAGCTTGACTCAGCTTTGGCTGTGGAAGGAAATGTGTATGCCGTAAAAGCCGATATTGCTGAAATACCCGAAATGGCCGGACGTTTCCACGTGCTGACCGCACCTGCATGGCTGCTGTTTTATCAAGGCAAGGAAGTAGAACGGATGGCCCGCTTCATCCCTCAGGCACAGATGAAGCAGACATTGGCAAAATGGACAAAAGTAGCAGAAAGCGGACATCAGTAACCGGTCTATCAATGTTTCAGACGGCTGCGGTCTTGATAATGATGCAAGCGGTCAAATTTTTAAGATGATTTGCAAAATACTTAAAAATTTGACCGCTCTTTATTACGAAAAGGTCGTCTGAAACGGCTTGTAGACTGAGATAATGATTGATGAAACGCTGTGATTTGTATAGTGGATTAACTTTAAACCAGTACGGCGTTACCTCGCCTTAGCTCAAAGAGAACGATTCTCTAAGGTGCTGAAGCACCAAGTGAATCGGTTCCGTACTATCTGTACTGTCTGCGGCTTCGTCGCCTTGTCCTGATTTAAATTTAATCCACTATAGCTTCGCAGAAACTTTGTTTAACTCCGCTGAAGTTCACATTTTTTGAAAGGATTTGTTTTCAGACGACCTCTTTTTCCAAATCGCCTTCGCGGGTTTCGCGCAGGTGTTCGCGCAGGCGTTGGAGTTCGTGTTTGTCCAGCCACTTGCGGCGGCTGCGTTGCAGGAGGATGACGAGTGCGGAAATTTCGTTGCGCATATTGGTGCTGAGCCAGAGGAAGCCCTGCCATTCGTAATGGAGGCGGGCGGCGAGTTTGCCCAGTTCGGGATTGATGGAGGTGTTGATGCGGATGCGGCGGGCGTAGTGGCCTTTGATGAGGCGGACGGTCAGGCGCAGGTCGCGTTGGAGGCGGTTGAAATGGCGGTCGAGCAGGCGGATTTCGTGTTCGTTGAGGGTGGGGGCTTGCAGCTTGGCGGCGGTGGTGAGGAGCAGCTCGGTGGTGTTGACGATTTTGCGGTGGGCGTGCTGCATGGCTTCCATCATGGCGGGGCTGATGTGGCTTTCGCCCGATGTGGCGGCGAGGTGGCTGCGGCTTTTGACCATGCGGGCGTTGATTTGGCGCATTTTGACCATGTTTTGCTCCAGCCGCTCGCGGGTCATGCGTTTGCCGTTGCTGATTTCGGCAATCATTTTGCCGCATTCGGTCAGGTTGTCGGCAAGCATGAACCGCCACATGAGCGTGGAACGCAAGGGCAGGAGTTTGGCGGAAACGATGGCGATGGCGGCGCCGATGAGGACGTTCATGGCGCGCATAAGGCCGCTGTCGAGCCAGTTGTTGCTGTTGTCGCCGATAAGCATACACATGGTCAGTCCGGCAAGCATGGGGACGTAGCCGTTTTTGCCGACCGCACCCCAGCCTGCGGCCGCGCTGGCGGTACCGACGGTCAGGTAAAAGAGGATGCCGCCGTGGAAGTAGTGTTGGTTGAGCCACAACAGGGTCAGGCCTGCGCCCAAACCGATGACGGTACCGAGCATGCGTTCGACGGCTTTGGAGTAAATTGCGCCTTGAAATTGGAGCATGCCGAGTACGACGAATACGGTCATGCCTATCCATTCGCCGTGTTGGAGGTGGAGGAGTTTGGCAAGCAGGGTGGCAAACAGTACGGCCAGTCCGAGCCGGACGGCGTGTATGTGGCGGCGGTAGCGGTAGCGTTCGTAGGAGTTGAGCCAGCGTTTGACGAAGCGTTCGCGTTGTGAGGCGTTCATGATTGGGGCTATCTTGTTGAGATTTTTGGGTTTATCGGGCGGTATTGTAACGGGAATCGATAGGGAGATACAGGTTTCTGAATAAAGGATTTTCGGCTGGGCTGAAACGGATTGGTTTGGGGAGATTCGGTAAAAGGCAAAAGGTCGTCTGAAACGCTGTATGGTGTTTCAGACGACCTTTTTAACTGGGCTATGGGTTTACCAAATATCGGATTTGATTTTGCGTTTCAAGCCTGGATGTTCGGAAAGTTTGAAGACGGGGTCTTTGCCCATTTTCAGTTTCGCCGTGTAGTCCCTTAACAGCAGGAAGGCAAGCGGAGAGAGGATCAGGATGGCGACCAGGTTAATCCATGCCATCGTACCCATCGCCATATCCGCCATATCCCAAATCAGCGGGACGTTGGCGACTGCGCCGAAATATACCCAGCCCAAGACGAGCATGCGGAACAAGGCGGTCAGCAGCCAATGGTTTTTGATGAACTGCACGTTTGATTCGGCATAGGCATAGTTGCCGATGACGGTAGAAAAGGCAAACATAAACAGGATGATTGCCAAGAAGTCTGCACCCCATGCGCCGACTTGGCTGATAATCGCTGCTTGGGTCAGCTCTGCGCCGCTCAAATCACCGTAAGGTTGTTGATAAACCAAAACGATAAACGCCGTGCAGGAACATACGATAATCGTATCGACGAATACGCCCAGCATTTGAATCATACCTTGGGAAACAGGGTGTTTGACTTCGGCTGCCGCGGCGGCGTTAGGCGCAGAACCTTGACCTGCCTCATTGGAATACAGGCCGCGTTTGATACCGATCATCATGGTTTGCGAAATCAAACCGCCGAGCAGGCCGCCGCCGGCTGCTTCAAAGTTGAACGCGCTGTCAAAAATCTGACCGAAGACGTGAGGAATCAGGCTGATGTTTGTGATGATGATGTAGAGCGCCATCAGCAGATATAAAGTCGCCATCAGCGGAACAAGCATTTCGGCAAAGCGGGAAACGCGGCGGATACCGCCGAAAATAATCGGCGCAGTCATGATGACCAATGCGACGCCGACCGCATGTTCGTCCCAGCCCCACGCAGCTTTGGCGGTTACGGCGATGGTGTTGGTTTGAACGGCTTCATAAACGAATCCGAAGCAGAAAATCAGGCTCAATGCAAATACGATGCCCAACCATTTTTGACCCAAGCCTTGGGTAATATAGTAAGCAGGACCGCCGCGGAAATGATGGTTGTCGTAATCGCGGATTTTGAACAACTGCGCCAGTGAAGATTCGACAAACGCCGAACTCATACCGATCAATGCGGTGATCCACATCCAAAATACTGCGCCCGGGCCGCCGCTGCTGATGGCAATCGCCACGCCCGCGATGTTGCCCACGCCCACGCGGCTGGCAAGTCCGGTAACGAAGGCCTGAAACGGCGTAATACCGTGCGGATCATCGCCTTGTTGGCGGCCGCCGAGCATCTCTTTGATACTGCGTCCGAGCAGGCGGAATTGTACGAAACCGGTGGCAACTGTGAAAAACAGCCCTGCACCCAGCAGGACATACACCAGCCCTGTCCACATCGGATCATTGATTTTCTGAACCAATTGGTGCAGCGATTCGGTAAAGTTGTTATCCATAAAAACCTTTCTGAGTTTGAATGACGGACGGTTTGCCGCCGTTCGGAAGTGGTGCATTGTAACAGACTGTCAACAAATTGAAAAAGTTTTATATCGGCGTGAAATAATGTATCTAATTGGTTGATATTCAATAATTAAAATCCTTGATTAGGGGCGGGTGAGGCCGGATCCGCTTTCCTGTACGAAGCTGACAAATGCCTGAAAGAGGTCGTCTGAAAACGGGTTGGGCCTGTCTCGGAACCGGGTGCAAAGTGCCGTATATTTCCCAACTGTTACCGCTTGTTATTCAATTGCGCCGAAAAATACGGTTTACGTTAGAATGCCATCCGAAATTCCGGCTGTATGGCGATAAACGCGGCAGTCCGGTTTCAGACGACCTTTGTGCCACAAACAGGAAAATCTATGCATGCTACGATTCAAAGCCGTTTCGCGCCGATTTTATACGTCGTAATATTTTTTGCGGGCTTTCTGACCGCCTGCCTTTGGTTTAACCCCAAAGACTATCTTGCTGATTTGGCGCCCGTTGTTGCCGCGGTTTGCGCCGTTGCGCTGGTGTGGTTGGCATGGACGGCGGTTTCGGTCATTGCGCGGAAAAAGAACGAATGGCTGCGCAGGGAAAAATTGATACAGCAGGAAAAAGTCCATCCCGTCTTGCATGCTTCCCTGCAAAGCGTGGAAGAACAGCCGGAGATGCTGGCATTGACTATCCGCAACCATGGCAAAGGCATGGCGAAAAACATCCGCCTGCAAGTGTCGTCCGTGTCCGATAAAGCGGCGGAACGCGCTATCGTTGAAGCGGTCAGCAAATTGGTCATCGTTGGCGACGGCTTGGATATGCTGGCTTCGGGAGAAGTGTACGGCAGCGTCTTTGGCGATATCCGCGAGCTGTCGGCAAGTCTGCCGGAGAAAAAATTCGGCGGCATCATGAAGCTCGTCATGACGTATTGCAATGTGTTCGGCGAAACCTGTATCTCCGAAACATCTTTGGATTTGAGCCTGCTCAACGCGGTGGAGCTGTCCGAAGCCGAACACAAACCCAGCAAATTATTGTATTGATGCTGGCTGAGTCTGACACCAAAGGTCGTCTGAAACGCATTTTTGCGAAGCAGGTATAGTGGATTAAATTTAAATCAGGACAAGGCGACGAAGCCGCAGACAGTACAGATAGTACGGAACCGATTCACTTGGTGCTTCAGCACCTTAGAGAATCGTTCTCTTTGAGCTAAGGCGAGGCAACGCCGTACTGGTTTAAAGTTAATCCACTATAAAATAGCTTCTGGAAAATGAAAGCCGTTTCAGACGACCTTTATGATTGTCTTTACGTGCCAACCTCTTTATAATGCGCACACTCTTACGGGAGTAGCCATCTGATTTTCACTGACAATCAGAGCCGTTATCAACATAATTGACCGAGTTCGACAAAGATCGGTCATGGTGGCGGCATCTTCCTGACAACAGGGAGACAGGCAAGACGTAAGCGTTGTCCATACCCTTGCGGGCGGTATGTGCAACGCTTTTTGTTTTTGCCCGCTTCGGTTGAGTATCTTATGGAAGCATTTTTCTCTTCAATATTGGGCGTTGCCATTGCCGAAATCGGCGATAAAACGCAACTGCTCGCCCTTTTCCTTGCCGCACGTTTCGCCCAGAAAAACGCGGTAGTCTCCGGCATCTTCATTGCCACTTTACTGAATCATTTGGTCTCTGCATTTGTCGGCGTATGGCTGGCGGAAACCGTTTCCCCCGATACCGTCAAATGGGCGGTCGGCATCAGCTTCATCGCGGTCGGCTTGTGGCTGCTCCTGCCCGATAAAGATGAAAATCCCGACAGCCGTTGGCTTAAATACGGCGCGTTCGGGGCGACGGTTTTTCTGTTTTTTATGGCGGAAATCGGCGACAAAACCCAAATCGCCACAGTCTTGCTGGCGGCAAAATACCAATCCTTATCCATGGTCGTACTCGGCAGCGTTGCCGGATTGATGTTGGCAACCGTCCCCGTGGTTTATCTGGGCGATATGCTCATGAAAAAAATCCCCGCCAAAGCCGTGCGGATTTCCGCCTGCGTACTGTTTTGCGTATTGGGCGTCATCACTTTGGCGGGCGGCGGCATTATGTTGAAATAGGTCGTCTGAAATGTGGGAAATCTTATTCAGACATCCGGATTTTGTCGCCGTCAACAAACCTTGCGGCGTATCCGTACATCAGGAAGAGGGCGCAGTCAGCCTGACGCAGACGCTGGCAGCGCAGCTCGGCCTTGAGCAGGTTTGGCTGCTGCACCGCTTGGACAAGCTGACCAGCGGCGTGCTGCTGTTTGCCCTGAACCCGCAAAGCGCGTCGGAGTTGGCGCAGCAGTTTGCCGCCAAAACCATGCGTAAAACTTATTTGGCGCTGGCAACGGACAAGCCGTCTAAGAAGCAAGGTTGGATTAAAGGCGATATGGAAAAATCGCGGCGCGGCGCATGGAAACTGACGCGCGGCATGGAAAATCCCGCCGTAACCGAATTTGGCAGCCACAGTTTAGAACCCGGCCTGCGCCTGTTTGTCCTGCATCCGCATACGGGCAAAACCCACCAACTCCGTGTCGCCATGAAAAGCTTGGGCAGCCCGATTTTGGGCGATACGCTCTACGCCGGGAAGCCTGCATCGAGGATGTTCCTTCATGCGTGGAAAATCAAATTTGACTATCAAGGTCAGACGTTTGAAATTGTCGCGCCTTTGAGTGAGGAGTGGCCGTTTAGGAATATCGATTTTTTGTGAACATCAAGCCGCCTGAAAACCTGCTGCAACAGCGTTTTCTTTTTAGTTTTTCAAAACGTAAGCCTGACGGTTTGTCATCTTCTCTTCATGAAAGAGGGCGGCAAACCGTCAGGCTTGTTTTAAAGTCATGTTTGATGTTTGGGGGCGCTAAACAAGGTCGTCGGCAGTTTTCAGATGACCTTGGGTTTGAATCCCGTTTAGGCTAATTCTCGGACGAACACTTGCGAATTGCGGCCGTTGGCGAGGTAGTCGCGGCGGCGTTCTTCGGGTAATGCGTCGGGAGAGGTCGTCTGAAAACCGCGTTCGGCAAACCATTCGCCTGTGTGGGTGGAGAGGGCGAACAGGCGGCGGATGCCCATGGCGCGGGCTTTTTGGAAGAGGTGGTCGAGCAGCATTTCGCCGTAGCCGCCGTCGCGGGCTTCGGGGGAGACAACGAGGCAGGCGAGTTCGCCGATTTCGGGGTCGTCGAAAGTTTTGAGGGCGACGCAGCCGTAGATGTTGCGGTCGTGTTCGAGGACGGAGAAGCCGGAGATGTGGTTTTCGAGATATTCGCGGCTGCGGTGCAACAGGATGCCTTGTTCTTCCAACGGGCGGATCAGGGCGATGATGCGGGGGATGTCGCGGCTGTGGGCTTGGCGGATGGAGACGAAGGAATCGCGGGCGATGGCGGTGCCGCAGCCTTCTCGGGTGAAGAGTTCGCGCAACAGTCCGCCGTCTTCGCGCCCGCTGAGGATTTGAGCGCGGCTGACGCCGTTTTCGACGGCGTTGACGGCGGCTTGGAGCAGGCGTACGGGGACGTTGTGTGCGGTTTCTATCAGGTGGCGGACTTCGCCTGAGGATAGGGTGGATATGAGGACGCCGTCGGCGTTGCAAATGCCGGCTTCTTCGGTCAGGTACACGAGTTTTTCGGCTTGAAGGGCGACGGCGACGGCTTCGGCGGCTTCGCTCATGCTGAGGTTGAAGGTTTTGCCGCCGTAGGAGTGTCCGAGCGGGCTGATGAGGACGATGGCGCCGTCGTCGAGGCGGCGGTTGATGGAGTCGGTATCGGTTTTGCGGACGATGCCGGTGTAGCCCATGTCTATGCCGTCAATGACGCCGAGCGGACGGGCGGTGAGGAAATTGCCCGAAGCGGTGGGAATCGGTTTGTTGCGCAGGGGGGCGGATGCGCTGCTGCACAGGGCGGCTTCGATGTCGCTGCGTATCATGCCGACCGCCTGCTTGGCGTCGCGCAGGGTGGCATCGTCGGTAATGCGGCGGTTACGGTGGTATTGCGGAACGAATTGTCTGTCGGCGGCGAGGCAGTTGAGGAAATGGCGCGTGCCGTGTACCAATACGAGCCGCACGCCCAAGCCGGCAAGCAGATGGAAATCGGCGGCAAGACGGTTCAGGGTGTCGCCTTCGAGCAGGCTGTCGGTGATGCCGATAACCAGTGTTTTGCCGCGCAGGTAGTGGATATAGGGCGCGGCTTCGCGAAAATTGGCGACAAAGCCCGGAGATGTGTTCATAACAAGACCAGATAGAAAAGCTGCATGATGAGGACGGTCAGCGCAACCAGTACCGCCAGTGTCCAGTTGAAGCCTTCTTCGGATTTGGCGGGTTTGGCAGCGGCTGCCGCCATCAGGGCTTGGAATTCTTCAGTCCGCCGTTTTTCTTCTTCTGCCCGACGCTTTTCCTCTTCGGTGCGCCGTGCCGCCTCTTCTTTGGCTTTTTTGGCACGTTCGGCGCTGTCGAGCAGGCTGGCGATTTCGTGGCGGGAGAGTTGTTTGCGGTTGCGGATGTTGCCACCCATGTCGTGTACGAGACGGACGTCGGTAACGGCGTTGGGCAGCGTGTCGGGATTGGCGGGGGCGGAAGACGGCGCCAGGCTGTCTTTGGCTTTGAACAGGCCTTCGCATTTATTGCAAACGACAAAGCCTTGTGCGACGTTGAGCTGGGTGTCTTTGACCCAAAGTGAGGTTTTGCAGTGTGGGCAGATACAGGCGGGCATAGGGGTTTTCCGTGTAAAGTGTGGAATGTGTTGTTTTAATGTGTGTTTGATTGGGGTAGGTCGTCTGAAAAGGGATTGTCCGTCTTCAGACGACCTTTTGTTTATCGGATTTTAGGCGACGCCGTAGCGTTCGCGGTAGGCTCTGACCGGTTCGAGGAAGCCGCCGAATTCCGCATTGTTTTGCAGGAGCGTGAACAGGTCGTTCAGATTGGCAATGGCGACGACGGGCAAGCCGTATTGTTTTTCCACTTCCTGAACGGCGGACAATTCGCCCGTACCTTTTTCCATACGGTCGAGCGCGATGGCGACGGCGGCGGGCGTTGCGCCTTCCGCCTCAATCAGTTTGACCGATTCGCGCACAGATGTTCCCGCAGAAATCACGTCGTCGATAATCAATACGCGGCCTTTGAGCGGCGCACCGACCAATACGCCGCCTTCTCCGTGGTCTTTCGCTTCTTTGCGGTTGTAGGCAAACGGTACGTTCACGCCTTTTTCCGCCAGCATCATCGCCGTCGCCGCCGCCAAAATAATGCCTTTGTAAGCCGGGCCGAACAGCATGTCGAATTTTACGCCGCTCTCGATAATCGCCTGCGCGTAAAACTTCGCCAGTTGCAGCGTCGATGCGCCGTCGTTAAACAGTCCGGCGTTGAAAAAATAAGGCGACTGACGGCCTGCCTTGGTCGTGAATTCACCGAATTTCAATACATTCTGCGCCAGCGCAAACTTGAGGAAATCTTGACGGAAATCGGACATTTTGCTTCTTTCGAAAGATATTGATTTATAAAGGAAGAGATTATAAAGGATTCATGAGGAAAATGCAGGTCGTCTGAAAAAGTGAGTTGATTTGATGCGGTTCCTGCCAATAAATTGTTAACTTAGTCATAATTTAGTTATATTTTGTTTGTAAATTTACTTGAATTAACTATTACATATAGGTCGGCTTATCTTTTTAGTATAAAATGTCTAAGTCATTGATTCAGGTGCATCGCAAGCACAATCAAGACTTGTTCCCGAATACAGAAACTTCGAGATTCAATTTAAAAAAGGATGATACGACATGAAAAAAGTACTTGCATTGATTTGTACAGCAACTTTGGCTGCCTGCGGAGGTGGGGGCGGTGGTGGAAATTCCACTCCTTCTTCACAATCTACGCCTAACGCAGGTCCAAGCAACCCATCAACGTCGCAGAAGCCTGCAACTCCCCCATCAACGACAACTCCTGCAAAACCTGAGACGGGCAAAACACCTTCCACTCCTAAAACTTCTACACCCCCTAAAACGCCAACTGCTCCTAAAACTCCTGCTACTCCGACGGTTCCTACCGCCGCACAGCAAACAGTTGGCGGTAATAGCATTGCCATCGATAATAGCAATATCAAACACATCCGCGTTGACGGAGTGGATTTCGATCTGACCCAAAGCGGCGGTATTTCTTTGAATAATTGGAAAGGCAAAGTCCCTGGTTTTATTTCAGGAATTGCATCCGGCGAGCCGAAATCCGTACAGAAATTCTTGGTCAATACCGCTTCAGCAAACGCTACTGCCGGCGTGTTGGAAGTTAACGGCAAAAAACAAGCTTTCTTCAGCGGACACTTTACGCCCGCAGCCGAGCTGCCTAAAGGACAAGTTCATTACAGCACCAGCGTTGCCTCTATGCATAGCGGCGCAAATTACGATATTACCCGCACAGAGTTGACTGCCAATTTTGACAGTAAAAAATTAACAGGCACTATCTCTCGTGATGCTAAATTTGGCGACAACATTGCTGTTAATGCCCAAATTAGCGGCAACAAGTTTGAACAATCCGGTGCGACCCAAGTCAAAGGCGGTTTCTTTGGCAAAAATGCAGCGGAAGTTGCAGGCGGATTCTCTAGCGGCAATACAGTAGGCGCATTCGTCGGCTCGAAGAAATAATCTTCCGGTAAACGGTATTGTAAATAAAGGTCGTCTGAAAACAGGTTTTCTGGTTTCAGACGACCTTTTGCTTTTGTACGCTTTTTAATTTTTTGTATTTGGCTATTATCTGTGTCAAATGGTGGCGGCGATATATGGCAGGTTGATACCGAAATTCTCAGCTTCTATCAGATAGATTGATCGAGAAGAGAAGAGGTAGAAAAGGATTCATGAGGAAAATCTAGGTCGTCTGAAGGGGAAGTTGTGGCAAAGTGAAAAGAAGCCAAATCTTGATTTTCAGACGACCTTTGTTTCAGTGTTAATCCGATAAAATAAAACCCCGCAGAGAAGCGGGGTTTCTGGGATGTTTCGATTAAGGCTTAGCGTAGCCGTGTACGCCGTTGTATGGAGAAGGAATCCAGCCTTCATCCACTGCAGGACGTTCGCCTTGACCTTCAATTGTTTGACCCGGGGCAACTTGTTTGGTAACAGTGCTGCGGATTTTCACATCAACGCGACGGTCAGGCTCGATACATGCGATCAAAGCAGCGCGTTTTTTGGCTTTGGATACTTTTTTGCCCAGTTTTGCTACTTCTGCTTCACAAGTAGCAGTCATTTGAGCTTGAGACTCACCAAGACCTGTAGCGGAAACTTTGCTGGAAGGAACGCCACGACCTACCAAGTAGTTGGCCACTACGTTGGCACGACGCTCAGACAGGTTTTGGTTGTACTCTTCAGAACCCATGAAGTCGGTGTGACCTTCGATACGTACGGTTTGTACGTTTTCGTTGCTCAGGCGTTGAGCCAGGCTGTTCAGGTTTTCTTGAGCTTCAGGACGCAGGATGTCTTTGTCGAAGCCGAACAGGGTTTTCGCAGACAGGGAAACAGTTTCGTCAACGTATTCGGGAGCTTGTTGAACTGCGGCTACCGCTTCGCGGTCACCACATTCGACACGACCTTGGGTTTCTTTGTCGAAGTAGCTGTTTTTCCAGCACTCGCCGTAGTTGTTACGGACGACTTCTTGAGATTGGCTGCTTACGGTGTAGCCGTGTTTGGTGTGCGCTTCACTTGCCATTGCAGTGCCTGAAGCAACCAATGCAACGAACAATGCGCTTAATTTCAGCTGTTTGGTCATTTTATTCCCTCATCAAAATTGTTATGCGGCGGATACAGGAAGCAGCCGCAGCAAATTACCAATATACAGGCCGCAGCATAAAACAGCGGCAAATCGGATATATCAGTTTGCACTATAAAGAAGCATGGCACAGACTGTCAATACTCGATGCCTTGATAAAAACATGAAACTGCTTGCCTCCTAATGGTGAATCATGCCTAAAAATCAAGCTTGTGTCATTTATTTATCAGGAAATTCGGGTCTGTTTCTATTTGCAGTTGCGGAAACGCAACAAGAGTTTGCGTGCTGTAAAGACGGTTTTCATAGTTTATATGTATAGTTTTATTGAAAACAAAAACTTCCTTGTGCGTTTTTTGGATGTCCGACAAATCCGGCAAAATATGTTAAATTATGTGCCGCTTGTCGTATAAAACATACAAACACAATACAACCGGACTACCTATGAAATTACAGCAATTGCGGTATGCGTTGGAGGTGTACCGCCATAATTTGAATGTATCTGAGGCTGCGGATGCGCTATTTACTTCGCAACCGGGTATTTCTAAGCAAATCCGCCTTTTGGAAGAAGAACTGGGGGTGCAGATCTTTATACGCAGCGGCAAGCGTGTGGTGTCTGTTTCCCAGCCGGGTAAGGCGGTGCTGGAAATTTCGGAACGGATTTTGCGCGATGTCCAGAATATTAAGAATATCGGCAGCGAGTTTACCGATCACGACAGCGGTGCTCTGACGATTGCGACGACGCATACGCAGGCACGCTATGCGCTGCCTTTGATTGTGGCGGATTTTGTGAAGCGTTATCCGAGGGTCAATCTGACGATCAAGCAGGGGAGCCCTGCTGCTATTGCGCAAATGGTCAGCAATGGCGAGGCGGATATTGCGATTGTGACGGAGCGGATTGACGATCATCCCGAACTGAGCAAGTTGACGTGTGATGAATGGAACCATGCGGTTATCGTGCCGAAAGAGCATCCTTTGTTGGAATGTATGAATCCTTTAAGTATTGAGGATTTGGCTTCGTTTCCTTTGATTACTTACGAATTTGCATTTAATCAGGGCAGCAGTATTGCGCGTGCTTTTAATAAGGCGCATTTGGATAATCCGGATGTGGTGTTGTCGGCAGCGGATACGGATGTCTTGAAGACTTATGTCCGACTGGGGCTTGGGGTCGGATTGATGGCGAAGATGGCATTTGATCCGGAGAAGGATGCGGATTTGGAATTGGTCGATGCGGCGCATCTGTTTGAACCTTCGCCCATTTGGATTGCAGTACGCTCGGATACTTATCTTCGCGGTTATACCTACGATTTTATCGAAATGTTCTCGCCGAAGCTGACGCGGGATGTGGTGGACCGTATTCTTTATACGCCGGTGGTCGAAGATTTTTCTATTTGATTTTGGATATAGCAAGAGGTCGTCTGAAAAGCAGAAATGTTTTTCAGACGACCTTTTTTAGTGCGGTTGATATTGGCCGGGAGCTTTGAAATTCAATGTATAGTGGCTTAACTTTAAACCAGTACGGCGTTGCCTCGCCTTGCCGTACTATCTGTACTGTCTGCGGCTTCGTCGCCTTGTCCTGATTTAAATTTAATCCACTATATTAAGTGCAGGCAAAAAACTGTGGGCAAAAAAACGCCTCCTGCCGGGAGCTGGCGGAGGCTATCCAAGGAGTTTTAAAAGTAACCCTAAAGAACTATGAAACTAGTCAGAAAGAACTATATTACTAATCTGAACGGTTTGCAAGTTCGTCGAGTGGTTTTAAATTAACTTTACGTCCGAACAAGGCTTGGATTTCAGATTGGTGGCTGATACCGATGACGAGGGTGTCGGATAAAGCACGTTTGAGGGTTTGCATCAGCGCCAATGCGGATTCGCCGTCGAGCTGGTTGGTGGCTTCGTCGAGGAACAGGATTTGCGGTTTGTGCAGCAGCGCGCGGGCGAGGCTGAGGCGTTGCTGTTCGCCGCCGGAAAGGATGCCGTGCCATTCGTATGGTTCGTCTAAATTATCTTTCAGGCGGCCTAGCCCGACTTGTTCCAAGGTCGTCTGAATAAGTCGGTCGTCTTGGCAGGCGGTGTGGGGATAGCTGACGGTGTGGCGCAGGGTGTCGGCGGGGAGGTAGGGGCGTTGGGGCAGGAAGAGGAGGCTGCCGTCGAGGGCGAAGCTGCCTTGGTAATACGGCCACAAGCCTGCGAGGGCGCGCAGCAGGGTGGATTTGCCGATACCGCTCCTGCCTTCGAGCAATACCCATTCGGGGGTGTGGGCTTCGAGGTTGATGTCAGTGAGCAGGGGACTGCCGGTTTGGGTGTGGACGGTGAGGTTTTGCAGGACGAGGATGCCGCTTTGGCGGTGGTTGTTTAAAGTCAGGGCGGGTGCTGGGCGGGCGGCGCTTCCGCCTTCTTGTTCTACTTGTTCGACTTGTTCCAATGCCATCTGAAAACCGGAGAGGCGTTCGACGACTGCCGCCCATTCGATGAGGCGGCGGTAGGAGTCGGTGAACCAGCCGAAGCTGTCTTGGACGCGGGCAAACGATGTGCGGGTCTGCATCATGTCGCCGAAGGTCATGGTTTTGGCGAGGTACATGGGCAGGGTGGCGAGGATGGGAATGAAGATGCTGATGCGCACGTAGGTCGCCCAGAAGGTTTCTTGGCGGAATTCGCAGTTGGTGAGCCGCCGCCAGTTGTCGCGGATGCGGAGGTAACGTTGTTTCAGACGGCCTGTTTCGGCTTCGCCGCCGTTGTAGAAGGCGATTTGTTCGGCGTGGTCGCGCACACGCAGGAGGGCGGCGCGGTAGTCGGCTTCGCGGTGCTGGCGGTCGATGTTGAGGTTTTTAAGTTTGCGGCCGACGAGGTGGGCAATCAGGGTGCTGATGACGGAATAAATCAGGGCAACCCAGACGAGGTAGCCGTGTATGGTGATGTCGCGCCCGCCGATGTTGAAGATCTGCACGCCGGAGAGCGTCCACAATACGGCGACGAACGCGCTGAATTTGGCAATATTATTGATGAAAGAGCGGAACAGTCCGATGCTTTTATCGGCGAGGAGGTAGATGTCTTCAGCGATGCGCTGGTCGGGGTTGTCGGGTTCGCCGGTCAGGCGCAGGCGGTAGTGTTTGTGGCCTTCGAGCCAGTTTTGCTGGAATTGTTCGGTCAGGTGGGTGCGCCAGCGGAAGATGAGGCGTTTTTGCAGCCAGTCGCCGCAGACGATGCAGCCGATAATCATTGCCATGTAGCCGAGGTATTCGACGATGAGCGCGGGCATGGACGCGCCGTCAAACGCGGCGAGCGCGTCGTAGAAACGTTTGTCCCACGCGGCGATCCAAACGCTGATGGTGATGGAACAAAGGGTGAAGCCGATGAGGACGGCGAGCATCAGCCATTGGATGCGCCCGTGCGCCCCTGTCCAAAAGGGGCGGGCGAGTCGGAAGAATTTTTTGAGGATGTTCATGGATGGTATGTTGGTACAAATAACGGGAGGTCGTCTGAAAATCCGCAGCGGCGGGATAACGGCATCAGACACGCTATCCGACGCTTTTGTTTCCTGCTGGGTTTCAGACGACCGTTTGCAGTGGTTCAAATAAAAATACCGATGTCGTCATGTCGGGATGGGCGGCAGGACGGAAGGTCGTCTGAAAGCCGGATTGTATTTTCAGACGACCTCGCTTTATAAAATGGCTACATCTTCCACTTGAAGTTCAAGGTTACATTGCGCGGTTGTCCGTAGAAATGTCCTTGGTAGGTAGCGCGGTGGGCGTAACTTTCGTAATAGCGTTTGTCGGTCAGGTTGTCGACTTTCAGGCTGAGTTTGGCGTGTTTGGAGGGTTCGTATTGTACGGTAGCATGCCAAACTGCGTAACCGCCCAAATATTGTTTCTCTCCGTCCACCATAATCGGGCTGGATTTGCTTTGGACATTCACACCGCCGCCCACCGTCCATTTGCGCGCCGCACCGGGCAGGCGGTACATGGTATTGAGGCGGAAGATATGTCGGGGCGTGTGCTGGCTGAAATCGACCCCGCGACCGTTGCGCTCTGCGGTTTGGGCGGCAGCGGTGGAGGTATAACGCCTTTTGTTGAAAGTGTAGCCCGCAAAAATCTGCCAGTCGTCGGTGATGTTGCCGGCAATTTCGGCATCAATACCGCGGCTTTCCATGCGTACAGGCGTGTAGATGGCGCGGTCGCCGCGTACCCAAGGACGGATATTGCCCGTTGCGAGGTCTTTTCCCAACCATGTGTCTGTGGGTTGGTTGTGTTTTTCGGTTTGAAACAGGGCGAGGGTGGTGTTCAATTTATTGTTGTTCCACGCGCCTTTCCAGCCGATTTCGTAGCTGTTGCCCATTACAGGCGGCAAGAGCTTGTCATTGATGTCGTAATAATCGCCCGAGTATTTGAAAATGCTGGTGTAACTTGCATATAGGTTTTGTTGCGGGGTAATGTCGTAGGTAATGCCTGCGTAGGGGATGAAACGGCCTTTTTTATAGTGGCTGTCGGGGGTTTTCATCCATGACAGATATTGTGATTGCCGCCAGCGGCTGTAACTTGTGCCGAGCAGGATGTGCCATTTGTCGGCAATGTTCAGGCGGGTGGCTATGGTTGCCGTGTGGGTGTCGGGAACGGTTTTACGGATTTCGATATTGCGGGCCGTGTTCCAATCAGGTTTGGCAATTTCATCACCCGTCCAAGAAAAAACAGGATAGTGGCCATCTTTCAAGGGCGTGCCTCGCCACATATTATCGAATTTTTCTTTGGTGTATTCGTAGCCCGCGTAAAACTCATGTTCGCGGCCGAACCAATCAAATTTTCCTTCTAAATCGCTTTGCGCAGTCCATTGACTGTTGTTGCGGTCGCTTCTGCCGGTATAACCGTCACTCAATGTGCCTGCGGGCGAAATATCTTGCCGCTGCGGGACGTAACCATATTCGGTAACGGATTTGTTGCGGCGGTAATCGACGGAAGTGGTCAGATTCCAACGATCGCCGAAATGGTGCTTCCATTCGGCGAATATATTGGCTTTTTTGTAATCCGCACGATTCCAGTTCGCACCCAAATAACTGTCGCGCGGCAATCTCAGGTCGCTGCCGTCGGGATTGGCGGGCAGCCCGAACAGGGAAGGTACATCTTTTTCACGGTGGTACATCGCACTCAACGTCAGCATATCGTTTTCCCCGACTTGCTTGTCGATAACGCCGTAAATGATCCCTTTATTGCCGTCGCTGTTTTTACGCCAGCTTTTGTTTTTTTCAAGTACGGCAACCGCGCGCCCGCGCAAGCCATTGTCGCGGCTGAGGAATCCCGACACATCGGCGGAAGTGCGCAGCGTGCCGAAACGGTCGGCAGTTGCGTCAAATTCAAGCAGCGGCGCAGCGGTCGGGCGTTTGCGGATAGCGTTGATACTGCCGCCCGGCTCGCTTTGCGCTTTACGCAGGCCGGTTGCCCCGCGCACGACTTCGATGCGGTCGTAAAGCGCGGTGTCGGTCAGTTGTTTGGCATCGTGCGGATTATTGCCGCACATGGTACAGACAGTCGAATTGACACCGTCTTCGCTGATCTGCGCGATGTCGAAGCCTCTGGATTGAAAGCGGGTTTGGAAACCCTGTTTGTAAATATTCAGCCCCGTGGTGGTTTTCAATGCGTCTTCCAGCGTGGTTGCACCCGAATCATCCATCTGCTTGCGCGTAATGATGCTGACGGATTGCGGCGTGTCTTTGGGGGAGAGCGGCAGGCCGGTGGCGGTGGACATGGTTGGCACGGTATAACTATCGCGCGAAGCAGTACGGCTTTGGCCGGTGACGTTAACGGTGGGCAGGTCAACATGTTCCGTCTGTTCGGTGGTTTGGGCGGAAAGTTGCAGCGGGACGGCGGCAAGCAGGCAGGCGTAGCGGATCGGATGGTTCATTGCAGCTCCTTCAAGTGGGGATGAAGAGGTTTTTATGGGAAAGGGGTCGTCTGAAAACCCAACGGCGGTTTTCAGACGACCCCTTTCTTTTACAGCAACGGCAACCGTTTCCTGTCTGTCAGGAGCAGGTCGGATAGATTGCCGAATATGATTTGGTTATTGTTTTTTAATTTTGCTACCGCAGACGGACTACATCTTCCATTTCAGGCTAAACACGGCATTGCGCGGTTCGCCGTAGAAGTTGCCGCTGTTGGCGGCACGGCTGTATTGGTTTTCGTAGTAGCGTTTGTCGGTCAGGTTGTTGACCGCCAGCCCCAGTTGCAGGTTTTTGCTTGGGCGGTATTGGACGTTGGTATTCCAAATGGTGTAGCCGCCTTGCTTGATGGAGC
>CAUVJL010000010.1:0-40934 GCA_963552075.1 uncultured Neisseria sp.
TGTACTGTCTGCGGCTTCGTCGCCTTGTCCTGATTTAAATTTAATCCACTATAAGGTTTCAGACGACCTTTTTTACCAATGCGACGCCATATTGTCGCGGTGGATAAGTTCGTCTTCGTGGGCGTAGCCTAATTTTTCGGCGATGCGCTCGGACGGGGTTTGCAAGATTTTGGCGGTTTCGCCGCTGCTGTAATTGGTCAGGCCGCGGGCGATTTCTTTGCCGTCGGTATCGAGGATGGCAACGAGTTCGCCGCGGTGGAAATGGCCGTCCGCGCGGATGCAGCCGACGGGCAGCAGGCTGGCGTGCTGTTCGGTCAGGGCTTTTGCCGCGCCGCTATCGACGGTCAGGCTGCCGGCGGTTTGGACGTGTCCGAGCAGCCATTGCTTGCGGGCGGCGACGCGGCTGTGCGCGCTGGTAAAGAGCGTGCCTATGCTTTCGCCTTGTTTGAGGCGGACGAGGACGTCGGGTTCGCCGCCCCATGCGACGACGGTGGCGGCTCCGCTGAGTGCGGCGCGTTTGGCGGCGGTCACTTTGGTGTACATGCCGCCTGTGCCGACACTGCTGCCCGCGCCGCCCGCCATGCTTTCGAGGTCGGGATGGTCGGCTGCGATGGTCGGAATCAGTTTGGCTTGCGGATTTTTGCGCGGGTCGCTGTCGTACAGGCCTTTTTGGTCGGTCAAAAGGACGAGGGCGTCGGCTTCGATGAGGTTGGTCACGAGCGCGCCGAGGGTGTCGTTGTCGCCGAGTTTGATTTCGTCGGTGGTAACGGTGTCGTTTTCGTTGATGACGGGAACGATGCCTTTGGACAACAGGGTTTGCAGGGTGCTGCGGGCGTTGAGGTAGCGGGTGCGGTTGCTCAGATCGTCGTGGGTGAGTAGGATTTGGGCGGTGCGGATGCCGTGCGGTCCAAACGCGGTTTCGTAGGCTTGGGCAATGCCGGTTTGCCCGACGGCTGCGGCGGCTTGCAGCTCGTTGATGGCGGTGGGGCGTTTGCTCCAGCCCAGCCGTTTGATGCCTTCGGCGATGGCGCCGCTGGAAACGAGGACGGTTTGCACGCCTTGTTTGCCCAGTTCGGCGATTTGTGCCGCCCAACGGTCGAGTGCGGCTTGGTCTATGCCTTTGCCGCCCGCGGTAACGAGGCTGGAGCCGACTTTGACGACAAGGGTGCGGATGTTGGAGAGGTTTTGCAGGGACATGGTTTTTCTCGCTGGGGATATGGGGCGGCTTCGGACGGGTTGTTAAACGTAAAAAGGTCGCCTGAAAGCGCGAAAACTGATTTTCAGACGACCCCTATGGGGCTGTCAATACGCGGTATCGTGAAATTGCTAAAAGACAGGCGGGATTCGGTGAGCCGACTGTTGATGCCAATACGATACAAAAAGGTCGTCTGAAAACCAAGATACAGGTTTTCAGACGACCTTTGCTATGGCGGAACGGTTTTACGCTTCGACCGGTTTGCCGCGCAGAGAGAAGGTGTAGGCTTCGGTGATTTCCAAATCGATCATTTGGTTGATCATATCGGGCGTGCCGGTGAAGTTGACCACGCGGTTGTTGGCGGTACGGGCTTGGAGCTGGTCGGGGTCTTTTTTGGAGATGCCTTCGACCAGACAGCGTTGTACGGTGCCGATCATGGTTTGGTTGATGCGGGCGGTTTCGGCTTCGATGACTTCGTTCAGGGCTTCGAGGCGGCGCACTTTTTCGGCGTGCGGGGTGTCGTCCGGCAGGTTGGCGGCGGGTGTGCCGGGGCGCGGGCTGTAAATGAAGACGAAGCTCAAATCGAAGGCGATGTCTTTCACCAGCTTCAGGGTTTGCTCGAACTCGCGCTCGGTTTCTCCGGGAAAGCCGACGATGAAGTCGCTGCTCAGGCACAAGTCGGGGCGGATGGCGCGCAGTTTGCGGATGATGGACTTGTATTCCAAGGCGGTGTAACCGCGCTTCATCGCGCTCAATACGCGGTCGGAACCGCTTTGAATCGGCAGGTGCAGGTGCGACACCAGCTTGGGCAGATCGCGGTAGCACTCGATAATCGAGTCGGTAAACTCGCGCGGGTGGCTGGTGGTGAAGCGCATACGCTCGATGCCGGGGATTTCGTGGACGATGCGCAGCAAGGTGGCGAAGTCGCAGATTTCGCCGTCTTCCATTTCGCCGCGATAGGCGTTGACGTTTTGTCCCAAGAGGTTGATTTCTTTAACGCCTTGTTGGGCGAGGTTGGCGATTTCGGTCAAAACGTCGTTCAGCGGGCGGGAGAACTCTTCGCCGCGGGTGTAGGGGACGACGCAGAACGAGCAGTATTTGGAACAGCCTTCCATGATGGACACGAATGCTGCGCCGCCTTCGACGCGGGCGGGCGGCAGGTGGTCGAATTTTTCGATTTCGGGGAAGGAAATATCGACTTGCGACAGGCCGCTGGTTTCTTTATCCACAATCATTTTGGGCAGGCGGTGCAGCGTTTGCGGGCCGAAGACGACGTCCACATAAGGCGCGCGTTTGATGATGTTTTCGCCTTCTTGGGAGGCGACGCAGCCGGCAACACCGATGATGAGGTCGGGATTTTTTTCTTTGAGCGGGCGCACGCGGCCTAAGTCGGAGAACACTTTTTCCTGCGCTTTTTCGCGCACGGAGCAGGTGTTGAAGAGGATGATGTCGGCTTCGTCGGCTTCGGTCACTTGTTCGATGCCGCCGTTTTCTTCGGCGAGTACGGCGAGCATTTTTTCGCTGTCGTATTCGTTCATTTGGCAGCCGAAGGTGCGGATAAATACTTTTTTCATGGTTTGTGTCTTTCTCAGGTAGCCCGTAATTGCGGGGCTGATTGTTATGGAAATCTTAATTTCAGACGACTTTTGGGAAGGCTTGGCGGGTCGTCTGAAACACTGATTCGTCAGGACGCAAAAATGCGCGGTTGCGCTGCTGCGGCTGCAACAGCCAACCACGCGGTGTGTGTTTGGGTCGTCTGAAACGGGCAGGCGGCGGCTTATTGCGCGTCTTGCTTAATCTCGTCGCGGACTTCTTTTTGCGCGGTAAAACGGGAGGCTTCGTCGTCGGTCAAAACCCACACTTCGCGCACGAGGGCGTTGGTGTCGTTGTGTTTGAAGGCGATGGTTTTGCCGGTTTTTCCCGCCAGCCGCCCCATTGGGATGAAGCGGTCGTTTTCGTCGTGGATTTTGGTGAAACGGGTAATCTGCAGCTTGGCGGAATTGCCGTCGGCAAGGCCCAGCGTCAAGAGGCGCGTCCATGAGAAGCCGCCACGGCTCACTTTCAGATAAGGCAGGTCGACCTGTTTCAAAACCGCCGCGTCCATATCGCTCGGCAGCTTGCGCTGGGCGGCGTAGGAGACGGTGGAAACCAAAAGGGTAAGCATTAAAATGAATCCGCGTAACATGATGTTTTCTTTATGGTATAAATGGGTGCGGATTATAGCACAAACGCTTCAAATATGAACAGAGTGATTGTTTTTACAGAACAATTTTCATTTTCAGATATGGCGTTGCGCCGTGGCCGTTTGGGCTTTCGGGGTCGTCTGAAACGGCTGGCGCGGGCAATCTGATGATAAAATACCGCTTATTTTTCAGACGACCTCAGAAAGAACCCGCTATGAACCGTAACGAAATCCTGTTTGACCGCGCCAAAGCCATCATCCCCGGCGGCGTGAATTCCCCCGTCCGCGCATTCGGCAGCGTCGGCGGCGTGCCGCGCTTCATCAAAAAAGCCGAAGGCGCGTATGTTTGGGACGAAAACGGCACGCGCTACACCGATTACGTCGGTTCGTGGGGGCCTGCGATTGTCGGACACGCGCACCCCGAAGTCATCGAAGCCGTGCGCGAAGCCGCGTTGGGCGGTTTGTCGTTCGGCGCGCCTACCGAAGGCGAAATCGTCATCGCCGAAGAAATCGCCAAAATCATGCCGTCCGTCGAAAGGCTGCGCCTCGTCAGCTCCGGCACCGAAGCGACCATGACCGCCATCCGCCTCGCGCGCGGCTTTACCGGACGCGACAAAATTATCAAATTCGAAGGCTGCTACCACGGCCATTCCGACAGCCTGCTCGTCAAAGCCGGCAGCGGTCTGCTCACTTTCGGCAACCCGTCTTCCGCAGGCGTTCCCGCCGATTTCACGAAACACACCTTAGTCCTCGAATACAACAACACCGCCCAGCTTGAAGAAGCGTTCGCCCGCAACGGCGACGAAATCGCCTGCGTCATCCTCGAACCCTTCGTCGGCAATATGAACCTGGTTCGCCCGACCGAGGCTTTCGTCAAAGTCCTGCGCGAATTGACCGAAAAACACGGCGCCGTGTTGATTTACGACGAAGTGATGACCGGCTTCCGCGTCGCGCTTGGCGGCGCACAATCGCTGCACGGCATCACGCCCGACCTGACTACGATGGGCAAAGTCATCGGCGGCGGCATGCCGCTTGCCGCGTTTGGCGGACGCAAAGACATCATGGAATGTATCTCCCCGCTGGGCGGCGTGTATCAGGCAGGCACATTATCAGGCAACCCGATTGCCGTCGCCGCCGGCTTGAAAACGCTCGAAATCATCCAGCGCGAAGGCTTCTACGAAAACCTGACCGCCTTGACCCGCCGCCTCGCCGACGGGCTTGCCGCCGCCGCCAAAGCGCACGGCATCGAGTTCACCGCCGACAGCGTGGGCGGTATGTTCGGCCTGTATTTCGCCGCCCATGCCCCGCAAAACTACGGCGACATGGCGCGTTCCAATATCGACGCCTTCAAACGCTTCTTCCACGGCATGCTCGACCGCAACACCGCCTTCGGTCCGTCCGCCTACGAAGCAGGCTTCGTCTCCGCTGCGCACACGCCCGAGCTGATTGACGAAACCATCGCCACCGCGCATCAAGTGTTCGCGGAAATGGCGAAATATAGTGGATTAAAATAAAAATGAGACAAGGCGGCAACGCCCGCCGTGTACGGTTAGTACATAAGGACGTTGGCAACGCCGTATCATTGCAATTTTAATCCACTATAAGGCGGAATGGCTTGCCGTCAGGGCAGTGCGGGCAACGCTGCCTGATTCATATTTAATCCGTCCACAAGACAAAAAGGTCGTCTGAAAACCTAAATTCGGGTTTTCAGACGACCTTTCGTTTGAGGGGGCAAGCTTTGTTTCGTCCTTAAGCTTTTTCGTGTGTCAGATGGCGCACGGACGCGGCGATTTCGTCCGCCATCCGACGGCTGGCGCCTTGATGGCCGGCGACGAAGCGTGCCGCCTGTTGGGCGAAATGGCTGCGCTCGCTCGGATTTTCCAAACAGGCTGCCACGAAGGTGCGCCATTCGTCCGCATTCTGCACCTGCACCGCCGCTTGGGCTTCCAGCGCGCTGCGGCAGGCGGCGGCAAAGTTGTAGGTAGAAAAGCCGAACACGGTCGGAATGCCGCAGGCTATCGGCTCGATGATGTTTTGACAGCCGCTGTCCACGAGGCTGCCGCCGACAAAGGCGACATCCGAACTGAGGTAGTAGGCAAAGAGTTCGCCCATGCTGTCGCCCACCCAGACTTGGGTTTGCCGGGAAACCGGCAGGTTGTCGCTGCGTTTTTGAACGGTATAACCCAATGCCTGCGCCGTTTCAAAGGTCGTCTGAAAACGCTCCGGATGGCGCGGGACGACGACCAGCAAGGCATCGCCGGTATATTTTTTCCATGCTTCGAGCAAGAGCGCCGCTTCGTCTTGGTCTTTGTAAAAACGGGTGCTGGCGCAGACGGCGACGGGGCGCGTGCCTATGCGTTCGCGGAAGGCCGCCGCCAGCGCGCGCATCCGTTCGGGCGGGGAAATATCGTATTTGGTGTTGCCACAGACATGGACGTTGGACGCGCCGATCAAGTGCAGCCGCTCCGCGTCTTCGGCGGTTTGCGCGAAACAGCCGCTTAAGGTTTGCAGCGCAGGCTCGAACAGGTTGCGGATTTTCAAATAGCCGCGCTGCGATTTTTCAGACAGGCGGGCGTTGGCGAGAAACAGGGGGACGTGCGCGTCGGCGCAGGCGTGCATGAGGTTGGGCCAGATTTCCGTTTCCATCAGTACGCCGAACAGTGGGCGGTGTTCCTTCAGGAATTGGGCGACCCATTCGGGTTTGTCGTAAGGTAGGTAACGGCATTGCGCGTCGGGGAACAGTTCTTTCGCGGCGGTGCGTCCGGTCGGCGTCATTTGGGTCATGAGCAGCGGCGCGTCGGGGAAATGGCGGCGCAGTGCTTCCACCAAGGGCTGCGCGGCACGGGTTTCGCCAACCGATACGGCATGGACCCAAATCGGATGCTGCACAGGCCGGTCAAACGGCTCGCCGAAACGCTCGCCCCAATGGTAGAGATAGGCAGGCGATTTGACGGCGCGCTTTTTGAGATAGTGGCGGATAAGCGGCGGTGCGATGCGCCATAATTGCGTGTAAAACCAACGATTCATGTATTCCACTCGAAAACGGTACGGACGGCGGGGCGGACGGTGCGCGGCGGGGCGGAATGTAGGCGGTTGACGGTTTCAAGCTGCCTGTCGCCGAACCTCCGGTTTCCCGGACCTATTCTAGCCGATTTTGCCGCTTCGCCCACGCCTCTTTTGAACTGACTTGATGTAACGGCGGAAAAAGGTCGTCTGAAAACCGTTTTCTTCGTTTTCAGACGACCTGTCTTGGTTGCGTCGCAGCGGTTTACGCCGCTTTCTTTTCGCGTATCGGCAGGTTCAGCAAAGCCGCCGTCCCCGCCAACACCGCGTCGGCATACCACATCCAGCCGTAATCGTTGAACCGGTAAATCACGATGCCACCGATATACGAGCCTAAAAAGCCGCCGATTTGGTGGCTCAACATCGTCAGCCCGAACAGCGTCGCCAGATAGCGCGTGCCGAACAGTTTGCCCGTAATCGCAGCGGTCGGGGCGACGGTAGCGAGCCAAGTGAAGCCCAGCGCGGCGGCGAAAATGTAGAAATTGACGTCGGTTCTCGGGGCGGCAAGGTATATCAGCACCATCGCCACACGCGAGGCGTAGAGTCCGAACAAAACGTATTTGCCCAAAAACCGCCCCGTACACCAGCCCGAAAAAATGCAGCCCGCGATGTTCGCCAAACCGATAATCGCAATCGAAGTCGAAGCGACCGAAGCGGGCAGGCCGCAGAGCGCGATTTCGTTGGGCAGGTGGGTCACCAAAAACGCAATGTGGAAACCGCAGGTAAAAAAGCCCAAGTGCAGCAGGATGTAGCTGCGGTCTTTAAATGCCGCTTTGACTGCCTGCCCCAGCGATTGCCCATTTTCAGACGACGTATGGTGTGTGGCGACAGCGTTTTTGCCGCCCGCCAGCCACCACGAAATCGGCAGGATTAAAAGCGCAATCCCGCCCCAAACATAAAACGTCCCCGTCCAGCCGACGGCGGGCAACACCAGCAAACCCTGCACCAGCGGCGCAAACAGAAACTGCCCCGCCGAACCGCCCGCGTTGACCAGCCCCGAAGCCAAACCGCGTTTGTGCGGCGGCACTTTCGCCGCGACCTGCCCCATGATGATGGAGAAACCGCCCGCCCCCGTTCCGAATGCAAAAAGCAGCCCGATTGCCAGCATCAGCCCCCAATAAGTCGGCATTTGCGGCACCATCAGGCAGGCACAGACCAACAGCAACGCGCCGCCGCCCAAAACCTTAAACGCGCCGAAGCGGTCGGCAAGCGCGCCGGAAAGCGGCTGGGACACGCCCCACATCAACTGGAAAACGGCAATAATCAGGCTGAACTCTTGGATACTCAGCTCGGTAGAGTCGACGACGGGACGGACAAACAGTCCCATAGTCATGCGCATACCGATGGTAATCAGCAGGATGGCGGCGGCAGCGGCGGTCACCAGCCAAAGGTTGGGGGATTTTTGCTGTGTGTGGGTCATGGTTATTGTTTGTTTCTATTGGAAAATGCCGTTCAATCAACCGGCAAAACAACGGATTTTAACAAACGGGCTGACGCAGGCTAAATAACTCCTGATGCTTTGGATATAGCCAAAACCTCTATCCGCGCCGCATTGACCGTTCTCCTTTACCTGCAAGGCGGGACGTGGAACACGGACGGAAATTCAGCGCGTAAAGAACGGCAAAGGTCGTCTGAAAACCTGAAATCCGATTTTCAGACGACCTTTGTCCCGAGAACAGATAA
Source organism: uncultured Neisseria sp. (assembly GCA_963552075.1). Classification (GTDB taxonomy): domain Bacteria; phylum Pseudomonadota; class Gammaproteobacteria; order Burkholderiales; family Neisseriaceae; genus Neisseria. The sequence goes on from CAUVJL010000010.1 coordinate 8,124, forward strand.
AATCCGTATTGATGAAGCCATATCGGCTTCAAGCGGATTCCCGATATAGTGGATTAAAATTGCAATAATACGGCATTACCAACGCCCTTATGTACTACCCGTACACGGCGGGCGTTGCCGCCTTGTCTCATTTTTATTTTAATCCACTATATAATCCGCCCTTTTCAGACGACCCCGACACGCAACCGCCATGACGCCCATTTATCTCGCCGACACCGCCACCGAACACGCCCGCCTTTTGGCGCGGCAATTCCAGCTTCCGATTTTGTCCGACCTGCCCGACAGCGGCGAATACCTGTTTGCCGATGCCGAAGGCGTCAGCTTGTGCCGCGCGGGGGAGAAGGGGCGCGTCCGCGTTGATTTCGGCGGCGGTGCAGCCCAATACCGGCGCACCAAAGGCGGCGGCGAGCTGATTGCCAAAGCGGTCAACCACACAACCAAACCGACCGTCTGGGACGGCACCGGCGGACTCGGGCGCGACAGTTTCGTCCTCGCCTCGCTTGGTTTGAACGTCCACACTTTCGAGCAGCATCCCGCCGTCGCCTGCCTGCTTGCCGACGGCCTCGAACGCGCGCTGCAAGCGCCTGAAATTCAAGACATCGCCCGCCGCATGACTTTCCATTATGGCAACGCCGTCGAATTGATGCGCGAACTCGCCGCCCAATCGCGCCCCGACATCGTGTACCTCGACCCCATGTACCCCGAACGCCAAAAATCCGCCGCCGTCAAAAAGGAAATGGCGTATTTCCACAGCGTCGTCGGTGCCGCCCAAGAAGAAGCCGAGCTGCTTGCCGCCGCCCGCGCCATCGCCAAAAAACGTGTCGTCGTCAAACGCCCGCGCCTCGGTGAATTTCTCAACGGCGAAAAACCCGCCTACCAATACACGGGCAAAAGCACCCGATTTGATGTGTATTTGCCTGATTATCCGGTTAAAGACGGGGAATAATTTATAGTGGATTAACTTTAAACCAGTACGGCGTTACCTCGCCTTGCCGTACTATCTGTACTGTCTGCGGCTTCGTCGCCTTGTCCTGATTTAAATTTAATCCACTATAAAACGCAAAGGTCGTCTGAAAACTGAATTTCAGACGACCTTTGTGTTTCTGCGTCCCGCGTTAGAACGATTTGACCAGCGACAGACCGACTTCGTTTTGTTTGTAGCTGTACAGCCAGTCGGTGTTGCCGTGGACGCGGCGGTGTTTGTAGCTGAGGACGGGCTTGAGTCCGCCGAATTTCCAGCGGTCCGCGCCTATGCTGAGGCGGTAGGTCTGTTCTTTGTCGCGGCGGCGTTGTTCGAGGACGGCGTTTTCTTCGCGGTGGCTGCGGATGCCGAAGGTGGCGGAGGCGGAGGCGTCGAAACCGGCTTCAAACATTTTTGCCGCGCCCAGCCGTGCGGAGATGAGGCGGTAGCTGTCCACAGGCTCTTTGGCTTTACGCTGCTGCCAGTCTATGCCGCCGTAGAGCATGATGTCGTTGCGCGGGAAGTAGGACAGGGTGTTGTAAACGGAGAAGAGGCTGCCGTCGAGCAGGCGGGTTTTGTCGGAATAGGAAAGGTGTTTCCACTCGGCTTCGGTGTTCCACGTCCAGTTGCCTTTGTCGAGGTTCCACTCGCTGCGCACGCCGTAGGCGCGGTTGAGGGTTTTGCCGCCGCTGCCGTTCCATTCGACAAGCGGGGCGAGGGCGAAGGTGTGGCGGTGGTTTTCAAACTGATAACCGGCGCTGAGGTTGAGCGTGTGTTCGTTGAAGTCTTTATGGTCGCGGTAGAAGCGGCCGTAGCCGAGCGCGCGGGCGGCGATGCCGTGATGTCCTTTAATCTGCCAGCGGCGGACGGCGGCGGCTTCGTATTTGATGCCGTTGGCGGAAATGGGTTGGTCGCCTGAAAATTCTTCCCAGCATTCGCCGTCGATTTCGGTTTTACACCACGTTTTGCCGCTGGCTTCGTTGATGTTGCTGTTGTGGACGGCGCCGACGGAAAGGCTGCCCTGCCAGCTTTGGCGTTGGTTTAAGGAATCGCGGAAATGGCCGATGTTTTCTTTGACGGCTTCGGGCAGGTCTTCGTTTTGCAGGCGCATAAATTCGGAAGTGGCTTCGCGGTTCAGACGACCTTCAAAGAGCAGGCGGGCGTAATCGAGCCGTCCGCGCGTGAAGTCGGGGTGGCGTTGCAGCAGGGTTTCGTAGTCTTGTTTGGCATCTTTCCACCTGCCTTCGCCGCGGGCGAGCGAGGCGCGGGCAAAGAGGGCGATGTCAGGGTCGTATTCGGTTTGCTGGGTATAACGTTCAAGCAGCGGGCGCACGGTTTGCCAGTCGCTGCGGTTGACGGCGTTAAACAAGGCTTCGCCTTGGTCGGCTTCGGGGTCGGTTTCGGCTGTCTGCCCGATGTGTTCGGCGGGAATGTCGAGGCGGTATTCGCGCACTTTTTGTTCCTGTTCCTGCATGGTTTGGCGGGTATCCTGCCACAGGCGTTGCGCGGTACGGTCGTCTGAAAAGTCAGAACGGGGTGCGGCAAGGACGGGGGCGGCGAGAAAGAGGATAAGGCAGGCAGACGGTTTGTACATGGTGTCGGCTTTCCGGTCGGCGGTTTCAGACGACCTTGAGAAGGTTGGCGGGCTGGTGTTTAAAAAAGCCTGCGTGAAGCAGGCTTTATTTTACTTAACTACGGATTTTAGCGTTTCACACCGCCGAATGCCGTATCCAAGTTGCGGTCGGTTTTAAACTTGGCAACACCGGCCAGCGCGCTTGCGTTGTGACCGAAGAAGTGGCCTTCGGTTTTACCGAAGTGGCCGTTGGCGCGGGCGTAGCCTTCAAACGATGCGCTGGACGGTTTGATGCGGGAATGGATGTCCATCTGTACAGCGTTGTTTTTCATAGAACCTGCCAAGACGCGTTGACCGAAGTCCGCGCGCAAAGTACCGACCATCGGGTTGTTGCCGGTGTAATTGTTGATACCTTTGACGGCGTAGTTGGCTACACCGGATACCGGCATAGAGGTAGCGCGTTTGTCGCCAGAGTAGAAAACGCCGCGGTTGGTGCCTTTGGCGTATTCTTTACCGACCCACTCGCCGTAGTACACTTCAGAGCCGCCGCTCTTGATGGTGTTGAATGCATAGCGGCCGAGGTTTTGACGGGTGTATGCGTCGTTGACCTGTACGGTTTTCACGCCGTTGCGGTCTACATTGCCGGGCATGCGGTTGACGTTGGTGTAGTGCACGCCCGAACGGTAGGCAGCGTGTTTCATCACTTTTTCGCCTTCGGCTTCAGATGCGGGTTTGCCCCATTTTTTGCCGTATTTGTGGTTTTGGTAATCGTAATCAAATGGATTGTAGGCATTGTTGGCGGCAAATACGCCTGCGCTGAACAAAACAGCCAAAACAGCAGCGGTGGTTTTTTGCAGATTCAGTTTCATGATACGCTCCTTAGGGGAAAAACGATGGTGGGGAAAATGATGTTCCGTCCGTGTCAGTGTGAGCAGACTATCGTTATGTGAGGAGACTTGTTTTTCTTTTTTCTGAACATCATTCTAGAGGGGGAGTGTTAGAGGAGAATTAGCGGATGTTTTAGGGAGTGTCTTAATGAGATAAGAATATTTATTTTTGGTTAAAATGTATTTGGAATCGGCGCGGACGGTATGGCGGTATCCGATAAATTGCCCGTGGTTACGTCGTTTTGTCCCGATGGATATTCGATTTGCGATTAGGCTGGTGTGTTAGAGGGAAGTTGTCCTCAAACAAAAAAAGGTCGTCTGAAACTTTTCAGACGACCTTTTTTCAACAACATCTTAGCGGATGTTGACGTACGCGCCTGAGTGCAGGTCGCGCAGCAGGTTTGCTGTGGCTTGTTGGGCTTTTTGTCCGGACATGTATTGGCGTACGGCGTTGCGTTGGCGCTCTTCGGGCGTACCGGCGTCACGGACGTCGTTCAGCTTGATGATGTGCCAGCCGAATTGTGTGCGTACGGGCGGGCTGATTTGACCGGGTTTGAGCTTGTGGACGGCTTCTTCAAACGGCGCGACCATCATGCCGTCGGCGAACCAACCCAAATCACCGCCGCTGTTCGCGCTACCGTCTTGCGAATATTGGCGCGCCAAACCGGCGAAGTCCGCACCGCTGCGGGCTTGTGCATAGATTTTGCGGATGGTGCTTTCCGCGCCTGCCGCCGCGTTGTCGTTGTCGGCTTTAATCAAGATGTGCTGCGCGCTGTATTGGCGCATCGGTTCGCCTTCGGGCAGGGCGACACCTTGTTGGCGCGCGCGTTCGATGAAGCTGTTGACTTCTGCATCGCTGACGCGGCTGTTTTGCATAACGGCCTGCTGGCGCACTTTTTCCATAATGATGGTGTCGGCGATTTCGCGACGGGTCTGTGCGGACGGATTTTTCAGGGACGGCGTTTGGGCGATGACGGCATCGATTTCGGCATCGGTCGCTTGAATGTTGCGGCGTTTGCCCGCTTGAACAATCAGGGATTGGTTGACCAGTTGCGCCAAGACCTGCTGGCGGAGTTCGTCTTCGCTGATTTGCGTGCCTTTAGGAAGGTGTTGGCGCGCTTCGGCAATGGCATGTGCCAGCTGGCGCTGGGTAATGACTTCGTTGTCGGCAATGGCGGCGATGCCGTCGGAAAGGCGTACGGCGCCCGAATCGGCAGGCGTGGCTGCCGCTGCCTGTTTTGCCGCTTTCTGCGTTTTAACCGGCTTGCCTTTGGATGCGGCTTTGGGCGCGGCGTGTGCGTTCAATGCCAGACCGAGTGCGGCGGCAAGAATCAGGGGTTTGACGTTCATGGGGTAACTACCTCGTTGGTTTTGCTGTAGCCGGGAATGGCCAAGCGCAGTTTTTCAAATGGGTTGTTGCCGAGATTGCTCAGGTCTTTGAGTTGGAGATTGAAGAATACGGCATTTTTGCGGCTGTTTTCGCCGGTAACGTAGCGTTGTCCGACGAGGCTCGCGCTCCAGCAGCCGCAATCGCTTTTGTATTCCGCGCCAACCAAGATTTCAAGCGGTTTCTTGGCTTGGATTTCGTAGTTGTAACGTGCGACGGCGTAAAGGTTTTTACGGATGGGCCATTGCGCCGCCAAATCGATTTGGCGGATTTTATCGTAGAAATAGTTGCCGTCCGATTGCAGGTAAATGCGTTCGTTGCGGCCGTATTTGTAACGCGCGCTCAATACTTTGCCCGGCTCGGGATTGTAGCGGACGGTCGCGGCGTAGCTTTCGGCGCGGCTTTCGTTTTGGTTGTAGTGGATATCGAAGCCGGCATGGATGCTGTCGCTCAGTTTGCCGTGCGCGAAGCCGACCCAGTCGGATTGGCTGCGTTCATAACGGCCGACGCTGCCGTCCAGCAATACGTTGTCGTTTTTGAAATAAAACTTCTGTCCGATGCCGGCACGGAACAGTTCGGCACCGTTGTTCGGATTGAGGAATCGGGTTTGCGCGGCGGCGGTCAGGCTGTTGGCGGAGTTGATGCGGTCGTTGCCGACGTACAGGTTTTCACGGAAAAGCTGGTTGTAAGAGAAGCTGTTTTCCGAGGTGTCGAAATTGGGTAAGTCGTTTTGGGACTTGGTCGGGATGTAGTTGTAGAACAGGCGCGGTTCGAGGGTTTGCAGATAGGCTTTGCCGAACACATTGGCGTTGCGCTCGAAGGTCATGCCGGTATCGACGTTGAATATCGGCAATACGCGGCTGACGCGGCGGCTGGATTGGTTGCCGAACGAGCCTAAGTCGTAATAAGTCGCGTGTACGCCGATTTTCGGACGGATATAGCCCCATTGGTTGTTGAAATCCCAACGGACGCTCGGATACAGCACGGTACGGCTGCCGTCTTGTTTGCTGTCGTGTACGAAACGGGTGAACTGGCTGAATACGTTGATATTCGCCTTGCCTATGGTTTTCTGCCAACGTCCGGTCAGGCGCGGCATGATGGCGTAGGGTTCGTCTTTGTAACCGTTTTGGTTGGCAAGGGTTTGGTATTTCTGTACGTTTAACGCACCGTCAAAAGAGCCGCCCCAGATATTGTCGCCGTAGTTCAGCCACAGTTGGCGGTTGAGGTTGACGTTGCTGGCAATGTCCTCGCGTCCGTAGAAATCGCGGTAGTAATTGTCGTCTGAAACCTGATTGAAGTTGATGCCGCCGCTGAGTTTGTCGGTCAGTTGGTGGTTGTGGTCAAACTTGATTTGATAGCGGTTGTTTTCGTGGCGTTTTTTATCGTGCGGCATCCAGTCGCCGTCAATGACGCCGTTAAATTTCGGCTCGAGATAGCGGACCTGTCCGCCGAGCTGCACGCCGCGCGAGCTGATGATGCCGGGGCGGAAGGTGGCGTCCAAGTTGGGGGCGAGGTTGAAATAATAGGGAAGGGCGAGTTCCAAACCGTCCGAACCGGTTGACAAGGTCGGCACCAACAGACCGCTCTTGCGATGGCCGTTGAGCGGGAAATCCGCCCAAGGCGTATAAAGTACGGGAACGCCGCCGAACACCAGCGATGCGTCTTTTGCCACGCCTATGCCCGTTTCCTGATCAGTTTCGATGCTTTTCGCTTTGATGAACCAACTCGCATCGCCGGGCGAGCAGGTATTGAATTTGGTATTGATGAGCTTGTACAGCCCTTTGCCTTTCATTTCCGCCTTTTCACTGACGCTTTGGAGGCGGCGGCCGTCTTTTTCGGCATCGACGCGGACGTATTCGCTCGAGCCGGTATTGTCTTTCAGGTTGTACACCAAAGTATCGCCGCTGACGGTCGAACCGTCTTGATACAGCGTAAAGCGGTCGCCCGCCCTGACGGTATCGCTGGTTTGGTCGTAATTCGCCCAATCGGCGTTCAACACTTCCTGATTACGCTCGATGATGACATCGCCTTCGGCGCGGACGGCGACTTTAGACTGTCCGGCAACCTTGTCCGCAATCACGCGGGTGTAGTCCTGCGGCAGGGGTTCTTCGCCGCTGCGTTTGATTTCAGGCTGCTTGTTTGCTTCGGAAGCCTGATGCTGGCAAAACAGGCAGGTATCGCCCAAGGACAATTTATCCTGATCGGCAGGACGACGGTTTTCCCCGCTCTGAACCGCAGGCGGGGTGGCCCTTACCGGCTCGTAATCGGCAGGTTGCGGCAAAGATGCATTTTGCGCATATGCCCCTCCCGCGCCGAAGCCGACGCTTAACGCCAAAACCAATGGTTTGAGTGAAAATAAACGAGCCAAAATCGCCCCTTAAATCGGTTTGCCAGTTAGAATAGCGGTTATTTTAACCTGAAAATCCGCGACACCGCTATGCAACGACAAACCGAATTACAAAATTGGCTTCGCGCCGTCTATCCCGAACAAAACTTCGAATTGAGCTTCGCCGCCGCCGATGCCGACTTCCGACGCTACTTCCGCGCTGCTTTTGCCGACGGCAAGACCGTCATCTGCATGGACGCGCCGCCCGATAAAATGAGCGTCGCTCCTTACCTAAAAGTGCAAAAACTTTTCAATATGCTTAACGTTCCCCAAGTATTGCATGTGGACGAAGCGCAGGGATTTATGGTGCTCAACGACTTGGGCAGCACCACTTTCCTGACCGCCATGCAGCAAGAACAAGGCGCAGAGGCACACAAAGCACTGCTGCTTGAAGCCATAGACGAACTGGTTGAGCTGCAAAAAGCCAGCCGCGCGGGCGAATTGCCCGATTACGACCGCGACATCATGCTGCGCGAAATCAACCTTTTCCCCGAATGGTTCGTCGCCAAAGAACTCGGACGCGAACTCAACTTCAAACAACGCCAGCTTTGGCAGCAAACCATAGACACCCTGCTGCCGCCGCTGCTTGCCCAGCCGCAGGTGTACGTCCACCGGGACTTCATCGTCCGCAACCTCATGCTCACCACCGGCCGACCCGGCGTACTCGATTTCCAAGACGCCCTCTACGGCCCGATTTCCTACGACTTGGTTTCCCTCCTGCGCGACGCCTTCATCGAATGGGAAGAAGAATTCGTCTTGGACTTGGTCATCCGTTACTGGGAAAAAGCCCGCGCCGCCGGATTGCCCGTACCTGCCGCGTTTGACGAGTTTTACCGCTGGTTTGAATGGATGGGCGTACAACGCCATCTGAAAGTCGCCGGCATCTTCGCCCGCCTGTACTACCGCGACGGCAAAGACAAATACCGCCCCGAAATCCCGCGCTTCCTCAACTACCTGCGCCGCACCTCCCGCCGCTACACCGAGCTTGCTCCGTTGTATGCGCTGTTGGTCGAACTGGTCGGCGATGATGAATTGGAAACCGGGTTTACGTTTTAAAAGGCAGATGGCTTTGTGCCATTCTTGATGATGAAAGAGGTCGTCTGAAAATCCTGAAATGGGGTTTCAGACGACCTCTTTAAGTCTGCTCTCCGTCTGTTGAGGATGTTGTGGATAGGATTTCGGATATAGTGGATTAACTTTAAATCAGTACGGCGTTGCCTTGCCTTGCCGTACTATCTGTACTGTCTGCGGCTTCGTCGCCTTGTCCTGATTTAAATTTAATCCACTATACATGGCATGAGAGTTCGAGTAGCCCATTTCTTTTTCACTATAAAAAGGTCGTCTGAAAACCTGATTTCAAGTTTTCAGACGACCTTTTGCATTCATGCCAGTCCAGCCTTAGCAAAAACTAAGCCTCCGCCACGGAATCGCGGCTGAAGGTTTTTTCGCAGTAGTGGCATTTGAGCTTGGTCTGACCGCTTTGTTTGCGCACGTAGAAACGGCTTTTCACCGGCTCGCCGTGGCTGGCGCAGTTGGTGTTCGGGCAGCGGAACACTTCGGCGATTTCGTCGGGCAGGGTAAGCCGGCGTTTGTTGATGACTTTGAAGTGGTCGATGGTGTTGACGACGGCTTCGGGCGCGAAGAGGGCGAGGCGGTTGGCGGCGTTGTCGTCCAGCCAGACGCCGGTGATTTTGATGATGTCTTTGCTGCCTTGGGTTTTGCTGGGCAGGTTGAAGCCGACGGTTACGGCGCTGCCGTAGTGCAGCAGTTTGAATTGGCGCAGGATAATCAGGCCTTTGCCGGCGGGGATGTGGTCGATGACGGTGCCTTTTTCGATGGCTTCGACGCTGAGTTTGGGGGTTTCCATATTTGCTCCTTATACTTCTTCGTTCAACACCAGCGATAAAATCGCCATGCGGGCGTAAACGCCGTTGGTCGCCTGCTCGAAATAGTAGGCGTGCGGCGTGGCATCGACGTCGGGGTGGATTTCGTCAACGCGCGGCAGGGGGTGCAGCACGCGCAGGTTGGGGCGGGCGTTGGCGAGCATGGCGGCGTTGAGGTTGAATTTGCCTTGGATTTTGGCGAACTCTTGTTCGTCGAAGCGTTCGCGCTGGACGCGGGTCATGTACAGGATGTCCGCCCATTCGACGGCGGTTTCGAGGTCGGGCAGGATTTGGTAACGACAGCCTGCGGCTTCGAGTTCTTCGGTGATGTATTCGGGCATGGCGAGGCTGGGCGGGGAGACGAAGGCGAATTCGCAGTCCCAGCGTTTGAGGGCTTGGCAGAGGGAATGGACGGTGCGGCCGTATTTGAGGTCGCCCGCCATGGCGATTTTGAGCTTGTTCAGATGACCTTGGGTTTCGTAGATGGTCACGAGGTCAAGCAGGGTTTGGCTGGGGTGTTGGTTGGTGCCGTCGCCGGCGTTGATGACGGGGACTTTGGAAAACTCGGCAGACACGCGCGCGGCGCCGTCTTTGGGGTGGCGTTGGATGATGGCGTCGGTGTAGCTGGAGATGATGCGGGCGGTGTCGGCGAGGGTTTCGCCTTTTTTCGCGCTGGTGTTCGCGCCGTCGGAAAAGCCGATGACTTTGCCGCCCAAGCGTTGCACAGCGGTTTCAAACGACAGGCGCGTGCGGGTGGAGGGTTCGAAAAAGCATGAGCCGATGAGTTTGCCTTCGAGCAGGTCGTCGCGCGGGTCGGTTTTGAGCTTGAGGGCGGTTTGCAGGAGCAGCTCGAGCTGTTCGGTCGTCAGGTCGGAAATGGAAATGACGTGTTGTCGGTAAAGCGGGTTGGGCATTCGGCTTCCTTTCTTCAATTCGGCAAAAACCCCGCTAAGGCGGGGTTTTACGAAACAACGACGGACGCGCCGCGGCGTGCGGTACGGGCAAAACGGGCGGGGCGGGCGTTAAGGCGCATGGGTCGTCTGAAATCGGTTTGAGGTGGCGGTATTATCGCATATTTGACGGGGTGGGGTTTCGGATTTTCGTGAAAAAAGGTCGTCTGAAAAATGGGGTTTCATCCTTTTCAGACGACCTGCTTTATTCGGTTTTGCCCGTCAGGGCTTTCATACAAAGCTGATATTCCGCCTTGCCCGTATCTCGGGCGAAGATGGCGTAGTCGGATTTGGGGACGGCGTTCAAAGCCGATTGCGGAAAGTGGTAGATTTCTTGCGCCACGCGCTCGGTTAGCCCTTGAATGAAGGAGCGGCTGTAATCGTTTTTGGCAACAACCATAAAGCGTTCGTTCATTTTTTCGACGGCTTGTCCGATGCCCGTGCCGGACAAACGTTCGCCCATAGCGGTTTGAGCCATCAGTCCGACCAGGGCGCATTGGTCTTGGAAGGATGCTTCTTGCGGTTCAGCGTGTACAACAGAGAATGCGGCGGCGAGCAGGAGGGCTGCGGTATATTTTTGTATGTTCATGGTGGTTTCTTTGGAATAGAGGTTGTTGGAGCAGGCGGGAATTTACATGAAGTATTCTGTGGTGGCAACAACGCGAAGCCGGCAGGATTTCAGGCGTGAAAAAGAGAGAAGGCGAAACCGTTTACCGTTTGGGCATTATCCGCGGGCGAAACGGCGACGAACATCAGACGCAGGTCGTCTGAATTTTACTTGCCAGAATGATTTAAGGCTATTTGAAATAGTTTCAGACGGTCTTATGTTATTCCCCATGAATTTAAGCAGTTGCCGGAAATTTTGTGAAAACATCATAGGACGTACTGATAATTTGAGAACTTATCTTCCTGTTTAATAGTCTATTTTATTGTCGAGAATACCCCGACAGGATTCTATGATATGCAAAATCAAAATGAAGCATCCGTTAGGTGTGGGTCGTCTGAAATCGCTGTTTCCCGACTTTCTCTGCTGCTTTGGGCGGGAATTGCAGCGGCGGTGTGCTGGACTGTTGCCGATATACTGCTGGTCGGATTCGTGCAGACGCCGGAACGTTATCCTTTGCTTTCGCAGACGCTGGCGCCGCAGTTGGGCGAGGCGGCGGATTTTGCCGTGCTGATGCAGGCCGGCTCGCCCGAGCGGCTGCTGTGGGGCGTGTTGCCGGCGACGTTTTCTGCGGCGCTGTATCTGGCGGCGGCATTCGGCGTTTACCGGCTGATGCGGCCCGGGCGCACGGCCAAGGTCGGTTTTGCAGTGCTGTTTTTCGGATATGCGCTGTCGCCTTTGGGACATGCCGGTTTTTATTTTACGGGCATGGTTGCCAAGGTGCTGCTGAATGCCGTGCCGGACGATTATCCTCCGCTACTGGCGCTATTCCGCCATTTTTACCGGATGCTGGAGGTGCACTGGATGGCTTCGGTCGGTTCGATTGCGGCAGGATGGCTGCTGTTGCTGGTACAGACGCTGCGTCGCAGGACGCTGCTTCCGCGCGCCGCCGCGTGGTGCAATCCGTTGCCGGTAGGAACGGTTATTGCGGTTTCGTGCAGCCTGTTTCCGCAATCGCCTGTTGCCGCCTCGCTTGGCGGGGCGACGTTTAATCTGGCGCAGTTGGTGTTTTTTGTTTGTGCGGCAGCGTGTGTCCGCAGGCGGGGAATGGGGATGCAGCCGGGCTGAAATAAAACGATGTCGCCTTTGCCGGACGGCAATCATCCGCCTTGGCGCCAATGCTTGTAATACAGGTAATCCGCCGTTTCGTCCCAAACCCATCACACATCATATTGCCGCTACGGCTCAAAGGTCGTCTGAAATTTAACGTTCCATTTTCAGACGACCCCTTGTCGTTTTTCAAAAAACAAAAAATCCGACTCCAGCCCCGAACGCCACGAAGCACGGACAGTAGGGTATAATTGCGAAATATATTCTTTTGTGAAATCAATAAAAAACAAAGACGAAAAGCAGTTTTTGAAAGGTTTCACCCTAATTTCAAACTCTACACAGGAAACCGCCATGTTAGTCTGCAACCCTTACGAAGTCGTGATTCACGGCACAACCAACAAAGGCAAGATTTTCCGTCCCAGCGACTGGGCAGAACGCCTGTGCGGCATATTGTCCTCATTCACCAAAGACAACCGGCTGTCCTATTCCAACTGGGTGCGCCCCATGCTGGTGGACAACGTCCGCTGCGTCGCCGTCGATAAGAAACTCGAAGAAGACAATCCGCAGATGTTCCGTTTCCTGATGGATTTTGCCGCCGACAACGACTTGCGCATCATCGACTGCAAAGAGCTTTTGAAAGAACAGGAAGCCAAAGCGCAAGGCGAACCTGCCGAACGCGTCCCGCTGGCACAAGCTATCGAAGAAAAACACGCCGCCGAAAAAGCGCCGGTCCAAGCCGCCGCTGCCGACTACGTTTTGCGCGAAATCCCGCCCGAAGACACATCCACCGCCTTCGCCGCCCTCAGCGTCCTACGTTCTTCATTGACCGACATCAGCAAATTCACCGAACAAATCAACACCGTCCAACGTCCCGCCGGCTACCGCCTCTTGGGTATTTTCGAAGAAGGCAAACACAACGCCGTCGCCGTCTGCGGCTTCCGCGAATCCTGCAACCTCGCCAGCGGCCGCCATATCCACATCGACGACATCGTTACCCTGCCGCAAAGCCGCCGCAAAGGCTACGCCTCCCGTCTGTTGGCAGAAGTCCGTAAAATCGGCGCGGAAACGGGCGTAACCAAAATCCACCTTAACGTCCACGTCAACCACGACCGCGTCGATGCGCACCGCCTGTATTTCAAAAACGGCTTCGAAATCTGCGCATACCATTTCCGCTGCGATCCTAAATAAACAAAAAGGTCGTCTGAAAACCAAATACGGTTTCAGACGACCTTTATAAATTCAACCTGTACTTGCTTGAAACTTAGTCAAGGATTCAAATAATGAAGGATTTAACTCAATAATCGTCCCAAGCAAAATCCCTTAATTACTTCATCTTTGATTATCTCTCCACTGCTTCCAATATAAATATGCCTCTCACAGAAATCGCTTGAGTCGCGATGAATTTCCATGAACTTCTGCTTTGGAGTTGGTACAGATTCATCTGTATAGAATACATCATCATTATCTGGCTGGAAAAAAGAAAAACCAAGATAGAGGGTTTCATTAATATTTTTTTTATTATATGAGAAGTAGATCGGGGAAGATTCATTTTTCTCTAAATTGAAGTTCCAGTAATTTTCTATTGCTTCATCCTCAGTCTGATTGTCATACTTTCTATAAACGTTGACTTGCAGCCAATAAGGAGATGAATTATGGATGACGATTTGTCGTTTTTTTTCAGTAATGAAGTCGTGTATCACAAAGGGAAACACGCAAAGCAATATTAGGAAAATTATTTTTTTCATGATAGGTTAGAAAACAAAAGGTTCAAAGAGGGCTCTTTCCGTTCAATAAAACAATTCAACCAGCCACTGTATAATTTTTGCATCTATCCGTTGAAGGAGGTTGGGGTGCAGTGGGGCAACAGGGCCGCCGTCAGGTCCGCCACTCCAGCCGATATATTCATCATCGATAGAGGGTCTTGCAAAATTTTCAGGAACCCATTCCGAAACAAATGGGGATGTATCTCGATAATAGTAGAGTAAATTATCCTTTTCATCAGCAATAAAGATTGCTGTCCTAAAACCATTCCATCCTCTACAGGCAAAGATTTTTCTATTTTGTAATTTCTTTTGATCTTGTAATAATTTATTTTTAAATCTAATTATCTCTTCAACTTTTTCTTTCTCTCTGCTATGTCTGGTTTCACAAAATTCATATTCCTTATCATCAGATAATCCTTTTGAGATTTTGTTTATAAAATAAAATCCACAAGAATAATTGTTATATTCAATAAAATCATTATTCTGATAACATTTGCTATGTATATCCAGGTTATTAATTTCCTCTCCAATGTCCTTGATTCGCCAATACTCAACTAATCCAAATATCAATATAAAGAAACCAAACCATTTCACTATTTTTTTCTTTTTCATAAACTTTGCCTATTATTTCAAAACCACTTCAATTGGAGGGTTACAACGATATTCTTTCAAAGATGAAAATATCAGCAGATCCCCGCCTAGTCTGTTTAAATCTCGCCATTTGTTGAAATGGCTGTTCCTAAACTGGGTAGAAACGGTCTTCCGGCTTAGAATCGAAAAGAGAAGGAGGGCTGCTATATAGGCTGAGGCTGCTATAATCTCATTTTTCTTATCTGAAAGCTGATGGCTATAAAACACATCAAATCCTGTATGATTCCAATGCCCTAGGTATTGATCTCCGCCATTATCGTTAAGAAAATCAAATGTATCTCAGATATAGAGATAAACGCTTTCTACAATTAATTTATTTCCAGGCATGCGGTATTTTCCGATGGCAGCAGCTAATGTGCAGCCAGCAACCGTACCGAAAAATTCGTCTTTCAATACACTTTACAAATATTGAATATCTACGGTTTAATACAAAGTCCATCATATTGTTTAACATCGGAAATTTTCTGATTTTCATCCAGGTAAATTTCCATGGTACAAAAGGTTATATCTTCTTTTAAAAAGATAGTTGTTTCATGTTTTGATATTAAAATAATACCATCTGGCTCAGATGACCAATCGAATGGAAAATAAAAAGTTACATTATTAGTAAAAAAAGGACGCAAGTATTCCTTACTACCATCACTCCTAATTAAGGTGATACTAGTGCGCTTACCTTCATTATAGTAAAAATATGTTACCTTAGGGTGGAGATTTTTATAAAAAAAACATAATAAAAAGATACATAAAACCATTAAAATTTTTTTATTCATAATCTATAACTTATTTTTACTTTCTAAACAAGTATGCCTTTTTCTTGCATCTGGCAATTCACAGAGAGATTTTTTATCTCTTCTCCCATCCCCGTTATTCGCCAATACTCAACCAACCCAAATATCAATATAAAGAAACCAAACCATTTCACTATTTTTTTCTTTTTCATAAACTTTGCCTATTATTTTAAAACTACTTCAATTGGGGATTGAAACAATATTATTTAAGGATAAAAATACCGGCAGATTCCCACCCGGCTTTTAAATAATTGAATCATATAAAATAATATAGATTAAATTTTTATTTATGGCATAGGTTATCAATAAATTTTGCTTCTATCCTATGGAAAATAGATGGGTTTGTAGAAAAAGATTCTGCTTGAGCATATAGACCTAAATCGAATATACCTTCTTCATCTAAGTTCAAGTCTAATGGCATTCCTAGCCAAACTTCATTATAGAGATAATAAAAAGACAGCAATTTACCTTGGTCATCATATAAATAGATACCGGAGTTGAGGCCGTCTATGCTTAAAAAATTTCCTATACTATCAAGGCAAACAACAATTTTTTTATTTTCACTTACGCTAAACCTTTCACATTGGTCTCCATCACTAGGAACTGGATAATTAGGTAAAGTCTTTTCTTTATAATGGCAATATGCGCTATATCTAAAATAAAAATAAGAAAAAATTATAGTTAACAAAATGGTTATTAAAGCAAATTTTTTAAACATGATTCCACTTTAAAAGAAGGTCGTCTTAAAAATCTTAGACGACCTTTACAAATATTGGATTGCCAATCTAAGCTACTCTTACAATGCTTTGGCACCACTATGTTTGAAACGACAGGACTAGTCTATTTTTCATAACTGCAAGCAACGGTGTTCATTTTCCATAGCAATTTGCTTTTTTCCGCATTTTCTCCATTTATATCCAATTTGACTTGACAAATATCTTTAGCTTTCTTGCAAATTGGATATTCTTCTTCAGATTTACTGAAACAAACTACATTTCTTTCCGGTTCACTTATATCTTCTCCAAAAAATGAATATTCATGTCCAAATTCGAACCGTTCAGTATTCATTTCTTCATTTTCCGTTGCACTAAAAAATACTATATGCAGAAGATTATTAGTCATCATTTTGAAAACCAATGTTGAATTTTTTGGAATTTCTATATTTTGTCGCATAATTCTTTTTGTCATGTAGTATTCGTATTTTGCATCTCCATTAGAAGGGTAGTCATAATAATAGTGTACTTCAATTGGATAATCATTCTGATTATGTACTTTAATGTGGCGTACATTCTTATTTTCACACGAATACTTATCTCCATTTCCAATTAGCATCCACTCTTTATCTTCAGAAAGAAATCTCTTACACCATAACTCTTTTCCAGGTGTGTCAATCCAAGCATAAGAAAATAGCAATACTAAAACAATAAAGGGAGAAAGAGCTATAAAAAATAAGATTTTTTTACTCATGGTCTTTAACTTTCTTTAATGTTAATATATCGTGATTTCGTTTTGGCTTTCCCTGATTATCCTTATGACAATTTTCTTTATGTAATATTTTTGCACCTTTAAATTTAGCCTTATCTGTCAGTAAGTAGGTTGGGCGTAGAGTAATGACACCTTCAAATCGCTAAAAATATTGGGTTCAGTCCAATCTAGGCTTACAGTTCTTTTTTAAGCGTTCGTGTATCAAAATCGATGACAAAAGGCTTGGATCGATAACCACGCTCCATTCCTTCATAGAAAACAGCTATACATTTAAATGTATATCTTTTTTGTTTAAATTTTTCCTGTACACAATTGAATCGGTCATCATTGCTGCATAGTCGTACACTTCCTGTCAACCTATCACTCCGGATATTTTTTATGTCACTAGATTCTGAATCAACAAAACCCAATAAATCTACAACATATGTTCGTTCGCTGCTTTCACAATTAGCGTGGTATGCATTTGCTTTTCTTAAATTATTTATCATTTTCTGTTTTGTATTGATAAAATCCATATCAAATACAACTTCATCAAATTCTTTGTTGATCACATAATTTTTAGGTTGCAGTTCATAACCATTAAAAGAAACGATACATGAGGCTAGAAATAGAACTGCGATAAAAATTAAATATTTACCTTTCGACACTTTTTAACTCCTCTGGATAAGATGGTAAAAGCAGGTTTGTCTTTTTCCGAATAGTTTTTGCATAAACATCATGTTTATCATGGTTGCGGCTGTTGGTTGGGTAATGTTCTTGGGTGTTGGCGGTTTCAATAGAGGTAAAAGAACGGGGTAGGATTAGCGGTCAGCTATGACGATTTGGATGGGTTTATGATGAAAGTCTGAATATAAGTCAAAATAACAGGTAGGATAAACAACGGATGATAAGAGGTAAAGATGTTGTATGGGTGGTTTGGGAGGGAAGGGGGATGAAAGGTCGTCTGAAACTGTATTTTTCAGTTTCAGACGACCTTTGGGGTTGGTGGGATTCGTGTGCGAAGCCCACGCTACGCTGGGTTTTTAGACGACCTTCTGAGGTTGGCAGGATTCGTGGGCGGAGCCCACGCTACGTTGGGTTTCAGGCAACCTTGGGTCAGAGGTCGAAGGCGGCGTTGATGAGGCGTTTGGTGTAGTCTTTCTGCGGGTGGTGGAAGATTTGGTCTGCGCTGCCGTATTCGACGAGTTCTCCGTGCTGCATGACGGCGACGTTGTCGCTGACAGCGCGGACGACGGAGAGGTCGTGGCTGATGAAGATGTAGGTCAGTCCGTATTTGGTTTGGAGTCCGCGCAGCAGTTCGACGACTTTGATTTGGACGGAGCGGTCGAGGGCAGAGGTGGGTTCGTCGAGGAGGATGAACTTGGGCCGCAGGATGAGGGCGCGGGCGATGGCGATGCGTTGGCGTTGTCCGCCTGAGAATTCGTGCGGGTAGCGGTTGAGGGCGTCGGCGGGCAGGGAGACTTCGTCCAGGACTTTGAGGACGAGTTCGGTGCGTTGGGCTTTGGTCATTTCGGGGCGGTGGACGGTGAGGCCTTCGCCTATAATTTCGCCGACGGTGAGGCGGGGTGAGAGTGAGCCGTAGGGGTCTTGGAAGACGATTTGGCGTTCGGCTTTGAGTTGGCGCGCGCGCTCGGGGGTGAGGGCGGCGAGGTCGCTGCCGTCGAAGTGTATGCTGCCTTGGTAGGGGAGCATTTGCATGATGGCTTTGCCGAGTGTGGATTTGCCGGAACCGGATTCGCCGACGATGCCGAGGGTTTCGCCTTGGCGGATGGCGAGGCTGATGTTTTTGACGGCGTGGAAGGTTTTGAGGGGTTTGCCGAAGAAGTTGTGTTTGAGGGTGAAGTGGACGTTGATGCCGTCGGCGCGGATGAGCTCGGGCGGGTTGCCTTCTACGGGGTCTTTCATGCCTTTGGGGACGGAGTGGATGAGTTGGGCGGTGTAGGGGTGGGTGGGGTTGGCGAAAACTTGTTTGATTTTGCCGCGCTCGACGATTTCGCCGTCTTTCATGACGCAGACGGTTTCGGAGTAGTGTTCGGCGAGTCCGAGGTCGTGGGTGATGAAAATTATCGCCATGCCCATTTGTTTTTGGAGGTCGTGGAGGAGGTCGAGGATTTCTGCCTGAATGGTTACGTCGAGGGCGGTGGTGGGTTCGTCGGCGATGAGCAGGGCGGGCTCGTTGAGCAGCGCCATGGCGATCATGATGCGCTGGAGCTGACCGCCTGAGAATTCGTGGGGGTATTGTTTCAGACGACGTTCTGCTTCGCGGATGCCGACGCGGTTGAGGAGGTCGAGGATGCGTTCGCGGGCGGCTTTACGGGTGATGGTTTTGTTGTGGACGCGCAAGGCTTCCATGAGCTGGGTGCCGATTTTCATGAAGGGGTTCAGCGAGGTCATGGGCTCTTGGAAGATGAAGCTGATGCGTCCGCCGCGCAGGCTGCGGAGGTTTTTTTCGTCTGCGTCGAGGATGGATGTGCCGTCGAAGGTGATGCGTGAGTCTTGTCCGTAGCGGGTGGTGTTTTCGGGCAGGAGGCGCATGAGGGACATGGCGGTAACGGATTTGCCGGAACCGGATTCGCCGACGAGGGCGAGGGTTTCGCCTTTGGCGACTTTGAAGCTGATGTTGCGCACGGCGTGGACGGTTTTTTCGTGGAGTTGGAAGCGGATGTCGAGGTTTTCGACGGTGAGTAACGGGGTGTTCATGGGTGTGTCCTCGTGGTGTGTGTCAGCGGTCTTTGGGGTCGAGTGCGTCGCGCAGGCCGTCGCCGATGAAGTTGAAGCAGAAGAGGGTGGCGACGAGGAAGAAGCAGGGGACGAGGAGCTGCCACGGGGCGGCTTCCATGGAGGCTGCGCCGTCTTGGAGCATGGAGCCCCAACTGGTCATGGGTTCTTGTACGCCCAATCCGAGGAAGCTGAGGAAGGATTCGAACATGATCATGCCGGGGACGAGCAGGGAGGCGTAAACCATGACGACGCCGAGTACGTTGGGGATGATGTGGCGGGTAACGATGCGGCGGCGGGATACGCCTGTGATGCGGGCGGCTTCGACGAATTCCTTGTGTCTGAGACTGAGGGTTTGGCCGCGGACGATGCGGGCGACGTCAAGCCATGAGACGAGTCCGATGGCGACAAAGATGAGGAAGAGGTTACGCCCGAAGAAGGTGGTGAGGAGGATGACGAAAAACATGAAGGGGAAGGCGTTGAGGATTTCGAGCAGGCGCATCATGACGGAGTCGAGTTTGCCGCCGAAAAAGCCTGCGAGCGCGCCGTAGAGCGTGCCGATGACGACGGCGACGAGCGCGCCTGCGATGCCGATGAGCAGGGAAATGCGCCCGCCGGCAGCGGCACGGGTGAGGAGGTCGCGTCCGAGCAGGTCGGTGCCGAAGTAGTGGCGGGTAGAGAAGGAAGGCGGGATTTGCATGTTGTCCCAGTCGGTGTAGTCGTAGGTGTAGGCGCTGATCCAGGGGGCGGCGACAACGAAGAGGGTGATGGCGGCAAGGATGAAGATGCTGCACAGGGCGGCTTTGTTGTTGCTGAAACGCCGCCATGCGTCCTGCCACAGGCTGCGTCCGTGTACTTGTGCCTGTTCGGCTGCGTCTGCTATGGCGCGGGAATTTTTCTTGTTGAATAGCATGGTGTTCTCCGTTGTTTTGTTCGGGGTCGTCTGAAAACGGCAAAACTGGTTTTCAGACGGCCTTTTTTGCTTTTAATAGCGGATTTTGGGGTCGATCAGGGCATAGAGGATGTCGAGTACGGCGTTGAAGACGATGGTCAGTACGCCGACGAGGATGGTCAGTCCCAAGATCATGCCGTAGTCGCGGTTGAGCGCGCCGTTGACGAAGAGTTGTCCGATGCCGGGCAGTCCGAAGACGCTTTCGATGACGATGGCGCCGGTGATGATGCCGACGAAGGCAGGAACGAGATAGGAGAGGATGGGCAGCATGGCGGGACGCAGGGCGTGGCGCAGGACGATGCTGTTCATGGACAGCCCTTTGGCGCGGGCGGTGCGGATGTAGGGGCTGTTCAACACTTCTATCATCGCGCCGCGCGTGATGCGGGCGAGGCCTGCGACATAGCCGATGGAGAGGGCGGCGACGGGCAGGATGAGGCTGGTCAACGAGCCGTCGTTCCAGCCGCCGGCGGGCAGCCATTTGAGGGTGATGGCGAAGATGAAAATCATGATGGGGGCTTTGACGAAGCTGGGGACGACGATGCCGGTCATGGCGGCGGTCATGATGGTGTAGTCCGCCCATGTGTTGCGCCTGAGCGCGGCGATGGTGCCCATGAGTACGCCCAAAACGGTGGAGACGATGAAGGCGTACACGCCCAGTTCGACGGAGACGGGCAGAGCTTGGGCGAGCAGCTCGTTGACGTTGTAGTCTTTGTATTTGAACGAGGGGCCGAGGTCGCCGTGGGCGAGTTGTTTGAGATAGTTGAAGTATTGCAGGTACATCGGGTCGTTCAGGTGGTATTTGGCTTCGATGTTGGCCAGTACGGCGGGCGGTACGTTTTTGTCGCCGGTGAAGGGGCTGCCGGGTGCGAGCCGCATCATGAAGAATGAGACGGTAATCAGGACCAGCATGGTGGGGATGGCGGAAAGTATGCGGCGGATGATGAATTTCAGCATATCGTACCTGCTCGGGGCTTGGTGGGTCGGAATATGCCTGAATACGGGAAGGTCGTCTGAACGGGGTTCGGACGCTTGGGGTGGTTTTCTCTTCTTTGTAGTCAGGCCCTTGGTTTTTGGGTGTGCGGGCTTTTGCTTTTATGGTCGTCTGAAACGGGATTTTGGGTTTCAGACGACCTTTGGGCTGATGCTTTTCGTGGGCAAAGCCCACGCTATGGCTTTTATGGTTGTCTGAACACTTTGGATGGGGTTTCGGACGGTTTTTTATTGCGGCGGTTGCGGGTGGCAGCCTGCGTTTTGTGTCTGTTTCGGAGGTCGTCTGAAACGGGATTTCGGGTTTCAGACGACCTTTGTGCTGGTGTTTTTCGTGGGCAGAGCCCACGCTACGGCCGTTTTCAGACGACCTTTGGGATTGGCGCGGATTCGTGGGCAAAGCCCACGCTACGGTTGTTTTTCAGACGACCTTTTGGGTTGACGCGGGTTCGTGGTGAAAACCCGCGCCATGGTCGTTTCAGACGACCTTTGCGGTTAACGCGCCAGCGGTTCGGTGCGTTTGATCAGCCATGCTTTTGCCGCGCCTTCGGTCAGCGGCTCGAGGCGGCGGCGGACTTCGGCGTGGTAGCGGTTGACCCAGTCGATTTCGCCGTCGGTCATCATGGCGGTATCCATCAGGCGGGTGTCGATGGGGCAGAGGGTCAGGGTTTCGAAGTAGAGAAAGCTGCCGAACTCGGTTTCCTGCGGGTTGGCAACAGCTTGGTTGGCGGCGAGGTTCTCAATGCGGATGCCCCATTTGCCGGGACGGTAGAGTCCGGGTTCGATGGAGGTTACCATGCCTTTTTTCATGGCGTGCTGCGGGCCGGGAACGGCAGCGCAGGCGATGACTTGCGGGCCTTCGTGGACGTTCAGGAAATAGCCTACGCCGTGGCCTGTGCCGTGGCCGTAGTCGCATTGCGCCTGCCACAGGGGTTTGCGGCAGATGGCGTCTATCATCGGTGAGAGGATGTTTTCGGGGAACACGGCTTCGGCAAGCGCGATATGGGCTTTGAGGACGAGGGTGTTGTCGCGTTTTTGTTCGGCACTCGGTGTGCCGACGGGGACGACGCGGGTGATGTCGGTCGTACCGCCTTTGTATTGCGCGCCGGAGTCGATGAGCAGGAGGCCGTTGCCGCTGATGGTGCTGTGGCTTTCGGGCGTTGCGCTGTAATGCGGCAGGGCGGCGTTGGCGTTGAAGCCTGCGATGGTGTCGAAACTCAATGAGATAAAGCCCGGACGTGCGCTGCGGTAGCGGTGGAGCATGGTGTCCACGTCGATTTCGGTCAGGCTGCCGCCGTTGTCGATGATGTCTTCAAACTCGGCGAAGAAGCCGCACAACGCCGCGCCGTCTTGTTCCATCGCTTCGCGGATGTGGGCGATGTCGGCTTCGGATTTGACGGATTTGAAGAAGGTGGACGGGTTGATGCCTTCGATAAGGCGCACGCTTTCGGGCAGGCGTACGAGCGTGCTGACGGCGGTTTTGTTCGGTTCGATAAGCAGCGTGCCGCCGATTTGCGCGAGTTTGTCGGCAACTTGGGCGTAAGGTTCGACCGTGATGCCGGCGGTTTGCAGCGCGGCGGCGGCTTCGGCGTTCAGACGACCTTGGTCGGTAAACAGGACAGCGTTGTCTTTGCCGATAAGCAGGAAGGATACGAAAACGGGGTTGAAAGGCACGTCGCTGCCGCGCAGGTTGGTCAGCCAAGCGATGTCGTCAAGCGAGGAAACCAAGTGGTAATCCGCGCCTTTTTCCGCCATGACGGCGCGCACGCGGGCGAGTTTCTCGGCGGCGGACTCGGAGACGTAGGCAGGGTCGTGGATGAATACGGTTTCGGCGGGAATGGCGGGACGGCTGGTCCACACTTGGTCAAGCAGGTCGTCGGGGTGTTCGATGCGGATGTTTTTGGCGGCTAGGGATTGCGCCAAAGTGCGTTTGCCGGTGAGCGACACCATATCGGATGGGATGCCGACGGCGGCGTTTTCGGGCAGGTTTGCCGCGAGCCATTCGTTATACGGCGGAACTTGCCCGCTTTTTTGCAACTCGATGCCGCTGCCCGCAAGCTGTTTAGTGGCTTGTTCCCAATAGCGGCTGTCCACCCACACGCCCGCTTCATCGGCGGTAACGACGAACGTGCCGACCGAGCCGGTAAAGCCCGACAACTCGCGGCGCGCCTGCCAGTGTGCGGGCAGGTATTCGGAAAGATGGGGGTCGGCGGAGGGGATGACGAGTGCGTCCAAACCTTGCGCCTTCATGGCTTCGCGCAATGCGGACAGATAATTCGATACGGTATTCATGAACGGATTCTCCAATAGGGTTTCGCGGTTTCAGACGACCTTTTTATAGCGGATTAACTTGATGTACAGAGAGGTCGTCTGAAAAACGTGTCTATGTTATCAAATCACTTCTTGGGTGCAAACGACCAATTCTTGATGGTGTAGTTTTTCAGCGGGTCGCGGTCGGAGTAGCCTTGGATATCGGGTTTCACCAGATTGATGCTGACTTGGTGATACAGCGGGATAAAGGCGTCGTCGCGTTGCAGCATCGCCTCGGCGCTGACGTAGCGGCGGGCGCGTTCTTCGGCGGAAATGCCCGCTTCGAGCGTGCTGTTCATCAGTTTGTCGAATTCAGGATTCTTGTAATGGAAGGCGTTGTTCGGATTGTTGGATTTGAAAATATTGAGCATGCCCGCAGGGTCGTTGTAGTCGGAACACCAGCCCGCAAACGCCATGCTGAAGTTGCCTTGCAGGCGCTTGTCCAAAAAGGTTTTCCATTCTTCGTTCATCAGCGTGGGACGCACAAACGGTACGGTCGCCTTCCAAATGGATTGCAGCGCGGTAATTTGTTTTTTGGCGGCCTCGCTGGTGGTATAGACGATTTGGAACTCGAGCGGTTTCTCTTCGCTGTAACCCGCTTCGCGCAAGAGTTTTTTCGCTTCGGCAATGCGCGCTTCGCGCTTGAGCGGCTTCCACGCGGGGGCAGACTCGCCGCCGCCCTGCATATTCGGCGGGGTAAGCTGGAACGCTTCCTTGTCGCCGCGTCCGGCAACTTTGGTAATGATGGCGCGGTCGGTCAGCAGGTTGAGCGCGCGGCGGACTTTGGGATTTTTAAATTCGGCGGATTCCAAGTTCGGCTCTAAAAACCAAGAACACAGCAAAGTCGCGCGCCGAACCTGTCCGGGAAATTCTTTCTCGGCAATCTTAATCTGGTCGGAAGGGATGCCGTAGGTAACGTCCACTTCGTCGGCGCGGTAGCGGTCGTATTCTTTGCCGCTGGCGAGGAACACCGCCTGCGGGATGGATACTTTTTTGCTGTCGTAATAAGTAGGGTTTTTATCCATGGTGATGTGGCTGTTGACACGCCATTCTTTGAGGATGTATGCGCCGCTGGAAACATAATTGCCCGGCTGCGTCCATTTTTCGCCGAATTTTTCGACTGTGGCGCGGTGGACGGGGTAGGTAAACTGCTGAATCAGCATATCGGGGAAATACGGCACGGGCGCGGTGAGCGTGAATTGCAACGTTTTCTTGTCCAAAGCCTTGACGCCCAAAGTATCCGGCTTCGCCTTGCCTTGCAGGATTTCCGCCGCACCCTGTATTTTCGCGTCTTCCAAATAGCTGCTGTTAGGCGCGGCGGTTGCGGGATCGGCGAGGCGGCGGAAGCTGTAAACGAAATCTTCGGCGGTAATCGGGTCGCCGTTGCTCCAATTTGCATCGCGCAGGTGGAACGTCCAAACGCGCCCTTCGTCCGACGGCTCCCATTTCAACGCCAAAGCGGGAATGGTTTTACCTTCGGCATCCGTACTGACCAAGCCGTCCATCATCTGACGGATAATCGCGCCCGCCGCCATATCCGAGCTTTTTTGCGGGTCGAGCGTACTCGGTTCGACCGCGTTGCTGATGACGATTTTATTGTATTCGCTGCGTTTGAATTCGGGCGCGGGCTTGACTTCGCGATGACACGCCGACAGCACAAGCACCACGGCAAGCGATAAAGCCGATATGGAATAAGGTTTGTTCGGCAGCACGTTTTTTCTCCTCTTCTCGCTATCTCTCCCTCCATCCTGCGTTTTGCAAAAAATAAAAAACTACATATAACTACATGGCAGGGAAATATTCTGATTTTTGGCGGATAAAAAGATTTATTCTCTATGGATATTTGAAAAAATCCGCCTGTTTTGGGAAACGGTTTGCAAGATAA
This sequence comes from uncultured Neisseria sp., assembly GCA_963552075.1. Taxonomy (GTDB): domain Bacteria; phylum Pseudomonadota; class Gammaproteobacteria; order Burkholderiales; family Neisseriaceae; genus Neisseria. The sequence continues at coordinate 33,404 of CAUVJL010000010.1, forward strand.
CACAAAAAAACGCCGTAAAAAACATTTTTTGAAATAAAAGTTACAAGTGATTACAAAAATATTGATTTTTTTGCACGCCTCAAATAGTATAAAACCCTGTTTAAACGCAGCCTCAGAAAAATCAAGCAAAAGGAGAATAAAATGAAGAAGTTATTAATGATTGCGGTTGCCGTCCCGCTTGCCGCCCCCGCATTGGCATCCGATAACGAAGCCAAAATCGGCGGACGGATATTTACTTCTATCGAACACGAACGCAACGGCAAAGGGCAATCCGCTACCGATATATCCGACAACAACAGCCGCATCTGGATTATGGGCAGTGAAAAACTCGACAAAGACCTCAAGCTCATCTACGGCGTCAATTCATTCGTCGCCTTCGACTACAACGGCTGGAGTACGGACGACTCCTATATCGGTCTGCGCGGCGATTTCGGTACCGTCCGCGCCGGCTGGCTCAGTACCCCCATGCACTACCTGACCGGCGAACAAGACGCATTCAACGGCAACAACCACACCCAAACCATGGGGCGCATGACCCGTTTCGGCGGCCGTGAAATCGCCCTGAACTACGAATCCAAAACCTTTGACAACGGCTTCAACTACCGCGTCCAAATCGCGCCCGGTGCCAACAAATATAAAGACAGGAAGCGCAACGGCGACTGGATGGCGGGCTTAGGCTTGCACTACAAACACCCGACCAACGGTTTCAACGCCCACTACGCCCTCGAATACGCCCGCAACGGCTCGCCTGACGATACGAAAGACAGACAGGTTCATTCCATGAAAGTCGGCTACGACAAAGACAATCTCTACCTCGCCGCCGGCATGATGTACGCCCGCAACGTCGCCGACAAATTCCACTGGGAAGACGAAACCAAAACCAATACCAACACCCGCGATTTCCAAGTGACCGCCGGCTACACCATGGGCAACATCACCCCCAAACTCGGCGTCGCCTACGGCCGCTCCGATACCGGCAAGAACTACAAACAGCTCGCGTTCAACACCGAATACAAATTCTCCAAACGCACGACCCTCTCGTTCAACTCAGGCGTAGTCAAAGAAAGCAAAGACCCCAAAACCGGCTGGGCGGCAGGCGTGTCATTGGAACACAGCCTGCAATAACACGGGATTTGAAGCATAATTTGCGGCATAAAAGGTCGTCTGAAAACCTGAATATGGGTTTTCAGACGACCTTTGTGTTTATAGTGGATCAACTTTAAACCAGTACGGCGTTGCCTCGCCTTGTCGTACTATCTGTACTGTCTGCGGCTTCGTCGCCTTGTCCTGATTTTTGTTAATCCACTATATCAAACGCCTGTCAGGCGCATTCTTGCAAACGATGTTTCCGATACTCAAATTCCCATGAAAAAACGTCGTCTGAAACGGATTTTCAGACGACGTTTGCCATTCACACCCCTAGCGGATTCATTCTGCTTTCTCCAACAGGGCGAAGCCTTCCACTTTGTTCCTTGGGCGTGCGCCCTGCCAGATTTTCGTCCAGCCCGGCGGCGCGTCGGTATTTTTAGGCTGCTGCACCAGACGGTAGCGGCAGGCAGCGTCGTCGATATGGAGTGTCAAGTCGCTGTATTGCGCCCAAGCGATACGGGCGCGGTGGTCTTCGTTGGCGATGCTGATGCATTCGAGGTCGTCTGAAAGCCGTTGTTTCAGTTCGGGGGAGAGGGCGGCTTCCATTTGGAGGACGACGGGCGCGTGGCTTTTGGCGGCGTCGAGCCACGGCAGGAACAGGGTCATCAGCAATGCCCACGCCAGCGTAACGCCTGCCGCCCAGTTGGTCACTGCCTGTCTGCCGCGGATGTTTTTGCGGGTAATCGCCCACAGCCACAGCGGGGTAAACAGCAGGGCGACCGCCATCGGTATCGGGTCGATGTCGGGCGTGTAATACGGGCTGAAATAGGCGGCGCGTTCGGCGAGTTTGGCAGGCCAGCCGTAGTTCATGGCGAAGAAGCCCGTCCACAGGAAAATGGCGAACAATCCGAACGCCATGACGCCGAACCAGTTGATAAACGCCGCCGCGCCGCGCCGCAGTCCGTCCAGTTGCGCCGCGCCGAGCAGGGCAAGCGGGGGCAGCAGCCAAACGAGGTTGTCTTGCAGGCGTTGCGGGCTGACGGCGAGTATGCTGAGGACGATGAGAAACCACGAAATGCACAATACGCTCCAGTTTTTTTCGCGGATGCGGGGGCGGCTTAACGTCCATGCGGCGAGCGGCCATGCGGGCAGGGTAAACCAGAGCAGGTTTTTCAGGTAATAGAACAGGCTGAAGGTCGTCTGAAAACCACCCAAGCCGCCGAATGCACCGAGCGAGTGGTGTTGCAGCCAGATGGAAAACAGTTCGGGCTGCGTTCTGGAGAAGATGAGCGGATAAACCGTCAAGAGCGGCAGTCCGATGGCGAATGCGCCGACCAGCGTCAGGTAGTAACGTTTGACGCGCCATTTCTCATCGAGCAACAGGGCGGGTGCTAAAAACATCAGCGCGGCGGTCATCAGATAGCCTGATGAGAGCGACAGCAACGCCCAGCCGCCGCCCAGCAACAGGGAGGCGGTAATGACGCGGCGTTGCGCCAATGAAAAGCCGCACAATATCATGCCCGATGCGGCAAAGGCGACGGAAGCGGGATTGAGGAAGTGCGCGACCGAGAGCAGCCCGATGCTGCCGATCAGGATGAGGACGACGCTGCGCCCGTGGTGCCTGCCCAAAAAGTTGAATCCGGCAAAACCGCAGGCGGTCAGCCCGATAATCGTAAAGAAAACGCCCGCAAACCGCGCGGCATCATAAGCGTCCGCCGCCCAAGGCGATAAGAGGTGTTTGAACGCCGCCGCCACCCACAAATAGACGGGCGGAATCTGAAAATCCGGCTGTCCCAACACATGGGCAACCAACGGCGTCGCGCCTGCGTCTAAGGCTTCGACGGCGGTAAAGACGGTGGGTTCGGCGGGGTTCCACAAGTCGTGCGAAAACACGCCCGGCCACAGCCAGGCAAATGCCATCAGCAGCAAGAGCCAGGGTTTTTCATGGGTTTTGGCAGGTTGTCGCGGGTCGGGCGGGGTGTAAGTGAGCATAGGTTTGAGGGTGTTGAACGTATTTTCGTGTAGTTTAGCAAAGATTCGGCGGGAGGTCGTCTGAAAGGAAGGATTTGGTTTTTTGCTTCATTCAAACCACGTTTTCAGACGACCTCATATCGACCCTACCGCTGACGCAAATCAAGCGCAGGCAAATCCCGCCTTTACCGATGCGCCCCGTTCGCGGATAATTGGGAACATTCCCATTTCCGCTTCCAACCTTCACAAAGGATACATCATGGCATTTCTGAAACTGACCGAACAAAACGTGCAGGGCAAAACCGTCCTCATCCGCGCCGATATGAACGTGCCGTTCAAAGACGGCAAAATCAGCGACGACACCCGTATCCGCGCCTCGCTCGCGTCCATCAAATACTGCTTGGACAACGGCGCGTCCGTTATCGTGATGACCCACTTGGGCCGTCCGACCGAAGGCGAGTTCCACCCCGAAGACGATGTCGCCCCCGTTGCCGCGCACTTGGGCAGCCTGTTGGGCAAAGACGTGAAAGTATTGAACGACTGGCGTGAAAACAAACCCGCCCTGAACGCGGGCGATGTCGTCATGCTGCAAAACGTGCGCATCAACAAAGGTGAGAAGAAAAACGATTTGGAACTGGGCAAAGCCTATGCCGCCTTGTGCGACGTGTTCGTCAACGACGCGTTCGGCACCGCCCACCGCGCCCAAGCCTCGACCGAAGCCGTCGCCCAAGCCGCGCCCGTTGCCTGCGCCGGCGTATTGATGGCGGGCGAACTCGACGCTTTGGGCAAAGCCCTGAAACAGCCCGCCCGCCCGATGGTGGCGATTGTCGCCGGCAGCAAAGTGTCCACCAAACTGACCATCCTCGAATCGCTGGCGGACAAAGTCGACCAACTCATCGTCGGAGGCGGCATCGCCAACACCTTCCTGTTGGCGGAAGGCAAAGCCATCGGCAAATCATTGGCGGAACACGATTTAGTGGAAGAATCCAAAAAAATCATGGCGAAAATGGCGGCCAAAGGCGGCTCCGTACCGCTGCCGACCGATGTCGTCGTTGCCAAAGCCTTTGCCGCCGATGCCGAAGCGGTTGTAAAAGACATTGCCGACGTTGCCGAAGACGATATGATTCTGGACATCGGTCCGAAATCCGCCGCCGCACTTGCCGAACTGCTCAAAGCCGCAGGCACGGTGGTGTGGAATGGTCCGGTCGGCGTGTTTGAGTTTGACCAGTTCGCAGGCGGCACGAAAGCCCTTGCCGAAGCCATCGCCCAAAGCAAAGCGTTCTCGATTGCGGGCGGCGGTGACACTCTGGCGGCGATTGCCAAATTCGGCGTTACCGACCAAATCGGCTACATCTCCACCGGCGGCGGCGCGTTCCTCGAATTCTTGGAAGGCAAAGAGTTGCCCGCCGTAGCCGCTTTGGAAAAACGCGGCGCGTAAGCGGTTTGACGTAAAAAAGAGGTCGTCTGAAAACCTGATTCAGGGTTTCAGACGACCTCTTTGTATGGTTGCCGCGTTTTGACGGCAAGGCGGAGGATGTTTTATTTCAACAGATTTTTCAAAGCCAAGCGTACGCCTTCGCCGACTTCCGTGCCTTTTGGGATGCCTTTGATGGCGGCTTTTGCCTCGCGTTCGTTGTAACCCAGCGCAATCAGGGTGTTGACGATGTCGTCCGTTTCGTCGGCGGCAGGCGCGGCGGTGAAAAGCCCGTCGGCAGCGGTATGGGAAACCAGTTTGCCGCGCAGTTCCAAAACCATGCGTTCGGCGGTCTTTTTGCCGATGCCCGGGGCGGAAGAGAGGCGTTTGATGTCTTCGTCGGCAACCGCGCGGGCAAGCTCGTCGGCGGACATGGCGGAGAGTATGCCCAGCGCGGTTTTCGCGCCGATGCCGCTGACTTTGACCAACTGGCGGAACGTCGCCCGCTCGTCGGCAGTCGCAAAGCCGAACAACAAATGCGCGTCTTCACGGACGACAAGCTGGGTGTAAAGCTGTACGGTTTCGCCCAAGGCGGGCAGGTTGTAGAAAGTCTGCATGGATACGTCGGCTTCGTAGCCGACGCCGTTGACGTCGATGACGATTTGAGGCGGGTTTTTCTCGATGAGCTTGCCGGTCAGTCTACTGATCATGTGGATTCCGAGTGGCGTTGGCGGGGTCGTCTGAAAACGCGGTTTTGCATGATTGCGGCGTTTCAGGCGGCCTTGATTGTCTGGCGGATTAAGTTTAAACCGATACGGCGTTTTCGTATGGTTTGGTCTGCGTGTATCTGAAAGATAATAAAAAAGCTGAGTTTTCAACTCAGCTTTTTAAATTTGGTGGGTCGTGAGCGATTCGAACGCTCGACCAACGGATTAAAAGTCCGCTGCTCTACCGACTGAGCTAACGACCCGATAAGCCGTGCATTATATGGATGCGTCGGGAAGGTGTCAACTTATTTTTGCCGGTATTGCATAATTTTTTGTTTTCAATGGATTTTATCTTTCATTGTTCGGCGTGTCCGATGAAAAGCGATGCGCTTACAGCAGCCAGCCGCCGTCGAAACGGTTTAAAAATTCGCTAAATTGCTGTTGCGCCCTATGGATGACGATCGGGTCCTGCGTTTCCAATACGGCTTCAAAACGCGCCACTTCTGCGGCGATGATGTGCCGGTTGTCGCCGAGGAACTCTTCATACAGGCGTTTGGCTTTTTCCAACAGATAGATATTGTGCTGCTGATCGCGCGGATGGATTTTCAAGGCGGCGAGTTTGATCAGGGAAGCCTTGATTTCTTCAGGCGTCAGGCTTTGGCTGTTTTGACGGAAAACCTGATTGATGTGCAGATTCAGGTTTTTGTTGCTGATGTCGACTTCCAAAAGCCCGTTGACGTCGTAGCTGAAGCGGACGTCTATCGATACCTGTCCTTTCGGCTTGGGCGGGACGTTGACCGACAGTTCGCCCAGTTTCAGGTTTTCTTTGGCAAGCATGGACTCGCCCTGCAAAACATCGACCAAAATCACTTTCTGCCCGTCGTGGGAAGTGATGAAAGTTTCGACGCGCGAAACGGGAACGGGCATATTGCGTTCAATAATCGGGAAAAACCGTCCGGTAACGTATTGGTCGCCAATGTCCATGCCGGCTTCCGTGCCGAGCGAGAAGGGCATCACGTCGGTAAGGACGACTTCTTCCACGCTTTCGTTGCGCGCAATCAGCGCCGCCTGCACCGCCGCGCCGCGTGCAATGGCTTCGTCGGGATTGACCGAAACAAGCGGTATGCGGCGGAACAGTTGGGCAATGGAATGCCGAATCATCGGCATCCGCGTCGCGCCGCCGACCAAGATGATGCCGTCGATTTGCGAAGGGTGCAGTTTGGCATCGCGCAATGCGCGCTCCAGCGGTTGGCGCAGGCGGCCCATTAATGGCGTGGCGGCTTCTTGGAATTCTTCGCGGCTGATGACGGCGGAGTGAACCGTGTCGCCGTAATGGAAACGGATTTCCGCCTGCATTTCTTCGCCCAGTTTGCGTTTGGCGGTTTCCAATACCTGCCACAATTCGCTGTTTTGCGCCAGTTTGTCGCTTTCAGACGACGTCAGCGTCGTGCATTTTTTCAGGAAACACTGGCGCAGCACGTTGACGAAATCCTCGCCGCCCAAATGGTTGTCGCCCGCGCTGGCGGATACTTGGACGACGCCGTCGAAATAATCGAGTACGGATACGTCAAACGTCCCGCCGCCCAAGTCGTAAATCAAAAAGCGCGTGTCGTCGGGTTTTTCCTGCAAACCGTAAGCAAGGCCGGCGGCAGTCGGTTCGTTGAGCAAACGAAGGACGTTCAAACCTGCCATCTGCGCCGCGTTTTTCGTTGCCTGACGTTGGATGGCGTTGAAATAGGCGGGAACGGTCAGAACGACATCGCATACCAGTTCCCCCAAAAAGGCTTCCGCATCTTCTTTCAGGCTTTTTAAAATCAGCGCGGACAACTCTTCGGCGCGGAACGTGCGCTTGCCCAAATGGAAAGTTTTATCCGTTCCCATAAATCGCTTGAACGCCGAGGCGGTCAGCGTCGGGGCGGTGGAGAGGCGTTCGCGTGCGGCGATGCCGGTCAGGATGCTGCCGTCTTCGGCGACGCTGATGACCGACGGTGTCAGAAAATGGCCGTGTTGGTTGGGAATCAGGCGGGTTTCGCCGTTGTGGAACTGGGCAATCAGGCTGTTGGTCGTGCCTAAGTCGATACCGATTTGCAGGGTCATGAATATCTCGTTTCGGAGGGGTTTGAATGTGTTTCAGACGACCTTTCACATCATCCGCACCGGGTCGTCTGAAAGAGGGAAGATTGCAAAATCATAACATTTCTTCCATTTGTATGGAAAATCCGGCGGCGTTTCGGACTGGCGGATGGCGGGCTGCGTTGCCGTTTGGAGGAAGGGAAAAGGGGGTGGAATGGTTTTTATAGTGGATTAACTTTAAACCAGTACGGCGTTACCTCGCCTTAGCTCAAAGAGA
>CAUVJL010000011.1:0-40701 GCA_963552075.1 uncultured Neisseria sp.
GTACTGTCTGCGGCTTCGTCGCCTTGTCCTGATTTAAATTTAATCCACTATATATAGCAAGTTATATCACTAATGCTATAGTTTATAGATAATTCAATATAGTTTAATTACCCTTACCCCTCAAAAATAATTAACTAAATTGTCTATATTCAAAATACATTTAATATGACATATAAAATTTAATTGCACCCCATCCAAAAACAGCTTGAATTACCGTGATTTAACCGATTTTGAAGTTATTTTACTAAGTTAAATATCATGGTTTAAACCCCTCTATGCCGAATTAATTCAAACAACAGCAAAAATGAATTAACCCTTTAAAATAAAAGGGAATTAGCCTTCCCATCCATATAAAAATATTCCTTAGTCACGGTATTCATTACTTAACTTTTTTCTTTCAAACCGTCTTAATTTCGCCTAATCTCATGATTTAAGTCAGGGAAACAAAATGACTATGCTTGACACTCCCCAGGAATGGTTTAACATACAATTTCTTTTTTAACCAAGATTCAAAAAGAGAGACTCATGAAAAAATCAGCTTTATTGGCAACTTTGTTGGCCGCTCTGACCTTGTCCGCATGTGGTGGTGGTTCTTCTGCTGTTTGTGATGAATATGAAAAAGCTTTTGCTGACGCTACTAAAAACGTCGATGCAGCTACAAAAGATATGATGCAAAAATCATTCGAACAAACCAAAGAAGCTTTGAAAAACTTGCCTGCTGACCAACGTGATGCTACTTGTAAAACATCGTTGGATGCGTTGAAAGGCAACGCTCCGGCTGCATCTCCTGAAGATAAAGCAGAAGAAGCTAAAGAAGCAGCAGAAGACGCTAAAGAAGCAGCTGCCGATGCTAAAGAAGAAGCAAAAGATGCTGCTGAAGCAGCTAAAGAAGAAGCCAAATAATACGATACCTTTGGCAGAAAAACGGATTCTGATTACTCAGAGTCCGTTTTTTGTTTATGCCTTTACTGATTAGTTATGTATTAAGTGATTTAATTAATATGAAATATGTATGAAAATTAACTTTCAATATAGTTTATCAAGAAACAAATTTTCGTTCTTATATACAAAACCCATCCCTGTGAAGCCATCAGGGTATTGAAATCAAAACACGAGGTCGTCTGAAAATAATTTTCAGACGACCTTTGATACTAAGTTTTGTTGGAACATGACTCAAGCTACGTTTGATTGCTATTAGGTAAACACATCGCCTTACGCCAAAAAACCATCACGATTGCCGCCGCAATGATGATGATTCCGTATGGAATCATACCATTGCCGTTTTCATATGCCGCCCGTCCACCCGGAAAGTCCGTGCGCGCGGTATTGGCAACCGTGTGACACGCAATCAATACAAATACCGAACCGCCGCTGCCGTTATACAGCCACACATAGATAATCCTCACGGCAACCGTCCCTGCCAGCCCCCACGCGATCAGTTCGGCAGACTGCCCCACGGCAATCATGGACGGCAAGTGCCACAACGCCCACGGCACCCCGATAATCAGCGCCGTAACGAGCGGGGTAAAACGCCGTTGCAGACTTTCCGTAGCGTAGGCGGCATAGCCCAATTCCTCGGCAACTGCTGCGATAAAGAACATGACGAACGCACCGGCAAGCGGCGCAAACGATACGGATAAGGCAGGTATGGTTTGTCCTGTTTGGCGTATCGCGACATAAGTCAGCAGATAAAGCAGGGGAAAAATCAGTATTGCCGTCCAAAAATAGACAGAATGCTTGATCCGCCCGTAATCAAACACACGGCCAAACAGTCCGCGCACCGCCGCTATTCCGCCCTCGCGATAACGCAGCAACGCGGCGGCAACTGTCGGGGTGAGTGCCGCACCGATGTCGGTCAGCGGCAGATTATCAGGCAGAGGACTGTGTTTGAGAAACAAAGACAGCAGCCAAAACGGCGTACTCAAAGCGTACACCAGCAGAAAGTATTGCCACGGATGCGAATAACCGGCTGTCGGTTTTTCTGAAGAGGGGTTCTGCATGTTATTCCTGTTTGTTCAGTCAATAAGTTGGCGGGGAAGCCGGTACGGCTTGCTACATAATGTACAGTATAAAAATATTGCGCATTTTTTTCTAATTATTATAAAAAGCAGCCTGCACTTCGATTTTTGAAAGTGCAGGCTGCTTTCGATAGAGAGAGGCCGTCTGAAAATTATTTTTCAGACGGCCTTTGATATTACAAGTAATATGAGGATTTCGTTGGACCATGAACCAAGCTGCATTTGCTGCCGACTGGATTACGACATGGTTTGAAATCATTCGGTAGCAACAAAAACCGCGTGCGTGCGTACCGCACACACCCTACACCTTAATCTTAAGGTTTGCGTCACCCGCAGGGAGGGTGTGGGGCGTAGCCACGCACGCGGTTGACAGGGGTGCGGGCTACGGCTTGCTGAAAATGGGAAATGGCGTTTTCAGGCTGCCTAATAACAGAATAAATATATTACTTATCCAACAACCTTTTTTTAATTTCTTTACTCACCAATTTGGCTCGCTCCTCAAAAAAGGTATCATAATCATCATCCCAGATACCAAATTTTTCTAAATCAGGAATTAAATGGGTCTTCATTGTTTGATCTAATTCATCATTTTCTTGTTGGAATTTTTTCATGTATTTAGACGGTTTTTGTGCTCCGATTTCTCTTTTATTCAAGAAGTCATCCACAATAGTAATATTAAGAATATGATTGATATAGAACTCTTCTGCTCCTTGTTTATTCAGATATGATTTAGGGAAAAAGTGGTGGTAATTTTTGCTATTTGCCTGTTTTAACCAGTCATTTCCAATATTAATATTGGCATTATTGCTAAATGATTTTGGTTGCTGGTAGGCATAAATACATAAGATTGCTTTAATATAGCTTTTCCCAGCACTAAACCATCCATTTTCTTCAATGGCTGCTACTGAGCTATCAACATCCCAATCATAATTAGGTTTCTCATTTTTAATAATTTTATTAATTCTTTTTATATCTTGTGCTAGCTTACTTTCAACCGCTGAGGAATATCGCTCTGCCAACGCACATCGCCAGAAAAAATCTTGTAGATATTTGGCTTGCTCTTTTGATGGTTTGGCATTCGGTTCTTTATAGAAAAAGTAAGAAAATGGAACAAGTAATGCGTTATAGGGTAATAATTGAGATACTGGAATGCGATAACTACTACGGAAGTAATCCACGGCATTTTTCACAGCTTCGACTAAATCATTCCACGTATCGATAAATTTTTGGCGAGGAATTTTTAAAATATCATGTCTTGTGCATTCATCTTGCAAAATTAACGACATAATTTGTAGGATAGAAGCATCAGATATGGTTTCGTATCCAACTTCACTTAATTCTTCTAGCAATTTTTCAAATTTTTCAGACAAGTCAAAATTTTGTTTTTCATCAAAAGTTTTTGCAACCATAATTTCAAATAGCGTAAGAGATTTTCCTCCTGTGTTAATCCGAGTGAAAACCTCAGTTGCAATTTCTATTGGTGCTTCTTTAAATTGGACAATAGAAAACTCATAAGTCTTGATACTATTTCTGTATTTATCTATTTTGCCAACATGGCTAGCATATTCTGAAACCAATTTTACTAAATCAGCATTAAGTAAATCTAGAATACTAATGTAATTGGTAGCATCTAATTTTGATACATCAGTAATAACAATATCTTGATTGTAATCGGCTGTTAGGTCAATATAAATTTTTGAAAAGTTATCTTCTTTGTTATCACGTTTAATACTTGCACCACGCAAACAAGCAAATAAACTAGTCAAACGTTGTTGTCCATCTAAAACATAATCAACGTATTCCCCATCTTCGCTATTGGGTAATGTGATATTGCCCAAGTTACGCACGGAACGCAGCTGTTCTTTCGTGCGCCAGAAAATAAATGTTCCTATGGGATACCCTTTGATAATACTATCCATCAGTTTGGCAGAATCAGAAACTGACCAAACAAAATTTCTTTGAAATTGTGGAATTTTAATTTGCCCTTTTTCAATTTCTTGTAAAAGTGATGGATAAGATTGACTTGAAGGTTTAGGTAGATACATTTTTGTCTCCATGAAGATAAAAATAAAATTTTTAAACAGGCAGCCTGAAAACCAATTTCCCATTTTCAGGCTGCCTTTCTACATCAAGCCAGCTTCGCACCAACCCAATCTTTCGCGCTATTCAGCACTTCGGGCAGTTTCGCGACATCTGTACCCCCGGCCTGTGCCAAATCCGGTCTGCCACCGCCTTTGCCGCCGACTTGTTCAGCGGCAAATTTGACCAAATCGCCGGCTTTCACTTTGTTTGTCAGCGGTTTGGATACGCCGGCGCACAGGGAGACTTTGCCATCGTTTACTGCCGCCAAAAGAATCACGGCGTTGTCGGATTTGCCGGTTAAATCGGTAACGATTTCGCGCAGGGCGGCTGCGTCGGCTTCGATTTGGGCGGCGACGAATTTGGCTGCGCCCAAGTCTTTGGCGTTGTCCAAGAGTTTGGCGCCTGCGTGGACGGCGAGTTCGGCTTTGGCTTTTGCCAACTCTTTTTCCAAGGCTTTGGTGTTTGCGGCGTTGGCTTGGATTTTGGCGAATACGTCTTTTTCGGTTTGGGCTTTGACTTCGGCGATGATGTTTTTCATCAGGCTTTCTTGGTTTTGCGCCCATGCCAGCGCGGCAAGGCCGGTGATGGCTTCTACGCGGCGGATGCCTGCGGCGATGCCGCCTTCGCTGATGATTTTGAAGAAGCCGATGTCGCCGGTACGGGCGACGTGGGTGCCGCCGCACAGTTCGGTGGAGTAGTCGCCCATGGTGATGACGCGGACGAAATCGCCGTATTTTTCGCCGAAGAGCATCATGGCGCCGGATTTTTGCGCGTCTTCAATGGACATGGTTTCCACTTTGACGGGCACGTTGGCGATAATCGCGGCGTTGACGCGGCGTTCGACTTCGGCGATTTCTTCCGCGCTGATGCCTTGCGGGTGGGAGATGTCGAAGCGGGTCAACTCGGCGTTTTGCAGGCTGCCTTTTTGTTCGACGTGCGTACCCAAAACGTCGCGCAGGGCTTTGTGCATCAGGTGGGTCACGCTGTGGTTGCGCATGATGCTGTCGCGGATATCGTTGTCGATTTCGGCAGATACGGTATCGCCCACTTTCAGACGACCTGATACGACTGCGCCGAATTGTCCGTGTACGGCGGCTTTGATTTTCTGCGTGTCTTCGACGCGGAAGCGGTTTTCGCCTGCGAAGATAAAGCCTACGTCGCCGACTTGGCCGCCGCTTTCGGCGTAGAACGGGGTTTGTTCCAAAACGACTACGCCGGCTTCGCCTGCTTGGAGTTCGTCCACGGCTTCGCTGCCTTTGTATAAGGCGATGATTTTGGTTTCTTGGCTACGTTTTTCGTAACCGGTGAACTCGGTGTCCGCGCCGGTGTAGTCCAGTTGCTCGTTGGCTTTGAAGTTTTGCGAGGCGCGGGCGCGGGCACGTTGGGCTTCCATTTCACGGTTGAAGCCGTCTTCGTCCAAATCGATATTGCGTTCGCGGCAGATGTCGGCGGTCAAATCGTATGGGAAGCCGTAGGTGTCGTAGAGCTTAAAGATGATTTCGCCGTCAAGAATTAAGTTTGGGAGTTCTTTACTCTTCTGAAAAAAGTTTTGAATAGTAGTTGTGTATTCAAGGTTCTCACGATTCATGAAGCTATCGAGACTCATGTTTATAAGCTCAGTAGATTCGAATCCACCTTCTTCCAATCCACCTTCGAGATTTTTTGATTTAAAGATGCCAATAAGTTTTTTACCATCATCCTTATTTTTAAATCTACATGCATAAGCTCGAAATGAATCATTTGACAAATTGAATACCATACTTTTCTGCTTAATCTCATCAGTGTCAAAATCATCAGTATCATAATCACACTGTGGCAAAAGACTCCAGATCCGTTCATAAGCTAATGCGTTTTCCAGTAATTCCATACCAGTTTTCAGCGTTTCACCGAAGCGGGTTTCTTCCGCATACAGAACTTCCATGATGTGCGTTTGTTTTTCTTTCAACTCAGGATACGCGTCGCCCATCTCTTTCACCAAATCGGGCACGAGTTTGTAGAAAAATGCCTGTTCCTGACCGAGTTTGTAACCGTGGCGCGCGGCGCGGCGGATGATGTGGCGAAGTACATAGCCACGCCTTTCGTTGGAAGGCATCACGCCGTCGGCAATCAGGAAGGAGCAGGAGCGAATGTGGTCGGCAACGACTTTCAGGCTCGGTTCGTCCATGCTGAACGGCACGCCGGTTTCGCGGGCAACGGCTTTGAGCAGGTCTTGGAACAGGTCGATTTCGTAGTTGCTGTGGACATGCTGCATGACGGCGGCCATACGTTCCAAGCCCATGCCGGTATCAACGGATGGTTTAGGCAGCGGATTCATATTGCCTTGTTCGTCGCGGTTGAACTGCATAAATACGCAGTTCCAAATTTCGATCCAGCGGTCGCCGTCTTCTTCAGGGCTGCCCGGAATGCCACCCCAGATTTCTTCGCCGTGGTCGTAGAAAATTTCGGAGCAAGGGCCGCAAGGGCCGGTGTCGCCCATTTGCCAGAAGTTGTCAGACGCGTATTTCGCGCCTTTGTTGTCGCCGATGCGGACGATACGCTCGGCAGGCATACCGATTTCGTTCAGCCAGATGTTGTAGGCTTCGTCGTCTTCGGCATATACGGTCGCCAAGAGTTTTTCTTTGGGGATGTTCAGCCATTCGGGGGAAGTGAGGAATTCCCAGGCGAAGTGGATGGCGTCGCGTTTGAAGTAGTCGCCGAAGGAGAAGTTGCCCATCATTTCGAAGAAGGTGTGGTGGCGGGCGGTGTAGCCGACGTTTTCCAAGTCGTTGTGTTTGCCGCCGGCGCGTACGCATTTTTGCGCGGTGGTGGCGCGGTTGTAGGCGCGTTTGTCGAAGCCGAGGAACACGTCTTTAAACTGGTTCATACCGGCGTTGGTAAACAGCAGCGTCGGGTCGTCGTGCGGCACGAGGCTGGAAGAGCGGACGATGGTGTGGCCTTTGGATTCGAAGAATTTTAGGAATTTTTGGCGTAGTTCGGAGGTTTTCATGATGTTTCGATGTCTCTACTAAAAAGGTTTCAGACGACCTTCCCGGCCGTATGTAATTGTGGAAAGAAAATGGGTGCTATATTACCGCAAAACCTTGTTTCTAGCTATTGAATCAGGGACTTTCAGACGACCTTCCGACTATCGCCCCAATGGAAATTGCTATCAGATAGTGCGTGCCTGATTTATAATCCCTTACTTTCCCTTCCACCCGATATGCAAGGAATGATAATGACCAAACATCTGCCACTCATCGCCCTGACCGCCGTCATGCTCGCCGCCTGCGGAGGTTCGGATAAAAATACCTCCGACAAAGCGGGTCAGGCGGGAAACCAAAATGTATTGAGGATTTACAACTGGTCGGAATACGTCGATCCCGAAACCGTCGCCGATTTTGAAAAGAAAAACGGTATCAAGGTAACTTACGACGTGTACGACAGCGATGAGACGCTGGAAAGTAAAGTATTGACCGGAAAATCGGGCTACGACATCGTCGGTCCATCCAATACCTTCGTCGGCAGGCAGATTAAGGCTGGGGCTTATCAAAAAATCGACAAATCCCTGATTCCCAACTATAAAAACCTCAATCCCGAATTGATGAAACTGATGGAAGGCGTCGATCCGAGCCACGAATACGCCGTTCCGTTTTATTGGGGAACCAACACCTTCGCCATCAATACCGAGCGCGTGAAAAAAGCCTTGGGCACGGACAAACTGCCGGACAACCAATGGGATTTGGTGTTCAACCCCGAATACACATCCAAGCTCAAACAATGCGGCATCAGCTACTTGGACAGTGCGGCGGAAATTTATCCTATGGTGTTGAACTACATGGGTAAAAACCCCAACAGCAACGATACCGAAGACATCAAGGCGGCAACCGAGCTGCTCAAGAAAAACCGCCCCAATATCAAACGCTTTACCTCGTCGGGCTTCATTGACGACTTAGCGCGCGGCGATACCTGCGTCACCATCGGCTTCGGCGGCGACTTAAACATTGCCAGACGGCGTGCCGAAGAAGCGGGCGGCAAAGAAAAAATCCGCGTCATGATGCCCAAAGAAGGCGTGGGGATTTGGGTGGACTCCTTCGTTATCCCGAAAGATGCGAAGAACGTCGCCAACGCCCACAAATACATCAACGACTTCCTCGACCCCGAAGTCGCCGCGAAAAACGGCAATTTCGTCACCTACGCCCCTTCTAGCAAACCCGCACGCGAATTGATGGAAGCCGAGTTCAGGGACGACCACACCATTTTCCCGAGTGACGAAGATTTGAAAAACAGCTTCATCATGGTCCCTATCCAGCCCACCATTTTGAAATTCATGGTCCGCCAGTGGCAGGGCGTCAAAGCCGGCAAATAATTTGATACGGATAAGCAAAAGGTCGTCTGAAAACTTGAAATACAGGTTTTCAGACGACCTTTTTGTATAAACATCAAACAGGTTTTTTGCGGCTGTCTTTTATAGTGGATTAACTTTAAACCAGTACGGCGTTGCCTCGCCTTAGCTCAAAGAGAACGATTCTCTAAGGTGCTGAAGCACCAAGTGAATCGGTTCCGTACTATCTGTACTGTCTGCGGCTTCGTCGCCTTGTTCTGATTTAAATTTAATCCGCTATATCTTTTCAACCCCATCCACCATACTTGCAGTCATCAAAGTCCAGATATGATATAGTCCCTCCACTTTCACTCGTATTTTGAAACGGAGTAAAACCATGACTCAATCCATCCATATCCACAGTATGACCGGCTTTGCCAATGTCGCAGGCGAATGCGGCAGCAAGCGCGTGAACTTGGAAATCCGCGCGGTGAACCACCGTTATCTGGATGTCCAATTCCGTATGCCCGAAGAATTGCGTTATCTGGAAGGCGCGTTGCGCGAAAAAATTGCGGCTTCGGCCGCACGCGGCAAACTGGAATGCCGCATTCAGTTGCAGGACGCGGCAGTCGGCGGGCAGAGTTTGGAAACCAATGAAGAATTGGTGAAACAGTTGTCCGATTTGAACAAAACTTGGCGCAAGGAACACGGTTTCGGCAAGCTGACGGTCGCTGAAGTATTGCGCTTTCCGGGCGTATTGGCAGGTCAAAGCGAAGACCCCGAAGCTTTGGCGAAAACCGTGCAAGAGTTGCTGGACGAGGCTTTGAAAGAATTTGCTGCCGCCCGCAAACGCGAAGGCAAAAAACTCGGCGAACATCTGTTGCAACGTTTGGCCAGCATGGAAGAAATCGTGGATGCCTTGAGCGAGCTGTTCCCCAGCCTGCTCCAGGCGCATATGGACAAGGTGAACGCGCGTTTGGCGGAAGCGGTCGGCAATATCGACAATGACCGTTTGCAGCAGGAATTTGCGCTGTTTATCCAAAAATCCGATGTTGACGAAGAATTCAGCCGCCTGCGCACGCACATCGCCGAAGTCCGCCGCATCGTTACGGAAAACAAAGGCAGCGCGGGCAAACGCTTGGACTTCCTGATGCAGGAATTGAACCGCGAAGCGAACACGCTGGGCAGCAAAGCAATCGCGGCGGAATGCACGCAGGCTTCGGTCGAACTGAAAGTCTTGATCGAGCAAATGCGCGAGCAGGTTCAAAATATCGAATAAGCCTTCAAAAATAAAGAAAAAGGTCGTCTGAAAAGCCATTTTCCGCTTTTCAGACGACCTTTTTCTTAATGGATGCCTAGTTTTGTCCGGGCTTGATGACTTTGACTCCCTGCTCTGTACCCAAAATCAACACATCCGCGGCGTTGCGGGCGAAGATGCCGTTTTCGAGAACGCCGGTGATGCGGTTGATTTCGTCTTCCATAGTCAGCGGACGGTCGATATGCAAGTCATAGACATCAATGATTTGGTTGCCGTGGAAGGTGGTGTAGTTCAGGCGTAATTCAGGCTGTCCGCCCATTGCCAAAAGTTTGCGCGACACCAGCGAACGCGCGCCGGGCAACACTTCTACGGGCAGCGGGAATTTGCCCAAACGCGAAACATATTTGCTCTCGTCGGCGATACAGATGAATTTGTCGGACGCGCTGGCGACGACTTTTTCGTTCAGATGCGCGCCGCCGCCGCCTTTAATCATTTGCAGCATATGGTTCACTTCGTCCGCACCGTCAACATAGACAGCCAGCCCCATCACATCATTCAGCGATACTTCGGGAATGTCGTATTGCGCCATAAGTTCGCTGGACTTTTTAGAAGTCGAAACCGCGCCTTTGATTTTTTTGCCGCTTTTGCCCAACGCTTCGATAAACATATTGACGGTCGAGCCGGAGCCGATACCGATGTATTCGTTTTCGGGTACGAATTCCACCGCTTTCTCGGCGGCAATGCGCTTCAATTCGTCTTGAGTAGCCATGAGTTCTCCTTAATGGGATGTCGGTTGATGGGCATATGTTAACATTTTCATGCCATTTGTGCTTGCCTGCTTACGCTTTTTCCAGCAACACCGCCGCCTGAGCCTCGATGGCTTCCATGCGCCCCAGATAGCCGAGTTTTTCGTTGGTTTTGCCTTTGATATTGACACAGGTCGTCTGAATCCCCAAATCGGCGGCAATGTTGGTGCGCATGGCGGGAATGTGCGGCGCGAGTTTGGGCTTTTGTGCGATGATGGTCGTGTCCACGTTCACAACGCGCCAACCTAGAGCCTGCACGCTTTGATACGCTTCGCGCAACAATACTCGGCTGTCGGCATCTTTAAACTCAGCGGCAGTATCGGGAAAATGACTGCCGATGTCGCCCAGACCCGCCGCGCCAAGTAAAGCGTCGGTAATCGCGTGCAAAAGCGCGTCGGCATCGGAATGGCCGAGCAGGCCTTTTTCAAACGGGATGTTTACGCCGCCGAGTATCAAATCGCGGCCTTCGACGAGTTGGTGGACATCGTAGCCCTGTCCGATGCGGATATTCATGTTTTGTCCTTTTTTCAATGTCAGGTCGTCTGAAAAACAGGTTTCAGACGACCTGCAACAACAGCCTCACAATCAATTCATCCTGCGGCAGCGTCAGCTTCAAATTGCGCGTGTCTCCCTGCACCAGCAGCGGCTGTACGCCCAGCTTTTCCACTGCCGACGCTTCGTCTGTAATATCGCTCAAATCCTCTGCCGACAATGCTCGGTGCAATAAGGCCGTCTGAAAAAGCTGCGGGGTTTGCGCCTGCCACAATCCGGCGCGGGAAACGGTTTCGCCGATATGGTTTTTACCATCGGCGCGTTTGAGCGTATCGGCAACGGGTACTGCCAAAATACCCCCCTGCTCTTGTCCGCCCGCTTCTTCAATCAGACGGGTCAACGCCTCGGGTGGCAGGCAACAACGGGCGGCATCGTGAACGAGAATGTTGTCCTGCTCCGCCGCCAGACCTTGTGCCAACAATGCGGATACGCCGTTGCGTACCGTTTCAGCACGGCTTGCTCCGCCTACACGAAATACGCGTGTTTTGCTGGAAGGGGTCGTCTGAAATGTTTGGTCTTCGGGCGATACGATAACGGCAATCAAATCGATGGCAGGATGGTTTTCAAAAATGGCTATCGTATGCTGCAACACGGTTTTGCCGTTGATTTCAACGTATTGCTTGGGCTTTCCCGCCCCAAAGCGCGCTCCGATACCGGCGGCGGGAATCAGGGCGATATTGCGGCGCGTCATGCTTCGGCTCCGGCAGTTTCGGCTTTGCGCCACAGACAGACTTCGCCCAAACTGTCCAGATATTGCTCGTGTGCGGCAAGTTCCTCTGCGTTGGCTTTGATAACCTTTAGATGCGCCGGACGCTTGGTTTCGGCAATAATGACCGGTTTGACTTCCTCGTCTTCTTCTTTTTCGCCGCCCATTAAATCAAACTGCTGGCGCGTCATGGCGAGATAAACCTCACCCAAAAGCTCGCAGTCAATCAACGCACCGTGCAGCACGCGCTTGCTGCGGTCGACGGAAAGGCGGTTACACAAAGCATCCAAACTGGCTTTCTGACCGGGGAACATTTCCCGCGCCATCGCCAGCGTGTCGGTTACGGTACAGCCAAGCTCCTCGATGGAAGGCAGCCCCATACGGCGGAATTCCATGTTCAGGAAACCGACGTCAAACTTGGCATTGTGGATAATCAACTCGGCATCGCGTATAAAATCGGCAATCTGCCGCCCTACTTCGGCAAACGGTGGCGCGTTTTTCTCTTCCAAAACCTCAATGGTCAGGCCGTGCACCTTCGCCGCTTCTTCAGGCATGTCGCGCTCAGGATGAACGTATAAATGAAGGTTGTTGCCGGTTATTTGACGGTTGATCATTTCCAGACCGGCAAACTCGACCAAGCGGTCGCCGCCTTCGGCATAAAGACCCGTGGTTTCGGTATCAAGGATAATCTGGCGTTTACTCATAGGAATCTTCTGTATAGCGCTCATTGATAAAATGCCTTGAATCATACGCAAGGCTGCTACAAATGTATAGTCGGTAAAGCTCAGGGCCTATGTATTTGAATACAATATTTCTTAGAGCATGAATACTGCCCCGACAAGGAATTTTGCTGACAATTTTTCAGACGTATTGATCTTTACATTCCCGCTAAGGCTCATTCTCTCTAAATTCCGAGTAAATCACTCAAGTTTTATCAATTTCAAAAAATTAATTTCTATAAAAATCATTATCTTATTACCTATTCTCATAATAATAACAATTATCATTTGCAAATTTTGAAATTATCCGTATAATGCATTTCATCGAAACGAAATCAACGCGCCACAGAACGAAAGGAGAAGAAAATGCCTGAAAATATTTTCCAGCAAGTCTCTCTCGACATTCTGAGACTGCACCAACATACCATCCGCTCTCTTTTGGCAACCCAGTGTTGCGATGATTGCGAAGTACATGATGCCGTATATGTTACGCTCGATGGTCGTTATTATGTTTGGCTTCCCTGCATGGGTAAATCGGAGCAGCCGCAAACCGGCATCCTCCTGATTGAAGATGAAGACAGCCATTCCCGTTTAAGCTGGGTCGCCAGCACTCGGGAGGTCAAACAAAAAGACAGTTTGTACAGCCGCGTCGTTTCCGTTTTACAACGCAAAATGCAGAAGGCAAAAGAAAAGTTTATTCATGCGTCTGATGCCCGTTTACTTGAACTGACACCGCAGCAAGGTCGCTTGACGACCAAAAGCAAAGATTTGTCGCTTTCACCCTATGATTTGATGAAGGCACTTTATCCGGCAACCCATCAACGTCAATTAGAGGAGTTCGCCCTGTAACAGTTTTGGTAGTGGTTTGTGTTCCTTTTGCGCCCCTTAAAATTAAAGGGGCGATTTTTTTTTGCCTGCAACTCAACATGGCTTCCATCAAACCAATCAAAAAAGGTCGTCTGAAATCGGATTCAAACTTCAAATCCGGTTTCAGACGACCTTTTGTCTATTGCTGTTTACTTGCCTGCTTCAGATGAAGACAGGTTTTCCGGCAACATGTCCTGCTCGTCAAAATCAGGCTCAGGCTCGTTTTGCAACACCTTGCCATTCAATTTCAATTCGTTGTTTTGCAGGGTCAGATGGGTTTTGATGTTGTTTTCTTCCAAAGTCAGGTATTGCTCCTGCGCCATGCTTTTCACAGTGCTGTCCACCATCAGACGCAGCGTTTCATTGATGTCCTCAATTCCTGCGCGTCCGGCTTCTTCATCCTCGGCATTGACGCTAAACAGGCTGCGCGCTTGGTTGATTGCCATCTGCTCCAACAGTTTTTTCGGAACGCTCACATTGAAATCAGCATGGGTTTTTTTCAACATTTCGCTGAGGCTGTTCAAATCTTTTGCCGCCAAGCCTTTAAAGGCGAGTTTACCGCTGACATCCACTTGACCTTGCGGCATGATGAATTTGAATGTTTTGACATTCAGCACCGGATCATTGGTGAATAAACCCGAAGCTTCGTTTTTGGCGGTTTGGAGCAAGGCGTTTTGGATCTCTTCCTCGCTCATTTTCTTATTGGCAACTTCGGCAAGCTTGGCTTTCAAAGCCTGCAAACCTTTGCCGTCCAAATGCTCTGCTGCCACATTGATATCCAACGGACCATATTTATCTTCGCCATAGACCAGCTCTTCAAATTGGAACCGTCCTTCGCTATTGATAAACTTATCAACTTCGTTGGTATTGGTATCGAATTTCAGTTTACTGACTTCGATTTTGGAAGGCGCAATACTGCCGGTCGGATTGACAAATGCCCCGATTTGCAGATTGGTCACCAAATTGATCAGCTCGTTCAGCTTGACGTTGTAATCAATATTTTCTTTCCATTGCAGCAGGAATTTATCCAAAGTAATGCTGCTTTTACCCAAGGAAAGCTTGTTGAGTCCGTCTGAAGTCTCAGATTGGAAATGTAGGTTTTCCATCGAAACATCGCCCTTGTCCGCCAGCTTGAGCTGCAAAGACGGAGCGGTATAATCATGACGGTAGCTTTGGAAATCTTTTTCGTAATCGGTGTTGCCGCTCAAGCCTTTCCAGCTGAGCTTGATGCCGGACAACTCTTCATAGTCGAAAGCCGGAACGCTGAGTTGAAGCTTGCCGCTTCCGCCGAAATAAATCGTGTTGCTCATGGTCAAAGGAGCTTGTTGACCAAAGAAGCGCGACAATACTTTTTCGGTTTCCGGATGGTATTTGAACTCAGTTTCCACATGAGCCTGAGTACCGAAACCGCCGGCAAACGGGCCATGACTGATATGGTTCACAACCGTAATCGGCTCTTGCAAGACGGTTTTCAGATTATCGGGCAGATATTGCTGGGTATTTTGAAGCAATGTCGGTTTCAGGCGTATGACCGTAGTTTCGGTCGCACCGAACCAGCCCCGATCATATTGGTGGGATTCTACGGTTAGAAAACCTGATTCCTGCAACAGCTTTTGTTGTGCAGTCAGGGTTTCTTCTGCTTTGATGCCGAAGTAGTAAGGCGCACCGAGGCCCGCGGCGATGGCTACGGCTACGGTCGAAATAAGATACTTTTTCATTGCTACAAACAGATAGGTTGAAAGCGATAAGAATAGCATTTTTTGACCGATTTGTCTTTTGGGTAGCTTAGACGGTACAAATTAGTCCATATTTGGTACTTTTCCATCCTCATGAACCAGCTGCTTATGTTCCATTATCCCAAGCGTTCTGATTTATAATCGGGTCGTCTGAAAACCTGCCCACTACCATCCGCCCCATGACCACGGACTTCGACATCCCCCTCTTCCTTAAAAACCTGCCCAACCTGCCCGGCGTATACCGTTTTTTCGACGAGGGCGGCAACGTCTTATACGTCGGCAAAGCGGTCAACCTCAAGCGGCGCGTGTCCGGCTATTTCCAGAAAAACGACCATTCCCCGCGCATCGCATTGATGGTGAAACAGGTTCACCACATTGAAACCACCATCACCCGCTCCGAAGCCGAAGCCCTGATTCTCGAAAACAATTTCATCAAAGCCCTGTCGCCCAAATACAATATCCTCTTCCGCGACGACAAAAGCTATCCATATTTAATGCTCAGCGGACATCAATATCCGCAGATGGCGTATTACCGCGGCACGTTGAAAAAGCCGAACCAATACTTCGGCCCCTATCCCAACAGCAACGCCGTGCGCGACAGCATACAAGTCCTGCAAAAAGTCTTCATGCTGCGCACCTGCGAAGACAGCGTGTTCGAACACCGCGACCGTCCTTGCCTGCTGTATCAAATCAAACGCTGCACCGCGCCCTGCGTCGGCCACATCAGCGAAGAAGACTACCGCGACAGCGTGCGCCAAGCGGCCACTTTCCTCAACGGCAAAACCGACGAACTGACCCGCACCCTGCAACACAAAATGCAGACCGCCGCCGCCAACCTGCAATTTGAGGAAGCCGCCCGCTACCGCGACCAAATCCAAGCGCTCGGCATCATGCAGAGCAACCAGTTCATCGACAGCAAAAACCCGAACAATCCTAACGACATCGACCTGCTCGCGCTCGCCGTTTCAGACGGCCTCGTCTGCGTACACTGGGTCAGCATCCGCGGCGGGCGGCACGTCGGCGATAAAAGCTTCTTCCCCGACACCAAAAACGACCCCGAACCAAACGGGCAAGATTACGCCGAAGCCTTTGTCGCCCAACATTATCTGGGCAAAAGCAAACCCGACATCATCATCAGCAACTTCCCCGTCCCTGACGCATTGAAAGAAGCCTTAGAGGGCGAACACGGCAAACAAATGCAGTTCGTGACCAAAACCATAGGCGAACGCAAAGTCTGGCTGAAAATGGCGGAACAAAACGCACAAATGGCGATTGCCCAACGCCGCCTGCAACAAAGCAGCCAGCAACACCGCATCGACGAGCTGGCAAAAATCCTGAACATGAATTCAGACGACCTCAACCGCCTCGAATGCTTCGACATCAGCCACACCCAAGGCGAAGCCACCATCGCCTCCTGCGTCGTATACGACGAACAAAACATCCAACCCTCGCAATACCGCCGCTACAACATCACCACCGCCAAACCCGGCGACGACTACGCCGCCATGCGCGAAGTCCTCACCCGCCGCTACGGCAAAATGCAGGAAGCCGAAGCCAACGGCGAGGCCGTCAAATGGCCCGATGTCGTATTGATTGACGGCGGCAAAGGACAAATCGGCGTCGCCGTATCCGTATGGGAAGAACTCGGGCTGCACATCCCCTTGGTCGGCATCGCCAAAGGCCCCGAACGCAAAGCCGGCATGGAAGAACTCATCCTCCCGTTCACCGGCGAAACCTTCCGCCTGCCGCCCAACAGCCCCGCCCTACACCTCCTGCAAACCGTGCGCGACGAATCACACCGCTTCGCCATCACCGGCCACCGCAAAAAACGCGACAAAGCCCGCGTTACCTCCTCCCTCAGCGATATCCCCGGCGTAGGCAGCAAACGCCGCCAAGCCCTGCTCACCCGCTTCGGCGGCCTGCGCGGTGTCGTTGCCGCCAGCAAAGAAGATTTGGAGCAAGTCGAAGGCATCAGCAAAGCATTGGCGGAAACCATTTACGAGCATCTGCATTAAACGATAGGGTAAATAAAGCAAGAGGTCGTCTGAAAAGTTTTCAGACGACCTCTTGCTTTATTTGCCATGCCATATCAAAAACAATATTTTTTTAAAACCTTATTAGGAACGTATTGATAAATATCCCGAAATTCTTTCTTTACCGCGCCTGAAGCAGGATTCAGCTTCTCATTTCGTACCAATTTTATTTTATCTTTGGTGACTTCCGACAACGATGCAGCGGTATAGCGGTATTCCCGATGCGAACCTGCCGTCAAACGGTCTCGGGTAAATTCATACTGGTATTTATCCTGTCCCGTTTCCCCATAAAAATCAACATCCATCCTGCAACGTCCTTGCGGTTGGGCAAGCAATACCAACCCGCTTCCCTCCGGACTCAATTCAAAATCCGTCAAATTCCTTTCATAAACTTTTTTCCATTGGGAATGATGATTTTGAGCAGCAAGCAAACCCGAGCTCAAACATAAAACTGAAACCAATAAACCCTTAGCGACATTCATACGATTACACCTAAATTTGAAGAGCCTATGATTAAAACAAAGAACTGAAAATAATACAATTGGATTTCAATCGACTCAATCCCGCTCATCAAACAAACCGACATCGAACAAATCCGGTTCGCTCACCCGCCCGCGGCAATCGACCTTAATGTCCTCGTGAACCCGACAGCAACACGGCAGAATCTCGCCGGGTGCGACAAACGCCAGCGGGAAATCGTCGTATGACACCCTGCCGTCTAATATTTTGACGCGGCAGGAACCGCAATAGCCGCTGCGGCACTGGTATTCGACCTCGTGGCCGGTGCGCTCCAAGCCCTCCAATAAGGTTTCGCCCTCTTGAAGCTCGAAGGTTTTATCGTATGTGCTGATGAGTGCCATTGTTATCTGTTTAAGCGGGAAAGGCCGTCTGCACGGCATAACCGAAATCTTTGATTTCGTTACTATACCTGTTCAGACGACCTCTGATGATGGAAATGCGGAAAAACCGCCGAGTTTGATTACAGTTCGAAATCGCCCAAATCGTCCGCGCTGACTTCCGAATCAATCTGACCGATTAAGTAAGAAGAAATTTCCACTTCCTGCGGCGCGACTTGTACGTTGTCGGACGACAGCCACGCGTTAATCCACGGAATCGGGTTTTGGGTAGCACCTTCGAATCCGGCAGGCAGACCGACCGCCTGCATACGCAGGTTGGTGATGTATTCGACGTATTGCGCCAAAATTTCCTTGTTCAGACCAATCATCGAACCGTCTTTAAACAGATAGGCTGCCCATTCTTTTTCCTGCTCCGCCGCTTTTTTAAAGAGTTTGAAACATTCGTCCTGCAATTCGACGGCGATTTCCGCCATTTCAGGATCGTCGGCACCGGCGCGCATCAGGTTGAGCATATGCTGGGTGCTGGTCAGGTGCAGGGCTTCGTCGCGGGCAATCAGTTTGATGATTTTGGCGTTGCCTTCCATCAACTCGCGCTCGGCAAAGGCGAACGAGCAGGCAAATGAAACGTAGAAACGGATGGCTTCCAACACGTTGACGCACATCAGGCAGAGATAGAGTTTTTTCTTCAACTCGCGCAAAGAAACGGTAACGAGCTTGCCGCCGACATTGTGCGTTCCTTCGCCCAACAGGTTGTAATACTGGGTATATTCAATCAAATCATCGTAATAGCAGGCGATGTCTTCGGCGCGGGCGATGATGTATTCGTTCTGCACAATGTCGTCGAACACGACCGACGGATCATTCACGATATTGCGGATGATGTGGGTGTAGCTGCGCGAGTGGATGGTTTCGCTGAAGCTCCACGTTTCAATCCAAGTTTCCAGTTCAGGAATCGACACCAAAGGCAGCAAGGCAACGTTCGGGCTACGGCCTTGGATGGAGTCAAGCAAGGTTTGGTATTTCAGATTGCTGATGAAAATATGTTTTTCGTGTTCGGGCAGGTTGGCGTAGTCGATACGGTCGCGCGACACGTCGATTTCTTCCGGCCGCCAGAAGAAAGACAGTTGTTTTTCAATCAGTTTTTCAAATACTTCGTATTTCTGCTGGTCATAACGGGCAACATTAACAGGCTGACCAAAAAACATCGGCTCTTTCAGCGCGTCGTTTTTGGTTTTGGAAAAGGTGCTGTATGACATGACTAGGTGTTCGCAGGACATGGCTGTTTTCTCAGGTTGATTTAAATCTAAAAGTAGGATAGGCGACTTCTAGGCTATGCGAAGCAGATAGGTCGTCTGAAAATTTTTATTTTGAGCCTTATTGCAATCGTGGTACAATTTGTCTCAACAAAACGCATGAGCAGGCATGAAACCATTTCAGCGTTTGTCCGGCCTTTTTAGGCTACTAGCCCAAGAGCAGTTATAAAGCGAAGCCTGTACTGACAACCCTTGCTTTTAAGTGAGGGTTGTTTTACTTTGGGCGTTTGATTCTCTTATTGACCAATGTATTATGTAATAACACAAAGAAACCGACCGGTTTTCTCCTTACTTTTGTTCCGTGATTTTCTTTGTAATCCCCATCCCGTATATATGCACTATTAATGTAAATATGTACATCATGTTTTGGAGATTTGGCTCTTTGAAGTGAAAAGTAAATTTCATAATCTACTTTTTTACCGTTTTTATCCGTTACTGATATGGTCAGAAACTTATCATCAGCCGAAGTGAAATAACATTTGTTTCTACTAATTTCACGCATAATTTGCGGCAACATTTTTGAAACCTGATAACGTTCGAAACAAAAAATTCGTGTTTCTTTAGCCGTTATATACTGCAATGCAGGTTCAATATCTGATAACGTTTCTCCCTTACGTTTATTTTCACCTCTTGTAAAACAATGTGTACTAAACTCGATAATACAGCGGTATCGTTTTTCCGCCGTACCATCACTTTTAGCAGGTTGAATATAGTCACAAGAAAACGCAGTTAAATGCGTTAGATCATATTCAATACCTTGATAATCAAATTTAGGAAAGGCTTTCAATTACTTCACCAAAGCCCTTATCAAATCTTACAAGCCCCACCAGCGCAGCCGTCATCTTGAATGTCGGTCTGCGTATCGTCCGCGCCGTCGCGTGTGTTGTGGTAGTACAGGGTTTTGACGCCGTATTTGTAGGCGGTCAGCAGGTCTTTGAGCATTTGTTTCATGGAAACTTTGTTGCCTTCGAATTTACTCGGGTCGTAGGCGGTGTTGGCGGAAATCGCCTGATCGACGAATTTTTGCATCACGCCGACAAGTTTCAGGTAGCCTTCGTTGCCCGGAAGCTGCCACAGGGTTTCATAGGCGTCTTTCAGGGTTTCAAATTCCGGTACGACTTGTTTCAAAATACCGTCTTTTGATGCTTTAACGCTGACCAGGCCGCGTGGAGGCTCGATGCCGTTGGTGGCGTTGGCGATTTGCGAGCTGGTTTCAGACGGCATGAGTGCGGTCAGGGTAGAGTTGCGCAGGCCGTATTTGACGATGTCGGCGCGCAGGCTTTCCCAGTCGTAGTGCAAAGGCTCGTTGCACACGGCGTCCAAGTCTTTTTTGTAGGTGTCGATAGGCAGTTTGCCTTGCGAATAAACGGTTTGGTTGAACAGCGGGCATGCGCCGTATTCTTTGGCAAGGTTTACCGATGCTTTGAGCAGGTAATACTGCATGGCTTCAAAGGTGCGGTGGGTCAGGCCGAGGGCGGAATCGTCGCTGTAACGGACGCCGTTTTTCGCCAGATAGTAGGCGTAGTTGATGACGCCGATGCCAAGCGTGCGGCGGTTCATGGTCGCGGTGCGAGCGGCTTCGATCGGATAGTCTTGGTAATCCAGCAAGGCATCAAGCGCGCGCACGGTTAAATCGGCAAGCTCTTCCAGTTCGTCTAAATTGTTCAATGCGCCCAAGTTGAAGGCGGACAAGGTACACAAGGCAATTTCGCCTTCTGCGTCGTTGATGTTGTCCAGCGGTTTGGTCGGCAGGGCGATTTCCATGCACAAATTGGACTGATGAACAGGCGCAACGCGTGGATCAAACGGGCTGTGCGTGTTGCAGTGGTCAACGTTTTGGATGTAGATGCGACCGGTACCGGCGCGCTCCTGCATCAGGGTGGAGAACAATTCTGTTGCCGGCAAAGTGCGTTTGCGGATGTTTGGGTCTTGCTCGTATTGAGTGTAGAGGCGCTCGAATTCGTCTTGATCGGCGAAGAAGGCATCATACAAACCTGGAACCTCATTCGGCGAGAACAGGGTAATGTTGCCGCCTTTAATCAAGCGGGTGTACAGCAGGCGGTTGATTTGTACGCCGTAGTCCAGTTGGCGGATACGGTTGTCTTCTACGCCGCGGTTGTTTTTCAATACCAACAGGCTTTCGGCTTCGATATGCCATAATGGGTAGAACAAGGTTGCCGCGCCGCCGCGTACGCCACCTTGCGAGCAGGATTTAACCGCTGCTTGGAACATTTTGAAGAATGGGATACAGCCTGTGTGTTGCGCTTCACCGCCACGGATTTCGCTGCCCAAACCGCGGATACGTCCGGCGTTGATGCCGATGCCTGCACGTTGGGAAACGTATTTCACAATCGCGCTGGTGGTGGCATTGATGGAATCCAGACTGTCGTCGCATTCAATCAATACGCAGCTTGAGAACTGGCGCGTAGGCGTGCGCACGCCGCTCATAATCGGGGTCGGCAGCGATACTTTAAATGTAGAAACGGCGTCGTAAAAACGTTTGACGTAATCCAAGCGCGTCTCTTTCGGGTATTTGCTGAAGAGACACATCGCCACCAAAATGTATAAAAACTGCGGCGTTTCATAAATCTGGCGGGTAACGCGGTTCTGCACCAGATATTTGCCTTCGAGCTGCTTTACGGCGGCATACGAGAAGGTCATGTCGCGGCTGTGATCGATATAGGCGTTCAGCTCGTCAAACTCTTCTCGGCTGTAATCTTCGATGATGTGACGGTCGTATTTGCCCGCATCGGTGAGTTTTTTAACATGGTCAAAGAGATGCGGCGGTTCGAACTCGCCGTAAGCGATTTTGCGCAGGTGGAAAATTGCCAGACGCGCGGCGAGATATTGATAGTCGGGCGTATCCTGCGAAATCAGGTCGGCAGCCGCCTTGATGATGGTTTCGTGGATGTCGTCGGTGCGGATGCCGTTGTAAAACTGGATGTGCGATTTGAGCTCGACTTGCGATACGGAAACGTTTTTCAAGCCTTCCGCCGCCCAAGTAACGACGCGGTGGATTTTGTCTAAGTCGAGATTTTCCAAACGTCCGTCGCGCTTGGTTACTTTCAAATCAGTCGGTGCATTCATCGTGAGCTTTCTCCATCCTTAAACACAAGATACAGTATGTATTAATATCGAGTGGCACAATATAGTGTATTTTTCGTCGCTTATCCAGTCTTGACAAGGCCGCTGTTTTGAAATCGGGCTTTTCCCAATTTTCTTTCAGACGACCTCTTTCCCTATGATTCAAGCCTTACCGCAAAGATGTGTTTTTTTGCATCAAAACCCTCATTCGGCTATGCGCTTATGAAATAAGGCAAATTCGGATTTGTGTTAAATTTTGAAAATAAACAGCATGACAATGAATGACATATGCAACACAAGGTCGTCTGAAACGTGATAATTCATGTAGTTTATTATTTTCTCTGTTTGATAATATGTAATGGAAGATGGGTTTCGTCAAAATGCTTTAAATACCCCGCTTGCTTTTTCAGACGACCCATCCTGCCAAATTTCCTTTTTACAAAAGCCATGAATATAATGAAATGCACCCTTTAAATAAACAGGAGTCCGCCATGTTATTGAGAAAAAGCCTTCTGCCCGCCCTATCTGCAGCACTGATACTGGGTTTTGCAACCCAACCTGCCGATGCAGCCGTCCACAAACACCATAAGCCCCACCACACTCAAACCAAAGCCAAACAAAACAAGCTGCATCCTGCCTGCAAAAAATATCTTGACCGTCGCGCTGCATGGTATAAATCCAAAGGCAACAAAGCCGAGCTGAAAGAAAACGTCAAAGCCCGCAAAGCCTTCCGCCAACTGCCATATAAAGAACAACGCATCCAATGCCAAGCGGCTTATGAAGCATTTGATGATTTCGACCACGGCAAATTCCGTCGCTAAAACGGATAAAGGTCGTCTGAAAAAACCGGGTTGCATCCAAAAGTTGGATATTCTATCCAAACATACGGGTGCAGTTTTTACGACCAAAGTTACGCTTCAAATAACAAACCGCATCCCATTATTTATACAGTCTCGCAAGGCAAACTGGTGGGACAATACGCAGATGGAGGGCTTCTTTGCGGTATTAAACGAAATACTCCTACCGTTCAGAAGAATTGACGGTGGACGAATATGATTGTATGGATTACCGCATCTGGGAGCGTTACAGTTTGAAAGTGAAAAAAGCTGGGTCCTGTCGTATACAGAACCCAGCTTATATAGAACGCCTAAATAGGGTTTTATGAACGTCCAAGATTTGGACGCAGCCCGGTTTTTCAGACGACCTTTTGACTGTTAAGCAAGTTTTATTCGGGAAATTAACGTTCGCTCAATGCCTGTTTCATACGGGTAATCGGTTTGATCAGGTATTGGAAGATGGTTTTTTCGCCGGTTTTAATGTCCACTGTGGCAACCATGCCCGGAATAATCGGCATGTCTTTACCGTTTTTGTCTTTCAGGGCGTTGTTCTCAGTTTGGACGATGACTCGGTAGTAAACTTGGTTGGGGTCGAGTTTCAAGTCATTGGCGCGGCTTTGCATGGAGTTGCTGACGGTATCTGCGCCGACAAGGGTAACTTTGCCTTCCAATCCGCCATAGATGGAGTAGTCATATGCGCTGACTTTGACCAGTGCGGGCTGTCCTGCGCGGACGAAGGCGATGTCTTGCGGACGGATATAGGCTTCGACAAGGAGTTTGTCGTCAACGGGGACGATTTGCATGATTTCTTCGCCCGGGTTGACTACGCCGCCGATGGTATTGATTTTGATGTTTTTGACGATGCCGCGCATGGGGGAGCGGATTTGGGAGCGGTCAACCGGGTCGGCGCGCATGGCCATGTTTTCTTTGGATTGCGCCAGCTCGGATTCGGATTGCACGAGTTCGTTGTTGGCATCTGTCCTGTAACGGTTGCGGCGTTCGGCAATTTGCAGGGTCAGATCGCTGGATTCGCGGCGCATTTTGAGGAGTTCGACTTCGGACATAACGCCTTGTGCCACCATAGGTGCAGTAATGGCGATTTCGCGATCAAGCGCCGCTTTGCTTTGTACCAGACTTTGTACGGCATCGGTCATGGCTTGGCGGCGGGCGTTATATGCGGCGGTTTCGCGGCGGCGGAGTTCGGGGCTGACGCTGTTGGGGAACGTGAGTTTGCCGCCGTAAGCTTCGGCTTTCAGGCGAGCGATGGTGGCCTCGAGGTTTTGGACTTTGGCTTCGCTCTCGCGCAATACGGCAAGGCTGCGCGTGTCGTCGAGCTTCAGCAGAATTTGGTCTTTTTCGACCAAATCGCCTTCTTTAACCATCATTTGGGTAATGACGCCTGCGTCCAGACTTTGGATGACTTGTTCGCGGCTGCTGGGGATGACATTACCGTTGCCGCGGGTTACTTCTTCGACGGTGCTGTTGTATGCCCATACGACAAAGACGACGAGCAGCAGGAAAAACAGGATGATGACCCAAAATTGGCCGCTGTGTTTTTCTTTTTGCAAGGCTGCATTCAAATCGTTAATGAGATGCAGGTCTTTGGATTTAACGTTGTTTTCGCTCATAATGATGAATCTTCGGTATCTGTTTGTTGTTTTCAAAGAGGTCGTCTGAAACGCTTTCTGCTTGTGTTTTCAGACGACCTTTTCCCTTTTCGTCATGCTTGCGCCGCTTCGCCGGGACGTTGGTTTTCCTGCGCTTGTTGTGCTGCTTTGACTTTGTTTTGCTCGTTTTGCATCAGTTTTTGCAACACTAAATCGCGCGGGCCGTCCATAACGACTTTGCCGTTTTCCATTACGATGATACGGTTAACGATTTGCAGCACTTGCGGACGGTGGGTGACCAAGAGCATGGTGCGGTTGCGTCCCCAGTGGGCAATCGCGTTCAATGCCATGCGTTCGGTACCTTGGTCGAGGCTGGTTGTCGGCTCGTCCAAAAGGACAACTTTGGGGTCGCGCAGCGTCATGCGTGCGAGGGCGATGATTTGTTTTTGACCGCCGGACAGACCCAAACCGTCTTCACCCAAAGGCATATCCAAGCCTCTTGGGTGGTTGCGGATGATTTGGTCCAGACCGAAACGTTTGAGTGCGGTCAGCAGGTCTTGGTCGGTCGAATAGCTGTCGGTACGCGCCAAGTCCATGTTTTCGCGCAATGTACCCAAGAAAAGGCGTGGAGATTGGCTGAACAGGAGGACTTGGTTCCGCAGGAAATTCGGATCAAGTTGGCGCATATCGACGCCGTCGAGGGTTACGTTGCCTTTTTCGGTGTCGTACAGACCGCTCGCCAGCTTCAGCATGGTACTTTTACCGCTGCCGATACGTCCGAGGATACCGACTTTTTCACCGGGTCGGATGTTGATGCGCAACTCGTCAACTGCGTTGTTGCTTTCGTTTTTGTATTTGAACGTTACGTTTTCAAAAGCGATATTGCCTTGAACGTTATCCAAAGTAATGTATTTGCGTTCGGGGCTGCGTTCGATTGGACGGGAAACAATGTCGTTCACGCCTCTTAACGCCAGCTTCGCCTGTTGGAAGCGGGTAGCAAGGCCGGCAACTTGAGCCAACGGCGCTAACGCGCGGCCGGACAGAATAACGGAGGCAATCAGCGCACCCATGGTAATCCGTTCCGCATGGTTGTCGGCATGAATCAGATAGGTACCGACAACGACCAAAAAGACAGTATTGAGCTGCTGCATGGCAACGGCGAAGTTGACCATGAAGTTGCTGGTATCTTTAACTTTAATGGATGAAGCGGAGGTTTTAGCGGTGTATTCGTCCCAACGTTGTTGCGCCCATGAAGTCGCGTTGTTGGTTTTCAGGGTTTCGATGCCTTCAATGGCTTCTACGGCAAGGCCTGAACGTTGCGAGCTTTCTTTCATGGATTCGTTAATGTGGCGCGACAAGGGGCGTTGGACGATGAAGCCGACAATGACGACAATCGGAATAATCGCCAAAGGAACCAAAGCCAATTTGCCGCCGACTATCGAAATAACAAAGATAAACAGCAACAGGAACGGCAAGTCCACCAAAGTCAACAGGCTCGCGCTGGTCATGAATTCGCGTACGGATTCAAATTCGCGCAGGTTGTTGGCGTATGAACCGGAAGAAGCGGGACGGTCGGCGAGACGCAATGCCATCACGCGGCGGAACAAAGCGGAGCTGATAATCAGGTCGGCCTTTTTACCGGCGATGTCGGTCAAATGGCCGCGTATCATCTTGGCGGCAAATTCGAACAAAATGGCGAGGACAACGCCGATACTCAAAACCCACAGGGTTTCATAGGCTTGGTTGGGAATGACGCGGTCGTAAACGTTCATGACATACAACGAGCTGACCAAGGCGAGGAAGTTGATGATGACGGTCGCCAAAATCACTTGATAGTAATAGCTGCGGAAACGCCAAATGACTTTCCAAAACCATGCCTTGGGGAGGTGGTATTCAGGCAGTTCGGAACGCGTATCCGCCGCCATTTTGGGCTTGATAAACCAGCAGTAACCCAGATACAGACCGGAAAGCTGGTCATGATCAAGCTGCTGCTCCAAGCCATCTACCTGACGGATATGATATTTCCTGTTCCGACCCGAACCTTCGATATTGGTAATGACGGCTGCCTCTTCGTTGTGAAGAATGATCATCACAGGAACGGCAAGCGATGGAATGTCTTCCAGATTGCGCTTGGACAATGTGTTTTCGAAGCCGTGGCTGCGCAAGACTTCGACGAGGGAATGATAGTTGACATTGAGTTTTTTATCCCGCACCACCTCTGCCGTCAGCGCGGCTTCTGACACAGGCGCCCCTAAGAGACGGGTAACCAACACAATATGTTCAATGATTGCTTTCATGATAATTCGCGTAATGAGTAATGATGTTAAGATTTTATGTTATTGCTTCAAGCCTGCCCAATTCGCCATTTGCGCCTGCGCAGCCAGATAATCCAACGCGGCATCGCGGAAGTCGTTGCGCGCCGAAATGTTTTCCTGCTCGATGCTGGACAATTCGTTGTATGCGCCCAAAACGTCGGTCAGCGTGCGGCGGGCGATTTTGAATTGCAACTCGTAAGTTTTAACCACGTCTTTTTGAGCGGCAATATGTTGCGCGGCAATATCGGCACGGCGTTCGCTCTCGCGCATGTCGATTTCGGCGGTTTGGGTTTTTTCGGTGATGTCGCGCATAATCTGCTCGGATTTCGATTCGGCGGCAATCAGGGCATCGGCATTTTTCTGCACATTATGGCGCGCGGCAACGTCCAAGACATTCCATGCCACATTTAAATAAAGCTGTCTGTTGTCGCGGTTCGCATTACCTTCCAGATTCACGGCGGGCAGGCGCTCTGCTTTGGAAACGTCCAAATCTGCCTTCACGCTGTCGCGTTCTGCCACCTGCGCCCGATAGGAAGGATTAGTATTGTTATCGGCTGTTTTGAAACGGCGAACCAATGATTCCGCGCTGTCGTTGGCAAACGGATCTTCCAAATCCTCTGCCGTCAACTGCCGTCCGGTGTAGCGGGACAAACGGCTCAACGCCAACTCCATCGTACGTTGTTGTTGCGCGATGGATGACTCGACCTGCAACAGGCGCGCACGCGCTTCAATGAGTTCGGAACGGCGGCCGCTATCGTATTTCACGATAATATTCAAATCTTTCAGAAGATTATTATGTCGGACCAAGCTCTGACGGTTGATACGCAGGATTTCTTTCGCGCGCAATGCGGTCAAATAGAGTTTGCCGATGTCGCTACCCAGACGTTCCTGATTTTCGAAATAACGATGATGGTAGTATTGCTCTCTGTTTTTATCGCGCCGTACCGCCGCATTGATGGCGCCCCATGAATATACATTCAAAGTTCCGCGTATGCCGACACCGTCATTCATATCGTTGCTGGAATATTTGTTTTTCTGCGCCAAAACTTTGGTACCCGTCAGCGTCAATACGGGATAATGGCGCGCACGGGTCGCCTTCGTCGTACTTTTGGCCGAATCTTCGGTTGCTTTCGCTTCCTTCACAATCGGGTCGGACACCATGGCATCCCTTAAAATAGCCTGCAAAGGATAAGCCTGCGCCGTTGCCGCGCATACTGCCGCGCACACCGCGGCAGCAATTTGCTCGGTGCGGAAAACGGATGTCTTGGGACGATTCAAAAAAGTTTTTTTCTTCATATTATTCACAACAATACGGTTCGTCATTTATCAGATTGGCAGAGGGGTTGCCTGTTGCAAATCAATTCTTTGAGCATATTATCATTAATCGGAATCCCTGTTTTCAGATTGCGATAAAAGGTAGTTATCTGCTCCTGAA
The DNA here is from genome assembly GCA_963552075.1 of uncultured Neisseria sp. Taxonomy (GTDB): domain Bacteria; phylum Pseudomonadota; class Gammaproteobacteria; order Burkholderiales; family Neisseriaceae; genus Neisseria. Next base: position 28,525 of record CAUVJL010000011.1, read on the forward strand.
AGTAACATGGATGATATTCCTGCTATTGCTAAATCACGACACCGTATTAAAAACGAGCAAAAGGTCGTCTGAAAACGACCTCCTGTTTACAGATGGACGCTAATGATTTGCAACATTTGCGCCAGCACTTTCGGATTGGCTGCCACAATATCGCCGCTTTCCAGCCAGCCTTCATTGCCGGACATATCGGTAACGATACCGCCCGCCTCCTGCACAATCAGCGCGCCTGCGGCAATATCCCAAGGTTTGAGGTTGAACTCGAAGAAACCGTCCAAACGGCCGGCCGCCACGGCGCACAAATCCAACGAAGCCGCGCCTTCTCTGCGACCTCCGGCCGTTTTTGCCAAAAAGTCTTTCAAAATAGCCAGATACTTGTCCATCATGCTTTGGTCGACAACAGGGAAGCCGGTACCGATCAAGCAGCGGTTCAACTCAATGCGGGAAGAAACGCGGATACGGCGGTCGTTGAGCAATGCTCCTTTGCCGCGCGAAGCCATGTAAACATCGTTGCGTTCAGGTGCGTACACCAAAGCTTCCTGCAACACGCCTTTGTGCAGCAGCGCCATAGAAATCGCGTATTGGGGATGACCGTGTAAGAAGTTGGTCGTGCCGTCGAGCGGATCGACAATCCATTCGTATTCCGCAGAGGCTTTGCCGTGAGAACCGCCTTCTTCGCAAGTGATTTTGTGATGCGGATAGGCCTCTTTGAGCGCTTCCACCAAAATCATTTCAGAATTGCGGTCAACGTCGGAAACGAAATCGTTGAATGCCTTGCTGTCAACTTTGACGGCATCCAGATTGCCGCTTGCGCGGATCATCATCTGCCCGGCTTTACGGGCGGCTTTGAAAGCGGTATTTAAAAACGGATTCATGGGTTTTCTTTCTAAATCAGGTAAAATACCGTCCGGCGCATCTGCACCGGACGCAACGTTTGTACGTTTCCGACGTTGTTAAAGAACATTTCAGACGACCTCTCAAGCGCAAAGGCGAAAGGTCGTCTGAAAACAAAAAGATGGCGTATTATACCCGATTCCCGAACAAACCGAAAACAAAACATGACTTCAGCCAAGCCCGAATTGCCCGACTATCTCGGCAACATCCGCATCATCCTCACCCGCACCAGCCATCCCGCCAATATCGGCTCCGCCGCCCGCGCCATGAAAACCATGGGGCTGCACAAACTCACCATTGTCGCCCCGAATTTGATGTCCACGCCGATGACCGGGCAACCGCCCGTTTTCAACCCCGAAAACCCGCAAGATTTCCAACTGCCGGAGGAAAGTTTCATCCTCGCTTCCGGCGCGGCAGACGTATTGCACAACGCCGTGATTGCCGCCACACTCGACGAAGCCCTCGCCGACACCACGCTCGCCTGCGCCCTTACCAGCCGCCGCCGCGAAATCACCGCGCCGCTGCAAACCCCGCGCGAACTGGTTCCCGAATTATTGCAGGCGGCACAACGCGGCGAACAAGTTGCCCTCGTCTTCGGCAACGAAACCTTCGGCTTGAGCATCGAAGAAGTGCAGGCATGCAACCGTCTGATGACCATCAACGGCAACCCTGACTATTTCTCGCTCAACCTCGCCCAGGCGGTGCAAGTTGTGTGTTACGAAATCTTCAGCCAGACCAATATGCCCATGACCCACCTGCAACAGGAAGACCACGCCGCCACCCACGAACAAATCAAAGGCATGGTCGCCCACATGGAAAGCGTCATGGACGATATCGGCTTTTTCAACCGCCGCAACAGCGAACGCCTGATGCGACGTATGCAAAGCCTGTTCGGCCGCGCTAACACGCAAACCGAAGACATCGACATCCTGCGCGGCTTTTTCAATACCGTCAGCCATCGCTTGAAGAAGAAAGACTGAAAAGGTCGTCTGAAAAATAAAACTGCACCCTAAAAGTCGGACATCCCATCCAGCCTCGGGTGCAGTTTTAAGACCAAATATATAGTGGATTAACTTTAAATCAGGACAAGGCGACGAAGCCGCAGACAGTACAAATAGTACGGAACCGATTCACTTGGTGCTTCAGCACCTTAGAGAATCGTTCTCTTTGAGCTAAGGCAAGGCAACGCCGTACTGGTTTAAAGTTAATCCACTATACATTACATTTCAAATACCAAGTATTAGCATATGCATCAATTCAAACTCAGCAACAAATCTCTAAAAGCATTGGGATCTTTAATAAACGTCATTTCACCGGTTTGCGGAAAGTGAAAGTCTAAAAGACGCGACACCCAAAATCGGATACAGCCCGCTCTTTGGGCAATCGGGAAATATTCGCGTTCTTCATCAGACAAAGGCCTGATGCTTTCATACCCCCTGATAAAAGCATCTTGCAAGGAACTATCCAGCTTGTTCTCCGCTGTTCTTGCCCAGTCATTGACGGCAATAGCCAGGTCATACATAAAATTTCCGTTGCAGGCATAGTAAAAATCGATAAAGCCCGCCACCTTCTCCCCATCCAATAAAACATTATCCTTAAACAAATCGGCATGGATAATGCCTGAAGGCAGATGATTACCCAGATTACCATCTAAATCAGCAATCTCCTTTTGCAGCAAAGCCGCGTCATATTCACTCAATACCGGTAAAAGCTGACTGCAAGCATCGTGCCACCAACGGTCGTAACGCGGATTGACCATTTTTTGCGGGAAACTTTGTCCGGCAATATGCATTTTTGCCAACATGGCCCCTGTATTGAAGCATTGCATTTCCGTTGCCCAGCCGGTATCCGAGCCATTCAGGCAAGTAACCAGACAGGCAGGTTTGCCCACCAAGACAGAATCCAGCTTACCATCCTTGCGCACAATCGGAGCAGGACAAGCCACGCCATTGCTACTCAGATGCCGGCTCAATTCCAGAAAAAACGGCAACTCCTCTTGCTTCAATACCTCGAATACCGTTAAAACGTAACGCCCCGTCGTGGTGGTCAAAAAATAATTGCTGTTTGTAATCCCCTGCGCAATTCCCTGCAACGATACAAAACCGCCCAAATCGTATTGGGTCAAAAACGCCCGCATTTCTTCATCAGAAACACTTGTATAGACAGACATAGTGCAAACCTATCAATAGAAAATATAAGGGGCAATCATACCAAAAAATTCCCCTGCCAAACAGGCAAACGCCAAGCTCGCGCCATAGTCATAAAAAACAAAAAGGTCGTCTGAAAATATTTTCAGACGACCTTTTGCTTGCTGATCTCAATTAAGCTTGTTTATTCCAACGCTCAATCGATTCTTTAATGACTTGTTTCGCTTCTTCAACATCACCCCAGGATTCGACTTTGGTCGTACCTGCTTTTTTCAAGTCTTTGTAGTGGTTGAAATGGAATTCGATTTGCTTGATTAATTGTTGCGGCAAATCAGACAATGTTTTGTACGCATTGCCATTATTGCGGTCATCGGCAGGAACGCAAACGATTTTATCGTCAACCTCGCCGTCATCAACAAATTTCATCACGCCAATGACGCGCGCTTCCAGAAAAATGCCGGTTGCCAATGGTTGCTCTGTCACCAGCAATACATCCAATTCATCGCCATCTTCGTCTAAAGTCTGAGGGATAAAACCGTAGTTTGTAGGTTTGGAAAAAATTGCAGGTTCAACACGGTCGAGTTGGAAAGTCGCTAATTTGCGGTTCCATTCGATTTTATGATTGCTGCCCGCAGGAATTTCGTTCACAACATTAATAATGCCGCCATCGACATCACCCGGCGTCAAGATTTTATTAAAATCTGCCATTTTGCGCTCCTTATAAACAATTGCAAAAGTTAAACGCCGAAAGTATAACAAACAAAAGACATTTCTGGAAATGTCTCGCTTTCCGCCTAATTCATGACGGCAAAATTCTTCCGAACATCTCAAAACCATTAACGGCACAAGGCGGCATTGCTCACAAATTTTATTCGATTTATTTCTAGATTTATTTCTATGTTAAATGTACAAAAACAGTACAAAATAAAAATCGACTCCTATATCAGAGTCGATTTTTATCAGGCTTAATGCCTATCTATGCTTACAGGGCATCTTTCAATGCTTTACCGGCACGGAATTTAGGAGTTTTAGCAGCAGCAATGGTCAGAGGCTCGCCGGTTTTAGGGTTGCGGCCTTGACGTTCTGCGCGTTCGCCAACGTAGAAAGTACCGAAACCGACCAGAGTTACGGTGTCGCCTTTTTTCAGAGCGTTGGTTACAGCATTGGTAGTGGCATCCAGAGCTTTTTGGGCGGCAGCTTTAGAAATGCCGGCTTCTTGAGCAATTGCTTCGATCAATTCAGACTTATTCACAATCAGTCCCTTCCTATCGTTGAAAATAATGAAATGCCCGAATACTCGGGGCTTCGTACTTTTGAGTACCTTTGCGCTTTATAGCAATTCTGAAAATACCGTGTCAAGCAAAAAATACGGAATTGCCCTATTTTACAGGCTTTCAAGGCAAACCCGCATCTTTTGCAACACATTTTTTACAAAATCAGTGTTTGGTCGCTTTCGCCCTTGACTTAGGCTTGGCGGCTTCAACCTGCGCCTCTTCGGTACTTAAAGGCGCAACCCAAGGTGTCGGCTGGCTTTCCAAGCCCAAAGCGAGGACTTCGTCTATCCATTTGACCGGATGGATGGTCAGGCCGGTTTTCACGTTTTCAGGGATTTCTTCCAAGTCTTTGACGTTGTCTTTCGGAATCAGGACGTGTTTGATGCCGCCGCGCAAGGCAGCCAACAGTTTTTCCTTCAAACCGCCGATTGGCAAAACTTCGCCGCGCAGGGTAATTTCGCCCGTCATCGCCACATCGGCGCGCACCGGAATTTTGGTGAAGGCAGACACCATCGCCAAGGTCATGGCGATACCTGCGCTCGGACCGTCTTTCGGCGTTGCGCCTTCGGGAACATGAACATGGATGTCTTTTTTCTCGTAAAAATCAGGAGCCAAACCCACTGATTCTGCACGGGAACGGACAACAGACCATGCCGCGGACACAGATTCCTTCATCACGTCGCCCAACTGGCCGGTACACTGGATCACGCCCTTGCCCGGCAACGCCACGGCTTCGACAGTCAGCAATTCGCCGCCGACTTCCGTCCACGCCAAACCGGTAACCTGTCCGATACGGTTTTCACTTTCGGCAACGCCGTAATCGAAGCGGCGCACGCCCAAGTAGTCATGCAGGTTTTTCTCATTGACTTTAACCGCCTTAGGCTTGGCTTTGCTGGTTTTTTTGGTTTCAGACGACCTCTTCTTATCTTCGTTCAAGGTAATCTGCATCACCACCTTGCGGCAGATTTTAGCAATCTCGCGGTCGAGCGAACGTACACCGGCTTCACGGGTGTAATAACGGATAATATCGCGTACCGCACTTTCCTCGACCACCAATTCGCCTTCTTTCACGCCGTTGCGTTTCATTTGCTTCGGCACGAGATACTGCATGGCGATATTGATTTTCTCGTCTTCGGTATAGCCGGACAAACGGATGATTTCCATGCGGTCGAGCAACGGGGTCGGAATGTTCAGGCTATTAGATGTGGCGATAAACATCACATCGCTCAAGTCGTAATCCACTTCCGCATAATGATCGGCAAACTTGTTGTTTTGCTCAGGATCGAGCACCTCAAGCAACGCGCTGGCAGGATCGCCTCGGAAGTCGCTGCCCAATTTGTCGATTTCGTCGAGCAGGAACAGCGGATTCTTCACGCCTGCCTTAGCCATGTTTTGCAGGATTTTGCCGGGCATGGAGCCGATATAGGTACGGCGGTGGCCGCGGATTTCGCTTTCGTCGCGCACGCCGCCCAAAGCCATGCGGACGTATTGGCGGCCTGTTGCTTTGGCAATGGATTCGCCCAAAGAGGTTTTACCCACCCCCGGAGGACCGACCAAACACAGAATCGGACCTTTGAGTTTGTCCATACGTTTTTGAACGGCAAGGTATTCCAAAATCCGCTCTTTGACTTTTTCCAAACCATAGTGGTCGGCGTTCAACACCAAATCGGCTTTGGCAATATCTTTGCTGACACGGGATTTTTTCTTCCACGGCAGCTCAAGCAAAGTATCGATGTAGTTGCGTACCACGGTAGATTCCGCAGACATAGGCGGCATCATTTTGAGCTTTTTCAGTTCGGACAGACATTTCTCTTCAGCCTCCTTGGTCATGCCCGCTTCTTTGATTTTTGCTTCCAACGCATCCAATTCGCCGCGTTCGTCTTCTTCGCCCAATTCTTTCTGAATCGCTTTCACTTGCTCGTTCAGATAATACTCACGCTGGGATTTTTCCATCTGGCGTTTGACGCGGCCGCGGATGCGTTTTTCGACCTGCATGATGTCCAGTTCGGATTCCAACTGGGCAAGCAGAAACTCCATACGGCCGATAATGCCGAAGGTTTCCAAAATCTGCTGACGCTGCTCCAGTTTCAACTGCAAATGCGCCGCAATCGTGTCCACCAAACGGCTGTTATCATCGATACCGTTGATGGTATTGATGATTTCGGCAGGGATTTTTTTATTCAACTTGGCGTATTGGTCAAACTGGGTAAGCAGCGTGCGACGAATGGCTTCAATATCGGGATTGTCCGCATCCGCATACTCATTGACAGCTTCAACATGTGACAGGAACAATCCGCCGCTCTCTTCAATGGTCAACACCCTGCCGCGCCGGATACCTTCGACCAACACTTTTACCGTGCCGTCAGGCAGCTTCAACACCTGCAAAACCTGCGCGACCGTACCCGTACGGTGCAAATCGGACGCAGTCGGATCTTCGGTGTTTGGGTCGATTTGCGCCAGCAAAAACACCGGATCGTCATTCGCCATTGCCGCTTCCAATGCCGCAATGGATTTCGGGCGGCCTACAAACAGCGGCAGCACCATGTGCGGATAAACGACGACATCGCGTAAAGGCAGGGTTGCCAGTGCGCTGTATTCCTCAAAATGTTTTTCTTTTGTCGGCATATTGTTCTCTACTTGGTAATAAATTTGGAATGTGGCTTAAATTGGGATGGAAAAGCGTATTTCAAGACTTGAAAAAGCCGATGTACGCTTCTATTTTTATCGGCAACTTTTTGCGATAAAATACACGCCGTTCGAGGTCGTCTGAAAGGCTGGAAACTTTTCAGACGACCTCTCGGCATACAGCACATCAGGAGTCAGCCATGACCGACCAAACCTCACTCATCGAATTCCCCTGCCAATTCCCCATCAAAGTCATGGGCAACGCGCATCCCGAATTTGAAAAAAATATCTTGGAAACCGTCCGCCAGCACGCGCCCGATACCGAGCCCCACCACATCACCACCCGTCAAAGCAGCAAGGGCAACTATACCGGCGCGACCGTCAAAGTAAATGTCGAAAGCAAAGAGCAACTGGACAAAATCTACCGCGCCCTGACCGATCACGAAATGGTGAAAGTGGTGTACTGATATGAAAATCGTGCAGAAAGGCATGGTCGAGTACCAACCGACTTTCGAAGCCATGAAAGCGTTCAACGCAGCCCGCAACGAACATACCGAAGACGAATTATGGGTGGTCGAGCATCCGCCCGTCTTCACACAAGGCCTGGCAGGCAAACCGGAACACCTCCTGATCCGCGACGACATACCCGTCGTCCAAATCGACCGGGGCGGACAAATCACCTATCACGGTCCCGGCCAGTTGGTCATTTACACCATGATCAACTTCAAACGCCGCAAAACCAGCGTCCGCAACATCGTTTCCGCGCTTGAAAACAGTATCATCGCCACGTTGGCGGAATACGGAATCGAAGCGGCGGCAGACCCGAAACGCCCCGGCGTTTATGTCGGTGAGCGCAAAATCGCCTCACTCGGCTTGCGCATCAAAGACGGTTCCGTCTATCACGGCCTGGCATTAAACGTAAACATGGACTTAAGCCCATTTACCCACATCAATCCCTGCGGCTATGCCGGCATGGAAATGACACAAATCGCGGATTTTGTCCAACCCTGTCCCACCTTGGACGAGGTTGCACAAAAACTGACCGCACACCTCGAGACACAACTCACACCGAAAGCGAACAATTAATGAGCGAAATCAAAGTTGACGATCCCAAACGCGGCGTCAAACTCAAAGGCGCGGACAAAACCGCCCGCATCCCCATCAAAGTCGTCCCCCTTCAGGAAAAACTGAAAAAACCCGAATGGATACGCGCCAAACTGCCGTCACGCAAATTCTTTGAAATCAAAGATATTTTGCGTGAGCAAAAAATGCACACCGTTTGCGAAGAAGCCTCCTGCCCGAACATCGGCGAATGTTTCAGCAAAGGCACAGCGACCTTCATGATTATGGGCGACATTTGTACCCGACGTTGCCCGTTCTGCGACGTGGGACACGGCCGCCCGAATATGCTTGACCCCGACGAACCGAAACACCTCGCAGAATCCGTCAAAGCCATGAACCTGCGTTACGTCGTCATCACTTCTGTTGACCGCGACGACCTGCGCGACGGCGGCGCACAGCATTTCGCCGACTGCATCAAAGCCATCCGCGAAACCAGTCCGAATACCAAAATCGAAATCCTCGTTCCCGACTTCCGCGGCCGCTTGGACATCGCTCTGAAAATCCTTGCCGAAACCCCGCCCGACGTGATGAACCACAACTTGGAAACCCATCCGAGCCTGTACAAAAAAGCCCGTCCGGGTGCCAACTATCAACACTCCCTCGACCTGCTGCGCCGCTACAAAGAAATGATGCCGCACATCCCGACCAAATCCGGCATCATGGTCGGCTTGGGCGAAACAGACGAAGACGTGCGCGAAATCATGCGCGATATGCGGGCGCACAATATCGAAATGATTACCATCGGCCAGTACCTCCAACCTTCAGACGGACACCTGCCCGTCTTGCGCTACGTCACGCCCGACCAGTTCAAAATCTTTGAAAAAGAAGCATACGAACTGGGCTTCACCAACGCCGCCATCGGCGCCATGGTCCGCTCAAGCTACCATGCCGACGAGCAGGCTGCCGAAGCATTGCGCGAAAGTCATGGCGGCGGTTGCGGCCATCATTGATAACAAAAGGTCGTCTGAAAATTTTCAGACGACCTTTTTTCAAACAAGCAGCTTAGGCTTTATACATCATACGTTCCCATTACGCTTGCGCTGTCTAAAATATGTCCCTGCATGGCGAAATGCAGGTCGTTGAAACGGAAGCTGTGCGGCAGGTTCAACACAGTATCGAGTGCGTAAACGATGAGTTCGTAGCGGTGGCGGCAGTTGGGCGGATACATGCCGCCGTAGCCTGTGGCTTCTTCGATGTCCAACTTGCCCAACAGGCTCGCCCAACTGTTTGCACCTTGCGTATAGTCGGTGGCGGTCAGGCTTTCGTTTTCGGCGACGGAGGTACGCTTGAGGTCGGCAATCAGCCAGTGTGTCCACACAAATCCGCTGGCAGTAATGGCGTCTTTGTCTTCCAAAACAACGGCAAAGGATTTCGTGCCTTCGGGCGCACCGCTGATTTCAAAGGGAATGGAATAAGTCGGCATATTGTTCGGACTAAACTGACTGCCGCGTTTGCCGTATTTGTCTTCAAATTCGCCGTTGGCAATGGCTGAAGTCGTTACCTGCATGGTGTTCTCCTGTGGGGTTGGGAAAGGGGTCGTCTGAAAAAGGAAGGCTTGTTCAGACGGGTAATCGGATTGTTCGGTTTGCCGGGCTGCCGTTTTCAGACGACCTGTTTTTATACCTGCCAATCTATCGGCGTTATCCCGTTTTCCTGCAAATAGGCATTGGCTCGGGAAAAGTGTTTGCAGCCGAAGAAACCACGATAGGCGGACAGCGGCGAGGGGTGCGGCGCGCAGAGGACGAGATGACGGCTGCGGTCGATAAACGCGCCTTTTTTCTGCGCATGGCTGCCCCAAAGCATGAAGACGACGTGTTCGCGGTTTTGGTTGATTTGGTTGACCACTTCGTCGGTAAAGCGTTCCCAGCCCAATGTGGCATGGGAATGCGCCTGCCCAGCGCGGACGGTCAGGACGGTATTGAGCAGTAAAACGCCCTGCTCCGCCCAATGTTGCAGATAGCCGTGTTGCGGGATACGGAAGCCTTCGATGTCATCCGCCAGCTCTTTATAAATATTGACCAGCGAGGGCGGGACGGCGACGCCTTCGCGGACGGAAAACGCCAGCCCGTGTGCCTGCCCTGCGCCGTGATACGGGTCTTGCCCCAAAATAACGACTTTGACGTTACCGAATTCCGTTGCTTTAAAGGCGTTGAACACGTCTTCGGCGGGCGGGTAGATAATCCGCCCCATGCCGCGCTCTTTTTTGACGGTTTCGATGATGTGTTGGAAATAGGGTTCGGACTTTTCCGAGCCGATTGCTTCGTGCCAAGTTTGCATATTGATGCCTTCATGATCGTGAAAAATGATTATAACGCAGCAAAATGGAGATGACGCCTTTTCTGCCGACCTTCTATTTCCTCCGGACGCATCAAATAAAATATTGTCATGATTGAATTGTCAGTCAGCCGTTGTGCCGTTATGATTGAGTCTGTACCACCCGAATCTTAAGGAATCTATATGACTACTTGGTTTATCGTTGCCGCCGCCGTCCTGATTGTCGAGCTATTCATCGGCACCGTGTATCTCTTGGTTGTCAGCGCGGCTCTGTTCGGTGCGGGTTTGGTGTATTGGCTGACCGGTGATACTTCGATTGCCGTTGCAGCGGCAGCCGTTTTGTCCGCCGCCGGTATCTGGCTGGTACACGGCAAGTTCAAAAAAACTGCGCCCCGCCAAGAATTGAACGATGATTTGGACATCGGACAGACCGTTCAAATCCTCCGCCACCTTCACGGCGATTGCTATGAAGTTTTTTATCGGGGAACGCACTGGCAGGCGCAGGCTGAAAATGCTGATGCCGTTCAGACGACCTCTACTGCCGTGATTACCGGTAAAAACGGTAATGTTTTACTCATTCGTTTGAATTGATTGATAAAATCGAAAGGAGCATCATGGGCGAATTAATTACCCTTCCTGAAAATATTCATCTATTAATATTAATCTTTGCTCTCACCGCATAAGGAAAAAACAATGGAATTTTTATACAGCTTCCCCGTCATCCTGTTGCTTGTCGTCGTAATTTTCGGCTTCAAAGCCTTTATCGTCGTGCCGCAGCAGGAAGTTTACGTCGTTGAACGCCTCGGCAGATTCCACAACGCTTTGACTGCCGGTCTGAACATCCTGATTCCTTTCGTTGACCGCGTCGCCTACCGTCACTCGCTCAAAGAAGTGCCTTTGGACGTTCCCAGCCAAGTTTGTATCACCCGCGACAACACCCAGCTTACCGTTGACGGCATCATCTATTTCCAAGTAACTGACCCGAAACTGGCTTCCTACGGCTCCAGCAACTACATCATGGCGATTACCCAGCTCGCCCAAACCACGCTGCGTTCGGTTATCGGTCGCATGGAGTTGGACAAAACGTTTGAAGAACGCGACGAAATCAACAGCATCGTCGTTTCCGCGCTCGATGAAGCGGCAGGCGCATGGGGCGTGAAAGTATTGCGTTACGAAATCAAAGACTTGGTTCCGCCGCAAGAAATCCTGCGTTCTATGCAGGCGCAAATTACCGCCGAACGTGAAAAACGCGCCCGCATCGCCGAATCCGAAGGCCGCAAAATCGAGCAGATCAACCTTGCCAGCGGTCAGCGCGAAGCGGAAATCCAACAGTCTGAAGGTGAAGCGCAAGCCGCCATCAACGCGTCAAACGGTGAAAAAATCGCCCGCATCAACCGTGCACAAGGTGAAGCCGAAGCACTGCGCCTGGTTGCCGAAGCCAACGCCGACGCCATCCGTAAAATTGCCGAGGCAGTCCGCGCAGAGGGCGGCTCCGAAGCCGTTAACCTGAAAGTCGCCGAACAATATGTCGAAGCCTTCAGCAATTTGGCAAAAGAAAGCACCACGCTGATCATGCCCGCCAACGTCGCTGACATCGGCAGTCTGGTTTCTGCCGGACTGAAGATTGTCGACGGCAACAAAGCGGCAAAATAAACCTTAGGTTTTGCCACAAGGTCGTCTGAAAACGATTGCAATGCGTTTCGCTACCATAAACAGCGGATTTCGCCAAACCGTTTTTCAGACGACCTTTATTCACATGATGGCAGACCGAATGCCCATCTGACCAAGCTTCAATATAGTGGATTAAATTTAAATCAGGACAAGGCGACGAAGCCGCAGACAGT
>CAUVJL010000012.1:0-38270 GCA_963552075.1 uncultured Neisseria sp.
CTCTTTGAGCTAAGGCGAGGCAACGCCGTACCGGTTTAAAGTTAATCCACTATATCCCGCAAAACAGCCCGCAAATCCCTTTGGCAACCTGTTACAATAAACCTGTTTTTATCGAAACGAAAAGACACCATCATGACCGCCACCAGCCCGATTCAAGACACGCAAAGCGCGACTCCGCAAGAATTGCGCGAATGGTTCGACAGTTACTGCGCCGCGCTGCCGGACAACGATAAAAACCTCATCGGCGCCGCATGGTCGTTGGCAAAAGAACACTATCCCGCCGATGCCGCCACGCCGTATGGCGAACCGCTGCTCGACCATTTGCTCGGCGCGGCGCAGATGGTCAACGAACTCGACCTGCTCTCCGATGCCGTCGCCGCGACCCTGCTTGCCGACATCGGATGCTACGTTTCCGATTGGAACCTCTTGGTTTCCGAACGCTGCAACAGCACCGTCGCCGAGCTGGTCAAAGGTGTGGACGAAGTGCAGAAACTCACCCACTTCGCCCGCGTGGACAGCCTTGCCACTTCCGAAGAGCGCGCGCAGCAAGCCGAAACCATGCGCAAAATGCTGCTGGCGATGGTAACAGACATCCGCGTCGTGTTAATCAAACTCGCCATGCGCACCCGCACCATGCAGTTTCTCAGCAATATCCCCGACAGCCCTGAAAAACGCGCCGTCGCCAAAGAAACCCTCGACATCTTCGCCCCGCTCGCCAACCGTTTGGGCGTGTGGCAGCTCAAATGGCAGCTCGAAGACCTCGGCTTCCGCCATCAAGAACCCGAAAAATACCGCGAAATCGCGCTGCTTTTGGACGAAAAACGCACCGAACGCCTCGAATACATCGAAAACTTCCTCAACATCCTGCGCGCGGAGCTTAAAAAATACAACGTCCACTTTGAAGTCGCCGGTCGTCCGAAACACATCTACTCCATTTACAAAAAAATGGTGAAGAAAAAACTCAGCTTCGACGGGCTGTTTGACATCCGCGCCGTGCGGATTTTGGTCGATACCGTCCCCGAGTGTTACACCACGCTGGGTATCGTCCACAGCCTCTGGCAGCCCATCCCCGGCGAGTTCGACGACTACATCGCCAACCCCAAAGGCAACGGCTATAAAAGTTTGCACACCGTCATCGTCGGCCCGGAAGACAAAGGCGTGGAAGTGCAAATCCGCACCTTCGATATGCACCAATTCAACGAATTCGGTGTCGCCGCCCACTGGCGTTACAAAGAGGGCGGCAAAGGCGACTCCGCCTACGAACAGAAAATTGCCTGGTTGCGCCAACTTTTGGACTGGCGCGAGAACATGGCGGAAAGCGGCAAGGAAGACCTCGCCGCCGCCTTCAAAACCGAGCTTTTCAACGACACGATTTACGTCCTGACCCCGCACGGCAAAGTCCTCTCCCTGCCTACGGGTGCCACCCCCATCGACTTCGCCTACGCCCTGCACAGCAGCATCGGCGACCGTTGCCGCGGCGCGAAAGTTGAAGGGCAAATCGTGCCGCTGTCCACCCCGCTTGAAAACGGACAGCGCGTCGAAATCATTACCGCCAAAGAAGGGCATCCTTCCGTCAACTGGCTCTACGAAGGCTGGGTCAAATCCAGCAAGGCAATCAGCAAAATCCGCGCCTACATCCGTCAGCAAAACGCTGACACCGTGCGCGAAGAAGGCCGCGTCCAACTCGACAAACAGCTTGCCAAACTCACGCCCAAGCCCAACCTGCAAGAGCTTGCCGAAAACCTCGGCTACAAAAAACTCGACGACCTCTACACCGCCGTCGGACAGGGCGAAATTTCCAATCGCGCCATCCAGAAAGCCTGCGGCACGCTAAACGAACCGCCGCCCGTACCCGTCAGCGAAACCACCATCGTCAAACAGTCCAAAATCAAAAAAGGCGGCAAAACAGGTGTACTCATCGATGGCGAAGACGGTTTGATGACCACGCTTGCCAAATGCTGCAAACCCGCACCACCCGACGATATTGTCGGCTTCGTTACCCGCGAACGCGGCATTTCCGTCCACCGCAAAACCTGCCCCTCTTTCCAACACCTTGCCGAACAAGCGCCTGAAAAAGTGTTGGACGCAAGCTGGGCGGCGTTGCAGGAAGGACAAGTGTTCGCCGTCGATGTCGAAATCCGCGCCCAAGACCGCTCAGGGCTTTTACGCGACGTATCCGATGCACTTGCCCGCCACAAACTCAACGTTACCGCCGTGCAAACCCAGTCCCGCGACTTGGAAGCCAGCATGAGGTTCACGCTCGAAGTCAAACAAGTCAACGACCTCCCGCGCGTCCTCGCCAGCCTCGGCGACGTCAAAGGCGTGTTGAGCGTTACGCGCTTGTAAGGAGGAGCAAAAGGTCGTCTGAAAAACAGATTTCAGGTTTTTCAGACGACCTTTTTGGTGAATTCGGTATCGTAATCGACATTGGAAATATCTGTCCTGTCCTTCCTGCCTGCGCGGAAATAACGGCAATTTGAGCAGCTTCGATAAATCGTTATCTGCTTCCTCAAAACAGCCAAACTTGCAAATCAAAGGTCGTCTGAAAACTGCAATATGCGGTTTCAGACGACCTTTTGTGTTGCCAAGTTCAAAGCAAGGCTGAACCTAATTTGGGCGAGAATCAGTGATCGACGGTGATGCCCTTGCTTTCTTGCTGTTTCTGTTCGTCCAGTTTCTTTTGCAGCGTGTCGCACGGGGTGTCGCAGTCGCAAACTTTTTTCATGCCCAGCGAGGAGATGCCGCCGCAACTGCCTTTGATGGTGCGCTTGGAAAAAATATAGCCGACTGCCATGCCGAGGATGACGAGGAGGAAGAGGCCGAAGGTGAGGAGTAGGGTTTTCATGATGGTGTTCCTGTGGGATGGATATGAATGTGTAGATATTAATGGAGTAGTTTTTTAAACGCGCCGGACATTTCGGTATGGTAGCCGTTTTGGTCGCGGATAATCAGGAAAACGGCGAGGTTTTGCTGTTCGGCGAGTTTGAGGGCTTCGGTTTCGCCGAGTACGAAAAGTCCGGTGGACAGGCCGTCGGCGGTGGTGGCGTTGTCGGCGACGACGCTGATGGAGGCGAGGCGGTGCGACAGCGGACGGCGGGTTTTGGGGTCGATGATGTGGGACAACCGCCTGCCTTGCGGGTCAACGTGGAAAATGCGGTAGTCGCCGGAGGTGGCGAGGGAACGGTTGTCGAGGGGGACGACGATTTGGGTGTTGCCGCCTTGGACGATGTTGGGCTGTTCGATGCCGATGCGCCAAGGTTCGCCTTGGGCGTTGCGGCCTTTGCCGTGCAACTCGCCGCCTATTTCGACAAGGTAGTTGTTGATGCCGAGTTTTTCAAGTTCGCCTGCCACTTTGTCCACGCCAAAACCTTTGGCGATGGAGGAAAGGTCAAGATAGGTTTCGGGTTGGGTTTTGGCGAGCGCGGCTTGTTTGCCGTCTTGCGTCAGGATGATTTTGTCCGTGCCGGTTTGGGCGGCGGCTTTGTCGATTTCAGCTTGGGTGGGTTCGCGGGTGATTTCTTTGTTCGGTCCGAAGCCCCAAAGGTTGACGAGCGGGCCGACGGTTACGTCGAGCGCGCCTTGTGTGAGGCGGTTGAGGCGTAAGGCTTCGGCGGTTACGGCGGCGAAATCGGCGGAAACGGGCATGGGTTTGCGGGTTTCGCGCATTTGGTTGAAGCGGCTGATTTCGGAGTCTTCGCGGTAGGTGGACATTTGGCGGTTGACTTCTTCGAGCGCGCCGTCAATCTGTTTTTTTACGGCTTCGGGTGCGGGTGGGTTGGGGAGGTCGTCTGAAAGGTATTTGACGGTATAGGTCGTCCCCATCGTTTCGCCCTGAAGCACGGTTTGTTCGGATGTTTTTTTGCAGCACGCGCCCAACGGAAGTGTAAGGACGAGGGCGGCGGCAAGGGCGGGAATGGCGGAGGGCAGGTGCATGATAGGGTGTTCGGGTGTTTTCAGACGACGTATTGTAACGTAAAACGCAAGGGCGCGCGGCTTGCGGGGACGGGGCTTTTCTGCTAACATCCGCGCTGCATTAAGAGTTGGGAATTCCATGCCAACCTGCTTTTCAGACGGAAAGGTAAGGTGGACGGCTGCAAAGCCGATGTGGTCCGAGAGGGCAATTCAAATCCCCCCGCTTGATGCGGGAATTTTTTTGCCTGTATGTTTTGTGCAGGCAGGATTCCGAACCGTTTTATCCAAGTGGGAATATTTATCATTTGGATGGAGCGCAGGTGGAAATTTTGTTATGATTTCCGTTGTGGGACGTATATTGAAACAACAGGTCGTCTGAAAGCAGACGGCTTGTTTTTGAAGGAAAATATTGAAATGAGCGAATATCTGTTTACTTCCGAATCGGTTTCCGAAGGCCATCCGGACAAAGTAGCCGACCAAGTGTCCGATGCGATTTTGGATGCGGTTTTGGCGCAAGACCCCAAAGCGCGCGTCGCGGCGGAAACCCTGGTAAACACCGGTTTGTGCGTGTTGGCGGGCGAAATCACCACCACTGCCCATGTGGACTACATCAAAGTCGCACGCGAAACCATCAAACGCATCGGCTACAACTCGTCCGAGCTGGGCTTTGACGCCAACGGCTGCGCAGTCGGCGTGTACTACGACCAACAGTCTCCCGACATCGCCCAAGGCGTGAACGAAGGCGAAGGTATCGACCTGAACCAAGGCGCAGGCGACCAAGGTTTGATGTTCGGCTATGCCTGCGACGAAACCCCTACCCTGATGCCGTTTGCCATCTATTACAGCCACCGCCTGATGCAGCGTCAAAGCGAATTGCGCAAAGACGGCCGCCTGCCGTGGCTGCGTCCTGATGCCAAAGCGCAACTGACCGTGGTTTACGACAGCGAAACCGGCAAAGTAAAACGCATCGACACCGTCGTCCTGTCCACCCAGCACGATCCGTCTATCGGTTACGAAGAGCTGAAAAACGCCGTGATCGAACACATCATCAAACCGGTTCTGCCGTCTGAAATGCTGACCGACGAAACCAAATACCTGATCAACCCGACCGGCCGCTTCGTTATCGGCGGCCCGCAAGGCGACTGCGGTTTGACCGGCCGCAAAATCATCGTCGATACCTACGGCGGCGCAGCTCCGCACGGCGGCGGCGCATTCTCCGGCAAAGACCCGTCCAAAGTGGACCGTTCCGCCGCCTACGCCTGCCGCTATGTTGCGAAAAACATCGTGGCTGCCGGTTTGGCAACCCAATGCCAAATCCAAGTTTCCTACGCCATCGGCGTTGCCGAACCGACTTCGATTTCTATCGATACTTTCGGCACCGGCAAAATCAGCGAAGAAAAACTGATTGCCTTGGTTCGCGAACATTTCGACCTGCGTCCTAAAGGCATCGTCCAAATGCTCGACCTCTTGCGCCCGATTTACAGCAAATCTGCCGCCTACGGCCACTTCGGCCGCGAAGAGCCTGAGTTTACTTGGGAGCGTACCGACAAAGCAGCCGCATTGAAAGCAGCTGCAGGCGTATAAAACGACGATAAAGGTCGTCTGAACAGGCATTTCAGACGGCCTTTTTTACATCTAAATATTCAAACCTTTTTACGAACGACACATCGTATTTTCACAAAACAGCGTAACAAATTTTGGATTGCTATGCCGCCTTTGTGAATCTACATAAATAAAATTGAAAGAATGCATCATGAAAAAATGGCTGCTGGCTGTTTTGCCTGCCACCGCACTGGCTGCTCCGCCTCAAGGCTTTTATCAAAATTACCAAGACTGGGACATTGCCTGCGACAATACCGGCACCTGCCGTCTTGCCGGATATCAGGCAGATGAAACAGAAACGCCGGTTTCCATCTTGTTTACCCGAAAAGCGGGGGCGAACGCTGCCGTAGCCGGCGAAGTTTCCCTGCTGCCGTTTAACGACGATGATAGGCAACTCGCCCGTGTGGCAGCCCGCAGCGAATTAATGCTGAACGGCAAATCACTGGGCAAATTGGCGTTGAACAAAAAAGGCACAGGCAAATTGAGCAGCGCACAAACCAACGCCTTGCTCGAAGCGTTGAAAAAAGAAAGCAAAATCAGCATCCGCGCCGGCAAATATGAATGGCACTTGTCCGACAAAGGCGCGGCGGCGGCAATGTTGAAAGCGGACGAATTCCAAGGCCGTCTGAACACGCCTTCCGCGCTGATACGCAAAGGCAACAGCAGTCAGGCAGTCCTCAGCCCGCAGCCCAAACCCGTCATCCGCGCCGTTGCCGTACCGAAAACAGCAGGCGATATACTGGAACAAGACACACCGCGCCACAGCGCCGTCATGAAACTGCTGCGCAACAGCAACCGCGTTTCTGAAGGCGACGATAATTACTGTTACGCCCTGCACAATAAAGAGCAAATGGATTGGAACCGCAGCCTGAATATTTATCCGCTCAACAAACAACAAGTTTTAGTGGAGGCCGTCTGTATCGGCGGAGCCTATCAAACCAGCGGCTACTATGTCATTGCCGACAAAAAATTAACCAAAATCGAACAAGTGCTACCACCAATGACATACGGCGGGCACGGCGGATTCGATGAGAAAACAGCCACCCTCAGCGGCAGCTTCAAAGGCCGAGGGATCGGCGACTGCTGGTCGGGCAATGCCGCAGTGTGGGACGGTAAAACGTTTGTCCGCAGTGAGGAACACACCACCGGTTCATGCAAAGGCTTCACGGGCGGCGCATGGCTGATGCCTATTTTTGAAGCCCGTGTTGAGCGTTAAAAGACACAGAATATTTACGATAGGAAGCAAAGGCCGTCTCAAAATTCCCGTTTTCAGACGGCCTTTTTCCTTATACAATAGCTACTTGAATTTCTATATACATTCTGAATAAAGGATACGGATTATGTTCGGCAAACAACTTTTTGAAGAAGTCAGCTCCAAAATCAGCGAAACCATCGCCAACAGCCCTGCCAAAGACATGGAAAAAAACGTTAAAGCCATGCTCGGCAGCGCGTTCAACCGCATGGATTTGGTGACCCGAGAAGAATTCGACATCCAACAACAGGTTTTGATTAAAACCCGTACCAAGCTGGCCGAATTGGAAGCCCGTTTGGCCAAACTCGAAGCCGCCCAAGAGCCTGAAGAAGCTGCTTTGAAAGCTGCCGAAGCCGCTGCCGAAGAAGCAGTTGCCGAAATCGTACAACAAACCGAAGCCGCCGAATAAGGCCGTCTGAAACATGTCGCTTGCTTTGGTTTACAGCCGCGCCTTAAGCGGTATGAACGCGCCGTTGGTCGAAGTGGAAGCCCACCTTGCCAACGGCTTACCACATTTCAATATCGTCGGTTTGCCCGACACCGAAGTCAAAGAAAGCCGCGACCGCGTACGAGCCGCCATCATCCAAAGCGGTTTCGACTTCCCTGCCAAAAAAATCACCGTCAACCTCGCCCCCGCCGACCTGCCCAAAGAATCGGGACGTTTCGACCTGCCGATTGCGCTGGGCATCCTTGCCGCATCCGGACAAATCGCACCCGAAAAGCTCGCGCAATACGAGTTTGCCGGCGAATTGGCGCTTTCCGGTATGTTGCGTCCCGTGCGCGGCGCGTTGGCGATGGCGTGGCAGGGCATGCAGGCGGGGCGTTCTTTCGTCTTGCCGCAAGAAAACGCAGAACAAGCCGCCGTGATGCGCGGCATTACCGTTTACGGCGCGCGCTCTTTGGGTGAAGTCGCCGCCCATTTGAACGGCATCGAACCCTTGGCGCAAACCGACTGCCAAGTTCCGCAGAGGTCGTCTGAAAACGCCAAACTGCCCGACCTCATCGATGTCAAAGGTCAACATACTGCCCGCCTTGCTTTGGAAATCGCTGCCGCGGGCGGACACAGCCTCTTGATGATGGGCCCGCCGGGAACGGGCAAATCCATGCTTTCCCAACGGCTGCCCGGCATTCTGCCGCCTTTGACCGAAGACGAATTGGTCGAAGTGTGGGCGTTGCGTTCGCTCCTGCCCAATCATCAGCAACAACTCGACAGCAACCGTCCTTTCCGCAGCCCGCACCACAGCGCCAGCTCGGCAGCCATGGTCGGCGGCGGTTCCGATCCGCGTCCGGGCGAAATTTCATTGGCGCATCACGGTGTTTTATTTTTGGACGAGCTGCCCGAGTTCGACCGCAAAGTTTTAGAAGTTTTGCGCGAACCTTTGGAAAACGGCGAAATCCACATTTCCCGTGCGGCGCGCCAAGCCGTCTATCCCGCCAAATTCCAGCTTGTCGCCGCCATGAACCCGTGTCCGTGCGGTTATCTCGGGCATCCTGTCAAACCCTGCCGCTGCACGCCCGAAAGCGTCGCGCGTTACCGCAGTAAAATTTCCGGCCCGCTGCTCGACCGCATCGATTTGACCATCGAAGTCCCCAGCCTGTCCGCCGCCGAACTGATGCAGCAGGAAGCGGGGGAAAGCAGCGCCGTCGTGTTGGCGCGCGTGATCGCCGCCCGCGACAAACAATACGCGCGGCAAGGCAAAGTCAACGCCGCCTTGAGCGTCAGTGAACTCGACACGTCCGCCCGCATCCAAAAAGAAGCGCAGGAGGCCTTGGGCAGCCTGTTGGAAAAACTCTCCCTCTCCGCCCGCAGCTTCCACCGCATCATGCGCGTGGCGCGTACATTGGCGGATTTGGCGGGCGATGAAGAAGTCGGCAGAAGCCATGTTTTGAAAGCCGTCAGCTTCCGCCGCGCGTTGTAAGGTTTTTCAGACGACCTTGGGTACTGAAAACGGAAGATTCAAAGTATAGTGGATTAACTTTAAACCGGTACGGCGTTGCCTCGCCTTAGCTCAAAGAGAACGATTCTCTAAGGTGCTGAAGCACCAAGTGAATCGGTTCCGTACTATCTGTACTGTCTGCGGCTTCGTCGCCTTGTCCTGATTTAAATTTAATCCACTATAAAAGTTTAGACGGGCCGGGTATCTTGCTGGTGTGTCCAATGCGGAGTATTCTGTTCGGGCAAAAGAAGCCCGTCGTCGGTCAATTGTCAGCGCGTCCTAACATCACGGCGGTTTTCGTAAAAACCATGTAAACAAACGGCGCATTTTTGCCCAATATAAAGGATATTGATAAAATGACCCGTCCCTGCCGATGGCAGCAGCAGATTCCTCTGCCGCCAAAAGGTCGTCTGAACGGCATCATCAATATAGGTATCTCATGAATAAGAACACTCAATACGGCAAAGGCCTTTTCGGCTTTTTCTTCGGCCTCATCCTCGCCACCGGCGTGATCGGGGGCATCCTGTATTTTCTGAATCAAGACACCCCGAACGCCTTCAAGGGCGCGACCGAGCCTCAAAAACAGCAAACCGAGCCTGAAATCCTCAAGCCGCAGGAAAAATCCAAACCTGAATCCAAGCCTGAGGCTGAAGAGCAGCCTGTCGTCGTTCCCGTAGAGAAAGAGCGTCCGGCAGAAGAAGCCAAGCCCGAACAGAAACGCAGCGAAGCCGACGACGATGCGGCAGCCAAAGAAAAAGAACGCGCAGACAAAGAAGCGAAAGAAAAGGCAGATAAAGCCAAAGCCGAGAAAGAACGCGCGGACAAAGAAAAAGCGGAAAAAGAGCGTGCCGTCCATGAAGCGGAAGACGAAGCCCGCGAAGCAGAAAAAGCCCTGCGTGAAGCTGAAAAAGAAGACAAAGAATCTGCCGAACGCGAGTTGAGACAAAAACTCGCCGAGAAAAAGGCAGAGCTTGCGAAAAAACGCGCAGAAAAAGAAAAAGCCGACAAAGAAGCCGCCGATAAAGCCAAAAAGGCAGCCGAGTTGACGGACAAACAAAAAGCGCGCGCCGAGCGTAAACTTGCCGAGAAAAAAGCGGCAGAGAAGAAAGCCGCCGAAGCCAAGAAAACCGAAACGGCTAAAACCAACAAACCGACCCCCGAGCAAATCCTGAACAGCGGCAGCATCGAAAAAGCCCGTCAGGAAGCAAATAAAGGCGCGGCGAAAGAAGTGAAAAAAGCCGAAGCAGAAAAACAAACCGCTAAAGCCGACAACGCCAAAGCCGAAGCCAAAACTGCGGAAGGCGGTAAGAAAGTCATCCTGCAAATGGGTTCGTACGCCGACCGCAACAGCGCCGACGCGCAACGTGCCAAACTCGCCATGCTGGGCATTTCGTCCAAAGTGGTCGAACGCACCAACGGCGACAAAACCGTTTACCGCGTACAAAGCAACAGCATGTCGTCTGAAGCCGCAAAAAACGTTCAGAAAGACTTGCAAAAACACAATATCAACAGCCTGATGCGTTCGGCTCAATAAGGAGGCAGCAATGAAACGGACAACCAAACCGGCAGCCGTCCTCCTCAGCCTTGCGCTTGCCTTTTCCGCAAGCGCGCAGGCTGCGGTCGAAGGTGTGGATTACACGGTTTTGAACAAACCGATTCCACAACGAGACGCATCCAAAATCGAAGTTTTGGAATTTTTCGGCTATTTCTGCGTACATTGCCAAAACTTTGATCCCGTCTTGCTGTCATACAGCAAAACTTTCCCGAAAGACGTTTACCTGCGTACCGAACACGTCGTCTGGATGCCTGAAATGTTGGGCTTGGCGCGGGTTGCCGCGGCGGTTAACGCTTCGGGTTTGAAGTACCAGGCAAACCCCGCTATTTTCAAAGCCGTACACGAACAGAAAATCAATTTGGCGGATACCGCCACTTTCAAAAGCTGGGCGGCGGCACAAAAAAGCTTTGACAGCAAAAAACTGATTGCCGCATACGACGCACCCGCCAGCCTCGCAGCCGCTAAAAAAATGCAAAGTCTGACCGAGACTTACCGTATCGACGGCACGCCGGACGTCATCGTCGGAGGCAAATATCGGGTCATATTCAGCAGCGATTGGGCGCATGGGCAGAAAACCATAGGCGAGCTGATTAACAAAGTCCGCCAAGAGCGTTCCGGCAAAGCCGCGCGCTGACGGAATTTAGCCAGACAGTTTCGGAATGACCGCAAAAGATAAGGCGGTTTCCGAACTGTCTGTTTGTTTTGGGCGGCGTAAAATCCATAAAAACGATACTGCTGAGGGATGGGGCAAATACCGTCATACCGCAGCAGTTTTCCGATTCTGATACCGCTTCATCCTAAAATCCAGACGGGCAAACGTCGTCTGAAAACCAAAAAAGAAAGCAATATGGACATTTTGACTCTATTAAAGGCCCTGCTTATGGGCATTGTGGAAGGCTTGACGGAATTTCTGCCGATTTCAAGTACCGGCCACTTGATTGTATTGGGCGACTTGCTCAATTTCCACAGCAACGGCAAAGTATTTGAAATCGCCATCCAACTGGGCGCGGTGCTTGCCGTGATTTTTGAATACCGTCAACGTTTTACCTCCGTTTTATCCGGACTGGGCAAAGACCGTACCGCCAACCGCTTTGTGCTGAACCTTGCCATCGCATTCGTGCCTGCCGCTTTGATGGGATTTCTGTTTAGAAAACAAATTAAATTATATCTATTTAACCCAAAAACCGTGGCTATCATGCTGGTGTTGGGCGGGCTCTTTATTCTGTGGGTCGAAAGACGCCAAAGCAAAGTCAAACCTAAAGTCAAAAGCGTGGATGAAATGCGTCCGATTGACGCGCTTGTGGTCGGCTGCGCCCAAGTGTGCGCGCTGGTGCCGGGGACTTCGCGTTCGGGCAGTACGATTATGGGCGGTATGCTGTGGGGCATCGAGCGCAAAGCCGCGACCGAATTTTCTTTCTTCCTTGCTGTGCCGATGATGATTGCCGCCACCGGCTATGACGTATTCAAACATTACGAACTCTTCACGTTGCAGGATATCGGGCTGATTGCCGTCGGTTTCATCGCCGCCTTCTTGGCAGGTTTCCTGGCGATTAAATCACTGTTGAAATTCGTGTCCAGCAAAAACTACGTTCCGTTTGCCTATTACCGCATCGTCTTCGGTGGATTGATTCTGCTGACTGCGCAGATGGGCTGGGTCAAATGGACTACATGATGTTGAAGCAGGAATAACCTGCCCACTATAAAAGGTCGTCTGAAAACCTCGAAAACAAGGTTTTCAGACGACCTTTTATTTGTCCGGATACACCATATCGCAATAGATTCAAGCAGCGTAGGTGATTCGTCCTGTCAAATCCAGATGCAGGAATGAAAGTTCCGGATTGTCGGTTTAACGCAGGGGTCGTCTGAAAAACCATCGTTTAAGGTTTTTCAGACGACCTTTTGATAAGAACTTCAGACAGGATTATTCGATGATTTCGGTGAATACGACGGTTTTGCCACCGCGGGTAAGCGTGGCGAAGCCGTCCTGAAGCTGCCATATTGTGCTTGCGTTGCGGTATTCCGTGGTTTTGGTCATCGAATGGGTTTGCGTCAGTTTTTCGACCGTACTTCCCTGACGCAGTTCGACCGTCATCGGGCTGTTGCTGTTGACGTAGATGGCGGAGATGCGGCTGCCGTCGGCGGCTTGGTAGCGGATGGCGTTGTTTTGCGCTTCGGCGACGACGGCGAGAGGGGCATCGGGGCGGACGGCTTTATACGAACCGCAGGCGGTACACAGTCCGAGCAACAGCAGGAGGGCGTATCTCTTCATAGCGTCTCAATAATGGTGGTGGGGAATGTGGCCTTCGAGATGGTAACGCGTTCCGCAGTAGGGGCATTCGATGTCGCTGTCGGACTGAATCGGGAGGAAGACGCGCGGATGACCGTTCCAAGTTTCGTGGTTGGGACCGGAGCAGTGCAGCGGCAGGTCTTTGGGGTAGATAATGACGGTTTCGGTGTTTGCGTTCATGATTTTTCCTTGGTAAGTCCGACCTTATTGTACGATATATCGCCTGCTTGTGCATCGCAAAAGGTCGTCTGAAAATAGGTTTTGGTTTGATAATGCTTTGGTTATAATGCGGTTTTTATGATGAATCGGCTTTAAATCCACTTTATTTGCAAACGGGCTTTAACATGACGACACTTTTCCGGAAGGATGATTTGAACCCTCAAGACGCCGCAGAATTTCTCTACACATTGAGCGCGGCGTATTTGGATTATACGGATGCGGCAGGCGATGAGGAAATGCGGTGTTTGAACGACGAGCAGCACACACTGACGGCTTACTGCTATTTGGACAGCCAAGTGCAGGAGGGCGGTTTTGTGCAACTGATTGCGGCGGGTTACGGCGAATATGTGTTCCATAACCCCGTCGCCGACAGCCTGCGCCGCTGGCGGATTAAACCGACACCTAAGATTTTGGATAAGGCGAAGGCTTTATACGAGCGGGACGGCGCAAAAATCGAGGAAATGGCGGACAGCGGGGCATCTTTGGACGCGATTCGTGCCGAGTTTCCCGATTTTGAGGAATTGGACGGCGAATATTACGAAATCGCGGACGACGATATGGCAGCGGCTGTGGCGTATGTATTGGCAAATTGGGAGAAGTTTGCGGAGATCGCGGATTGAGTGAACGTTAAGAAATATTGAACGGATTTCCCTGTTTGGGTGATCGATAGCAAAAGGTCGTCTGAAAACCTGATTCGGTTTTCAGACGACCTTTTTTCAGACGACCTTAAGCGTAATGCCGCTCTTCGCCTTTGCCGTCCACATTCTCGGCGCAGCGTTTGCAGATGGTTTCATGACCTGCGACTGTGCCGATGTCGTGGGTGTAGTGCCAGCAGCGTTCGCATTTTTCGCCGTCGCTGGCTTTTGCGGTAACGGCGAGTTCGCTGCCGGTTTTGACTTCGGCTTTGGATACCAAGAGGGCAAAGCGCAATTCTTCGCCCAAGGCGTTCAGGTAGTCGGCGGTGGCTTCCGGCGCGGTGATTTCGGCTTCTGCCTGCAAGGACGAACCGACGGTTTTGTCGGCGCGCAAAGGCTCGATGGCGGCGGTTACGGCTTCGCGGGCTTCGCGGACTGCCGTCCATTTTTTCACCAGTCCTGCTTCGGCTTTTTCGTTGATGGGCGGGAACTCGTGCCAGGTGTGGAAGAGGACGCTGTCTTCTTCGCCGCCGCCGATGATGTCCCATGCTTCTTCGCCGGTGAAGCACAAAATCGGTGCAATCAAGAGAACCAGGCTGCGCGTGATGTGGTACAGGGCGGTTTGCGCGCTGCGGCGGGCGTGGCTGTCGGCTTGGGTGGTGTAGAGGCGGTCTTTCAGGATGTCGAGGTAGAACGCGCCTAAGTCTTCCGAACAGAAGGCGACGATGTCTTTCACGGCGAAGTGGAAGGCATAGCGCGGATAGAAGTCGCCTGCCAGACGCTCTTGCAGTTGACGCGCCAATACTAAGGCGTAGCGGTCGATTTCGACCATGTCTGCCTGCGGTACGGTGTGTTCAAACGGGTCGAAATCGCTGAGGTTGGCAAACAGGAAGCTCAAGGTGTTGCGGATGCGGCGGTAGCTTTCGGTGACGCGTTTGAGGATTTCTTTGGAAATCGCCAATTCGCCGCTGTAATCGGTGGATGCCGCCCACAGGCGCAGGATGTCTGCGCCGAACTCGTTATAGACTTCTTGCGGCGCAACGACGTTACCGATGGATTTCGACATTTTGCGGCCGTTTTGGTCAACCACGAAACCGTGGGTCAGAAGCTGTTTGTACGGGGCGCGGCCCATCGATGAGGCGCAGCCGGTCAGCATGGAGGATTGGAACCAGCCGCGGTGTTGGTCGCTGCCTTCGAGGTAGAGGTCGGCGGGCCAATCCAATTCTTCGCGCTGTTTCAAGACGGAATAATGGGTCGAGCCGGAGTCGAACCATACGTCCATCGTGTCGGAAAGTTTGTCGTAGTTTTCGCAATCTTCCGCGCTCAACAATTCGCTTTTATCGAGGGAGAACCATGCTTCAATGCCTTTTTCTTCGATTTTCAGGGCGATTTTTTCCAAAAGCTCGGCGGAGTTCGGATGCAGCTCGCCCGTTTCTTTGTGAACGAAGAAGGTCATCGGCGTGCCCCAATAGCGTTGGCGCGAAACGACCCAGTCGGGGCGGCCTTCGATCATGGCTTCGAGGCGTGCGCGACCCCAAGACGGGAAGAATTCGGTGTCGTCCACGGCTTTGATGGCTTTGTCGCGCAGGGTTTTGCCGTCGCTTCCGGCTTTGTCCATGCCGATAAACCATTGGCCGGTCGCGCGGTAAATCAGCGGGGTTTTGTGTCTCCAGCAGTGGGCGTAGCTGTGTTCGATTTTGCTGCTTGCCAAGAGGTTGCCGGTTTCTTCCAGCCATTGCAGGATGACGGGATTCGCTTCCCAAACGCTCATGCCTGCCACGCGCGGCGTTTCGCTGATGTATCGGCCTTCGGCGTTGACGGGGTTGTAAAGCTCGATGCCGTATTTATTGCAGACGGCGTAGTCTTCCAAACCGTGCGCGGGAGCGGTGTGCACCAAGCCGGTACCGGCGTCGGTGGTAACGTGTTCGCCGTTGAGCATGAGGATATCGCGTTCGAGGAACGGATGATTCATGTGCAGGTTTTCCAGCTTGTCGCCGGTGGTTTCGGCAAGAATAGAAATGCCATCTGAAAAACTGTAGCGTTTGAGCGCGTCTTCTGCCAAATCTTTCGCCAATACCAATTTGCCTTTAGGCGTATCAATCAGTTGATACACCACGTCTGCGCCGGCTGAAACAGCTTGGCTCGCAGGCAGCGTCCAAGGCGTGGTTGTCCAGATGACGGCAAACGCTGTGCCTTCGATACCTGGCAAACCGAATGCGGCGGCGAGCGCGGCATTGTCTTTAAACGGATAGGCAACGTCAATCGCAGGCGATACTTTGTCTTTGTATTCCACTTCCGCTTCCGCCAGCGAAGAGCCGCAGTCCAAGCAGAACTGAACCGGTTTCGCACCGCGGTAGAGATAGCCTGATTTGTAGATTTCGCCGAGCATACGCACGGTATCCGCCTCGGTTTTGAAATCCATGGTCAGGTAGGGATTGTCCCAATCGCCCAACACGCCCAGACGGATGAAGTCTTTTTTCTGGCGGGCAACCTGTTCGGCGGCGTATTCGCGGCACAATTCGCGGAAACGCGCTTTGGGCATGTCTTTGCCGTGTAGCTTTTCCACCATCACTTCGATGGGCAGGCCGTGGCAGTCCCAGCCCGGCACATAAGGCGCGTCGAAGCCGGCTTGGGTTTTGCTGCGGATAATGATGTCTTTGAGGATTTTGTTGACGGCATGACCGATGTGGATGTCGCCGTTGGCATACGGCGGGCCGTCGTGCAGGATGAATTTCGGACGGCCTTTGGCGATTTCGCGCAGTTTTTGATAGCGTTTGTGCTCGTACCAGCTTTTCAGCCACGCAGGCTCGCGCTTGGCGAGGTTGCCGCGCATCGGAAACGGGCTTTCGAGCAGGTTTACGGTTTTGCTGTAATCGGTCATGTTGTGATTCTCTATGGTTTCGGTATTTCGGTTTCAGACGACGTTTCGCTAAGGTCGTCTGAAAAAATGCAAAGGGCTATTGTAGCCGAATTGTATTGTTTTTATAAGGGGTTTGGGTATGCGGGATGGTGGCGGACAAAGAGAAAGGTCGTCTGAAAACTTGTTTTGTCGAAATGTGACCTATCTGTTTTCAGACGACCTTCCTTATACCTGTTTACACGCTTTCTTCACAACAAACCTTCCGCCTTAACCCAAGCCAAAATATCGGTTTCTACGGCTTCGGGCGAACCGGGGTTGTCGATTTTGACGCCGTATTCGTCCGTGCCGAGTTCTTCCAGGATTTCCAGTTGCGAATCCAGCATCCCCGCCTTCATGTAATGCCCTTGGCGCGCCATCATGCGCTCGAGGTTGATGGCTTGCGGCGGTGTCAGGTGGATGAAGGCGGTTTTGCCTTGTGCGCCGCGCAGGATGTCGCGGTATTGTCGTTTCAAGGCGGAGCAGGTAACGATGGTGTACGCCGCGCCGTTTTGCGCCTGTTCCGTCATCCAGTCGCGTAGGTTGCAGAGCCACGGATAGCGGTCTTCGTCAGTCAGCGGGATGCCCGCGCCCATTTTGTCGCGGTTGGCTTGGGAGTGGAAATCGTCGCCTTCGGCGTAGGGGCATTGGTTGAGGTGTTTTTGTAGGGACAGGGCGGCGGTGGTTTTGCCGCAGCCGCAAACGCCCATCATCACAAAATGCGTCGTCATGTTCTCTTCCTTTGTTGGATTTGAAAAATATAAGGTCGGGCAGACGGTTTAGAGTGTCTCAAAACCGTTTTCAGACGACCTCAAACCACGGCAAACAGCAGCGCCGACACTGAAAAACCGATGGCGGCAATCAGCGTTTGGTTGACCGTCCATGTTTTGAGCGTGGTCGGTACGTCCATATCCAAAAGGCGGCCGACCAGCCAGAAGCCCGAGTCGTTGAAGTGGCTGCAACCGACCGAGCCTGCCGCGGTTGCCAAAACGACACAGGCGAGTTGCCAGTCGTTGAAGCCTGCGGCGGCAACGGCGGGTGCCATCAATGCGGCGGCAGTCGTCAGCGCGACGGTTGCCGAACCTTGCGCGATACGCAGCGCCAATGCCACCAAGAAACAGCCCAACAATACGGGTATACCCAAATCCGCCATGCTGTCCGCCAACGCCTGACCGATGCCCGATGCGCGTAACACGCCGCCGAACATCCCGCCCGCGCCGGTAATCAAGATAACCGAACAAACGGGAGCGAGTGCGCCG
This sequence comes from uncultured Neisseria sp., assembly GCA_963552075.1. GTDB lineage: Bacteria > Pseudomonadota > Gammaproteobacteria > Burkholderiales > Neisseriaceae > Neisseria. The sequence goes on from CAUVJL010000012.1 coordinate 17,555, forward strand.
TCCACCGTTTTCTCCAGCGCGCTTGCTTTTTCGCCGCGTTTTCTGCCCAAAACATAAAGCGCCACCAAAACCGAAATCAGCAGCGCGACAGGGGTCGAACCGATCATGCGCGCCACCTGTACCCAATGTTCGTCCGCGCTGACGACTTTTTCACTGATTAAGGTGGACAGCCCTGTGTTCATAAAAATCAACAGCATAGGAATCAGCATAATGCCGACCACGGTCGAAGCCTTGGCAGGCGTTTGCGGCCGGTCGTTGTCCACCGCGCCGCCGCTGAGCAAGTCGGGAACGGGAACGCGGATGGTGCGTCCTAGAACCTTCCCAAGCAGATAACCGCTGACATACCAAGTGAACATGGCGACGGGCAATCCCAAAATCAGTACCTGACCGATGTTCGCCGAATAAAATTCCGAAGCCGCAATCGGACCGGGGTGGGGCGGCAGGAAAACGTGCATCACCGAAAACGCGCCGATAGACGCCAGAGCATAAGGCAATACGTCCTGCTTCATGCGCCGCGCCGTCGCGAAGACAATCGGCAGCATCACCACCAATCCCGCATCAAAGAAAATCGGGAAACCGAAAATCAGCGACGCCACGCCCAAAGCAAACGGCGCGCGTTTTTCGCCGAACATCCGAATCAGCGCATCCGCCAACGACTGCGCCCCGCCCGAAGTTTCCACCAGCCGCCCGAGCATCGCGCCCAAACCGACCAGCAAAGCCACGCTGCCGAGCGTACCGCCGAAGTTTTTCAGTAGGACATCGTTCACAATCTTATCCATCGGCAGCCCCGTCGCCACCGCCGTCAGCAGGCTCACCGACACCAAGGTCAACAGCGCATGGACACGCAGTTTCACAATCAGCAGCAAAATCAGCACGATCGCCATCGCCGCAATACCCAGCAGCCAGCCCGCGCTCAAAGTCTGAGTCCAACCGTCCATTTTGAAGCCTTTCTTTGTAATCAGAATACAAGGTGATTAAGGTTTTTCAAACGTATCAAATAGACCATAGCACGATTTGCAACGGGGCGGTATGGCGATTTTTGATGCTATAAGCGATTAATTTTTAGATGAATTTTAATGATGAATGAGAGGTGAAATAGAGGGCGGGAAAGACAAGGTCAGATGAGGTGTCTGATAAGGCGGAGAGGTCGTCTGAAAGTTTCTTTATCGGGTGTCGAACATGAAATATTATGCAAAAAAGGTCGTCTGAAAATTTTTCAGACGACCTTAAGTTGGGAAAAATCCGATATGTAGGTTGAGGCGTATTCAAGGATGTGGGTTTGTATTTAATCTTTGGAGATATTTTTCTTTTTGTTTTTATAGATTATGTATTTCGAGAACATGAAATGCATCAAAATGACCACAATGATGGCTTTGATACTGTCGGGAAGGAAATGGTCATCACCAAGGAAATATTTAGGATCAATGATATAGAAGCTCAAGACAAAATTTACGGCGGTAACGATGAAGCTGGATGCAAAGCAGCTGATACAGAATGCCTTCCAGTGCTGCCTACCAAACTTAGCCAGTAATCGTAAATTTCTTTTGTAATTTTCCCAAAACTTTTTCATATCGGTATCCTTGTGTTTGCTTTTTATAGTGGATTAAATTTAAATCAGGACAAGGCGACGAAGCCGCAGACAGTACAGATAGTACGGCAAGGCGAGGCAACGCCGTACTGGTTTAAAGTTAATCCACTATATATTGACAGCGACGGGATGTATTAGTTGTTTTTGGAATGATTTTATAATGTATAAATTTGCGGCAAAAGGTCGTCTGAAAACTTTTCAGACGACCTTTTCATTACCTCAACCTTACTATCAAGCCGCGTTGTCGAAGCCGCTGTGGCGCAGCAGTGCGTCTATGCTCGGTTCGCGTCCGCGGAAGGCTTTGAAGGATTCCGCCGCGCTGCGGGAGCCGCCGACGGCGAGGATTTCCTGCCAGAAGCGTTTGCCTGTGGCGGCGACGTCGTCGCTTTCTTCAAAGGCGGCGTAGGCGTCGGCGCTGAGGACTTCGGCCCATGCGTAGCTGTAATAGCCTGCGGAGTAGCCGCCGGCGAAGATGTGGCTGAAGCTCAAGGCGAAGCGGTTGTATTCGGGCGGTTGGATGACGGCGACTTCTTTGCGCACGCTGTCTAAAACCTGCGGCCAGTTTTTCAGACGGCCTTCGTCGTCTTCGCTGTAAATGGTCATGTCGAAGAGGGCGAACTCCATTTGGCGGACGAGGAACATGCCGCGTTGGAAGTTTTTGGCAGCAAGCATTTTGTCGAAGAGTTCTTTCGGCAGGGGCTCGCCGGTTTCTTCGTGGGCGGACATTTGTGCCAAGACGTCGTATTCCCAGACGAAGTTTTCCATAAACTGGCTGGGCAGCTCGACGGCGTCCCACTCGACGCCGTTGATGCCGGATACGCCCAGTTCGTCCACTTGGGTGAGCAGGTGGTGCAGGCCGTGGCCGGTTTCGTGGAAGAGGGTGAGGATTTCGTCATGGCTCAAGCGGGCTTCTTTGCCGCCGACGGGCGGGGTAAAGTTGCAGACGAGGTAGGCGGTGGGCAGTTGCAGCGTGCCGTCGGCGAAGCGGCGGCGGCCTTTGTAGTCGTTCATCCACGCGCCGCCGCGTTTGCCTTCGCGGGCGTAGAGGTCCATATAGACGCCGCCTATGGTTTTGCCGTTTTGCTCCAGCTCGAAGTAGCGCACGTCTTTGTGCCAGACGGGAACGGTTTTTTCGGCAAATCCGATACCGTAGAGTTTTTTGATTTGGGCGAACAGGCCTGCCAAAACTTTGCTGACGGGGAAGTATTTTTTGACTTCGGTTTCGCTGAATGCGTATTTGGCTTCGCGCAGTTTTTCGCTGGCGTAGCTCAAATCCCACGGCCGCGGGTCGGCGAGGTTCAGGCGTTCGCGGGCGAAGGCTTTGACTTCGGCGAGGTCTTTTTCGGCGTAGGGTTTGGCGCGGCGGGCGAGGTCGTGCAGGAAGGTGAGGACTTGTTCGGGCGTGTCCGCCATTTTGGTTGCCAACGACAGCTCGGCGTAGTTTTTAAAGCCGAGCAGTTTGGCGGTTTGCAGGGCGTTTTCGAGGGTGCGGTCGATGTTGGCGGTGTTGTCGAATTTGCCGTCGTCTGAAAGTTCGCTGGCGCGGGTCACGTAGGCGCGGTAGATTTGTTCGCGCAGTTCGCGGTTGTCGGCGTATTGGATGACGGCGAGGTAGTGCGGAATCTGCAAACCGATTTTGTAGCCTGTTTTGCCTTCGCTTTGTGCGGCGGCGGCAAACATGGCGAGCGAGTCTTCGGGGATGCCGGCAAGCGGTGCGGCGTCGTCAAAGTAGAGGGCGAAGGCGTCGGTTGCGTCTAAGACGTTTTGCGAGAATTTGGCGGAGAGTTGCGCGCCTTCAGTTTGTAGTTTCGCCAGTTCTGCCTGCTGTTCGGGCGGCAATTCCGCGCCGCTGAGGACGAAATCGCGCAGGTCGTGGTTGAGCTTGGTTTTTTGTGCAGGGGAGAGGGTGGCGAATTCGGGGGAATTTTTGATGGTTTTGAAGCGGTTGTACAGTTCGATGTCTTGTCCGATTTCGGTGAAGAAGACGGTGATTTCGGGCATCAGTTCGTTATAGACGGCGCGCAGTTCGGGTGTGTCGACCACAGAGTTGAGGTGCGACACCACGCCCCAAATCCTGCCGACGCGTTCGGTAATGTCGGTCAGACGCTCGACGGTGTTGGCCCAGTCGGTGTGCGTTTGGGCTTTGACTTCGGCAATCTGCGCGCGCGCTTCGGCGATGGCGGTTTGCAGGGCGGGTTTGATGTCGGCGGTTTGGATGGCGTCGAAACGGGGTTCTTCGCCCAAATGGAGCAGTACGTTGTCGGTCATGGATGGGATTCCTTTGTGTGGGTGGCGGGTTCGGACGGAGGTCGTCTGAAAAATGGCTGCCGCCTGAGTCAATGGGAAAATGGGGATAATGTGTGTCTGGGTTTTAGGTTTGCCGTTCGGGCGAACCGATTGTGTTTTCAGACGACCTGTTTGGATTCGGGGTCGTCTGAAAACGACGGGGCAAACGATAGGGGAGATATAGTGCCATCGCGTCAGGCTTAAAGCGTCTTTCCCTGTTTTTACGCTATTCCGCGCCGCGCGGGTTGGATTTGAGCGGGGCGGCGAGGTCGAGGCTCATCGGTGTACCGGCGGGGGCGAATACGGCTTGTGCGATATTGGTTTGCAACGAATCGGCAAACGCGCCGCGGTAGATTTTCGCGCCTTGGTGGGTCAGGTTGGATTGGACGTCGACATAAACTTCGCCGCCGATTTGCTGCCACAGGCGGCAGAACGTGTAGTCTTCGGAAAGGTAGCGTTTGCTTTCGGGATCGACCATGCAGTCGAAGAAGCGGTAGTGCAGCCCTTTGTCTTCGCGTTTGTAGTCGCTGTCGGAGATGTAGTTCAGCTCGGGGTAGGCGGCCATCATTTTTTCGAACACGCTGCGTTTGATGACCATGAATCCGGTCGGCGCGTCATCGACTTTCATAAAACCTTCTTCATCGACGCGCAGGACGATTTCGCCGTTTTCGTTTTTATCGCCTGTGTTGACGGTGTAGGCGGTGTACATCCGCTCGAAATCCGCTTGGGTCGTGCCGGCGGGGACGCCTTCGTCAGGCCAGTTTTCCCGTTTCAACGGATAAATGCCGGCTACCACGTCTTTATCCGCCAAAAGCAGGCGGTAGAATGCTTCGGCGGAAAAACCGATGTCGGAGTCTATCCAAAAGAGGTGCGTCCATTCTTGGTTTTCCAAAAAGGTCGCCACGCAATTATTGCGCGCGCGGGTAATCAGGCTCTCGCCACGCTGCATCATTACTTGCAGCGGCCAGCCGTTTTGCGCGCTGGTGTTGACGATGTTGAGCAGCGAAAGGACGTAATTGTGGAAATATTTCCCGTCGTGGCTGGGGGTCATGATGACGGGGTACATTTGCGTAAGGGCGGATTCGGGCAACATAGTATTTTCCTGATTATTAATAGATTATGGGGTTAAGCTTGAGGGTTTAGCAGGCGGTATTGTACGCGCAAAAACTCATCCAACACCGCCTGCTGGATTTCTAAACGCTTCGCCACGGGCGAGGCATAGCGCACGATGATAAGGTATACCTTGTCGTCATGCGGCACGCGGGTTACGCGCGGCTGGGCGGCAGGGGTAATGAACAGCTTCTCCGCCTGCACGTTTTCCAAATGCCGCTGGATGGCGGGTACATAAGGTTGGCACAAAGGCTCCAATACGGCTTTCAGACGACCTACAATCACATCCGAATCCAAATGAATCGGCACGGGAATTTCCACCGTATGAATCACATAATCGCCCAAAATATTGTCGCGGCGGACGGAATGGTTCAAAAGCAGGCTGTTGGGAAACGACAGCGTTTTACCCGAAAGCTGCCCGACCAGCGGGTTCGGACCGATCTGCATCATCAACGTGTTCAAAAGATTAATATCGACCACACGCCCGCGCAGGCCGTTGACCTCGATATAGTCGCCGACCGAATATTGTTTCGTTACCGAGCGCAAGATGCTGCCCGACAAACACATAATCAGTTCCTTCGTCGCCACCACAATCGCCGCCGCTACGGCAAACATCGACAGCGCCAGCGTCTGAATTTGTGTCGCCCAAATTACCGCCAGCCCGAAAATCGTCAAAATCAGCGTCAGATTGCGGCTGAGTACCAAAGAGCGGCGTTTTTCCTCGATGCTGTAATGCGGATGGCGGCGCAGATACAGTTTCAGCAAAACGCCCCGAAAAACCAGCAGCGCCATGACCATCAGCACCGATTCCACCACTTCCTCGCGTACCGGCAGAGTATGCAGCCATTGCCGTACTGTGTCCCACATAGTGTAAAAATCCTATATTTATCTTGATATTGTTTTCAGACGACCTATACGCATTATTGGCACGGACTGCCAAGCCGCCTAAGAAATGACATTATAAATGATAACGAATGGGGAGGTCGTCTGAAACATCCGCAAGAGTCATAATATCGAAATGGCGCGTTCAGACGACCCTCAAGGCCTATGATGATATACCGTAACATTATGTTAATAAAGAGGAAATTGTTTACCGGACTGCCAAAAAAGGATAACATAGAGTCCGTAACCTAAAGGGTTTGAATTAACCACCGATAACGAGGAATCAAAATGACTTGCAAAATCCACGATCATCACGACCATACCCATGGCGCCGGTTGCGGCCATACCGCCATCAAACACGGCGACCACACCGACTATCTGCACGACGGCCACCTGCACCACGAACACAACGGCCATTACGACGAACACAGCTTAAGCGTCAATGAAACCAATCCCGACGGCTGCCATCCTGTCGATACCTGCAAAGGCCACGTTCACGGCGAAGGTTGCGGCCATGAAGCCGTACCGCACGGCGATCACACCGACTACATCGTCAACGGCCGCCTGCACCACCAACACGGCGACCACTGCGACGATCACGGTCCGGTCGAGATTGTGAAGTAAGCGCAATAGAAGCGGTTTCTTCTGAAATAAGCGTTAAGAACAAAAGGTCGTCTGAAAATGCTGCTTCCGTAAAAAACGGAATGGCGTTTTCAGACGACCTTTTGTGTTTTCCATCTTATTGGAAAGGGGGGAAGGGGAGGGGTATAGTGGATTAAATTTAAATCAGGACAAGGCGACGAAGCCGCAGACAGTACAGATAGTACGGCAAGGCGAGGCAACGCCGTACTGGTTTAAAGTTAATCCACTATAAATGGCTTTATTTTTTGTTTGTTAAACCAGGTTCTATTAGATAGTTATGCTCTATCGTTTATGATTTCAATAAATCCGATAAGCTATCATCTTCTTCCGCTGCAACCGTATATTTCTCTTGCGCCCATTCGCCTAAGTCAATCAATCGGCAGCGTTGACTGCAAAAAGGCCGGTATTTGCTCTCTTCATTCCATATCACCGGCTTTTGACAGGTCGGACATTTCACAGTCGTTACTTCAGTCATTATTTGTTCCTTACAAATCATTTATGCTTTGTCTGTTGCTTGAGATATTTCACTTTAGGGCAATGTTGTACCAAATTTCGAGTTGCCGGAATATCCCAGATAAAACCTATGCAGTCCCTGAATTTTTTGGGTCAATTCAGATAAAGTCCCTTCATTTTCTAAGACATCATCTGCATAGAGCAGCCGCGTTTTGCGGTTGGCCTGAGTGTTCATAATGCGCTTGATCTCTTCTGTATTCAAACCGCTTCTTTGCTGAACGCGAAGAATTTGGGTTGCTTCAGAAACGTCGATAACCAATACTCTATCGACAGCCGCTAAAAATTCCGGATTTTCAATCAGCAAAGGTACATCGATGATGCCGTATGTAGCACTAGGATAGCGGGTTTTTGCCGATTTGATTTCATTTAAAATCAAAGGCAGCAACACCTCCTCCAATTCTTTTTTTGCTTGAGGTCGTCTGAAAACAAGATCCCTCAAAGCAGCACGGTTCAGACTGTTTTGGGTATGAAAAACCTTGTCGCCAAAAAGACGGCGGATAGTCGGTAATGCTATACCGTTATCCGCCGTCAGGTTTCGACTCAGGGCGTCGGCATCAATGTGCGGGACACCCAAATCAGAAAAGATTTTTGCTGCTTGAGATTTCCCGCTGCCGATACCACCCGTCAAACCTATCCATAAAGTCATATTAAAACCCTGATTTGGTCAGCCACCAAGTGACGGCACGATGTACCGGCTCGTTAGCTACCAAAATAATCCAGCCGGCAATAGCCAAACTCGGACCGAAAGCAAAATATTGTCCTTTGGCAACCCGTCCGATAATCGCACCAATCAGACCAATTAACGCTGCCATAAAGACCAATACAGGTAAAATGCCGACCCCAAGCCATGCACCTAGTGCAGCCAGCAATTTAAAATCGCCGTTACCCATACCGATTTTTCCAGTCAAAAGCTTATAGATAAAACACAACAGCCATAAGCTCATATAGCCGAAAACTGCACCTAAAACGGCGGATTTCAACGGCACGAATGTGCCATTCAAATTAAACAGCAAACCTAACCATATCAACGGCAGGGTCAGGCTGTCGGGTAAATATTGAGTATCCGCATCGATAAAGGTTAATGCAATCAATATTGCAGTCAATATCAAACTGCCAAATGCAGCCATCGTCCAGCCATATTGCCACGCCACAACACCAAACAATATGCCGGTCAATAATTCGATTAAGGGATAACGGATGCTGATAGGTGTTTTACACGAACCACATTTACCGCCAAGCATCAGATAACTGAAAATCGGAATATTTTGCCAAGCCTTTACCGGGGCATGACACTTAGGGCAGCGGGAATCCGGTTTCATCAAATTGAATGGTTGCTGCTCTTCTTCCGTTAATTCAAGTTGCAAATGCTCTTTCGCAAACTGAGTCCAGCCACGTTCCATCATAACGGGAACGCGGTAAATGACGACATTAAGGAAACTTCCGATCAACAAACCAACAACGACAGATAATGGAATAGCAAATGGCGCTAATGTATCCAAAGATTCCAACATATTAACCTACTACGTTACCGAGGTTAAACAGCGGCAGATACATCGCCACGAGGATTGTACCGATAATGGAGCCCAAAACCACCATGATAATGGGTTCCATCAATGCAGATAATTGTGATACGGAGTTATCAACTTCATCCTCGTAAAACTCTGCAGCTTTATTCAGCATATCATCAAGGGAACCGGATTCTTCCCCAATAGCGGTCATTTGAATGACCATATTGGGGAACATATCCGTACTTTGCATGCTCGAAGTTAAAGAAAGACCTTGAGTAACTTTTGCACGAATATCTTGTGTTGCTTCTTCGTAAAGGATATTACCAGCTGCGCCGGCTACCGAATCTAAAACCTCTACTAAAGGGACACCTGCGGCAAACAAGGTGGAAGTCGTCCGAGCCCAACGTGCAATAGTTGCTTTACGAATGATGGGCCCAAAAATAGGCATACGTAAAACCATAGCATCTACACGCTTTTGGAATTCAGGAGATTTTTGATGCAGTTTATATATACCAAAACTGATACCAATTGCAGCAATAATCATAATCCAACCATGCTCAACAAACACGTCAGAAATATTCATGACTGTTTGTGTCATGCCTGGTAATTCAGCTCCCATATTTGAGTAAACCTCTTTAAATGCAGGCAGTACCCAGCGCATCATCACAAAAATCAATGCTATTGCAACAACAACAATAGAAATTGGGTACGTCAACGCAGTTTTCACTTTTTTCTTAATGGCTTGCGTTTTCTCTTTATATACAGCAAGTTTATCCAACAGGCTTTCCAAAACACCGCCAGCTTCGCCGGCCGCAATCAGATTGCAATAAAAACGGTCGAAATATTTTGGATATTTGGCAAATGATTTACCTAATGCACTACCTTGTTCCACATCTGCACGGACTTGCATCAACATTTCAGTCATGGATGGATTGGAGTGTCCGCGTGCGACAATTTCAAAAGCCTGCATTAAAGGCAGACCTGCTTTCATCATGGTGGCAAGTTGACGGGTAAAGACAGTGATGTCTTCCTGAGTAATACGACGCTTTTTAGTTGCCTTTACTTTACTGATACGTAAAGGGCGTATCCCGCGACGTTGGAGCTTTTTACGTGCTTCTTCTTCGTCTTTGGCGACTACTTCGCCTCGGACCAATTGATCCGTATTGGTATTTTTACCTTCAAACGTAAAACGTTTGCCTTTATTTTTTTGAGCGAATAAGCCTCTTTTTTGCTCTGCTTGAGCCATTTTGTTACCCCTTGGTTTAAGTTTAAGAATGAAGAAAACAAAAGTCCCCGTGTTTCTTCGATTCAATGGTTTAATCGTTAGTGTGAGCAATAACTTCTTCTAATGAAGTCAACCCTTGCATAACTTTTAATAAGCCTGCACGGCGTAAATCGACCATGCCTTCTTTATAGGCCATGTTCATAATATCAACTTCCGTACCATTATTCATAATGACACGTTGCATTTCCTCGGTAATCGGCATTACTTCGTAGACACCGACACGGCCTTTAAAGCCTTTACCACGACAACTATCGCAACCGACAGGACGGTAGAGTTTCCAATCCTTTGCTAAATCTTCATCTGTAAATCCTGCTTTTTTTAATGCGGGAACTGGAGGACGTTCAACCTCACGCTTACAGCTCGAACACAGACGACGCAATAGTCGTTGCGCCATAATTAAGCTGACGGAACTGGCAATGTTGAATGGTGCAACCCCCATGTTCAACATACGGGATAGGGTCGCAGGCGCGTTATTGGTATGCAACGTTGAAAACACCATATGTCCGGTTTGTGCCGCTTTGATGGCAATATCCGCGGTTTCCAAATCCCGAATCTCACCTACCATGATAATGTCAGGATCTTGTCGCAAGAAAGACTTCAACGCCGCAGCAAAAGTCAAACCTTGTTTGTCATTGACGTTGACTTGGTTGATGCCGGGTAAATTAATCTCGGCCGGGTCTTCTGCAGTGGAAATATTGACGTCTTCTGTATTTAAAATATTCAAGCAAGTATAAAGTGATACGGTTTTACCGGAGCCTGTCGGACCTGTTACCAATACCATGCCATAAGGCCGATGAATGGCCTCAAGCAGCATTTCTTTTTGGAAGGGTTCGAATCCCAGTTGGTCAATATTTAAAGTTGCTGCATCAGAATTCAGAATACGCATTACCACTTTTTCACCAAAAAGCGTAGGTAACGTACTTACACGAAAATCAATGGGGCGACCGTGTTTATGGAAAGCAATCTGAATACGACCATCTTGCGGTACGCGTTTTTCCGAAATGTCCAAACGCGCCATTACTTTGATGCGTGAAGCCAGCTGTCCGCGTACAGCAACAGGGGGTTGAACCACTTCCCTTAGCTGTCCATCTACACGAAAACGGACACGAGCCATTTGTTCATAAAATTCGAAATGTATATCGGATGCGCCTGCATTTAGTGCATCTGATAAAGTTTTGTGAATAAAGCGTGGAATAGGCCCATCTTCAGCCTCTTCGTTGTCAATATAAAGCGCCTGAGAGGGCTGGGCAGCTTCTTGTTCTTCACTAATTTCTTTTAAGATAGTGGTAGAACGTTGTCCTAACCATTCTAAAAGAGAGCTTAACTGGTCGTCAGGTACGACAACTAAATCTATCGTCACACCTGAAGAAAAAGTGATTTTTTGGAAGTTTTGGATTTGTGTCGGGTCTGATACGGCCAGATAAACTTTACGGCCGCGACGAAATATGGGTATGCATCGATTTTGAACCATCTGTTCTTCGCTTAAAACATCAGTTATGACATTGCTGCGAGGATAATGATGCAAATCCAATAAGGGGTAGCTGAATACACGTGCAACTAATTCTCCTAAACTTCTAGGAGAGATGATGCCGTCCGCAAAAAGCATGGGTAAGATTTCTTTCCCTGATTTCAAGGCATTGCCGTAATGTTCAGCTTGTGCATTTGTAATGGTCTGGCTTTGAAGCAGTACGCGTAATAGTCCGATACTCATTATTCAATTATCCATTTCTTGTATAACCTTTTATACAGTAAATATTTTTAGGCATCATGCTGATGAAATATCTTACAAAAAGGAGACCCCCATTGGTTATTTGATATTTTGTATTCAACTGTATTAAAAGGAAATTTTATTTTAAGTGTTTTTATTTATTGTTAAGGAATAATATGATATTCCGATGGTATGTGCAATCCCTTATTTATGTAGAATATTATAGGGAGGGTGGTTTGGAAATTTTTAAGGAGTCGCTATTATAAGGCAAACAATACAGTTGCAACACTTCTCGGCGGAACTTTGTATGAGACTCTCTTGGAGTGATTGCTTTGGATGCTGTTTCTAGCGGGATAATTTGGTGGTATTTAAGAGACAGTATGGTGGGGATAGACCACATGTAGGTCGTCTGAAAACTAAAAATGCGAAAAGCCGAATCATGTTTGAGTACATGATCCGGCTTTGATTTGATATGAGCGACTATTTCAGTAAATTAAGTCAATTAAAAATAGGGACTCAGTTCATTAGTCGATAATTTATTGGCGAATACGAGTTTGTGCGGGAGCAGGTGCAACTTCGCGAATAATGACTTCACGAACAACTTGAGGTTCTGCTTTTTTCGGACCGCAGCCTTCAGGCATCCAATAGAATGATTGGGCATTTTTGTCTTTATCAAACAGAATTTTGAATTGGCAAGTTTTGTGTTCGCCATTTTCACGGTAGTTGAACAAGTAGTCCCACTCGCGCACGCCATAAAGACCTTCTTGGAAGTGAGGACGTCCAATCAGTTCATAGATTTGGTCTTTATTCATGCCGGCTTCAATTTGACGGACATTATCCCAGTTTGGCCAAGAACCATGTTGAGTACCATCGTGACGCAGGGTGGTTTTTGCTGCATCAGGCCATACGGGATTGTCAGTAGTGCCTTCTTTGCTAACTTTGCTCAGATTACCACAGGCTGCCAAGGAGAGTGCTGCAATCGCAGGCAATACAAATTTCGATAATTTCATGTTTTTTCCTTTTATATCAAATCTTTGATAGATGGAGATGATTTTAAACCATCCTCTCTAGGTCTTACCATTGGTAGCCGACGCTTCCGCCCCAGTTGACATCTTTGCGGGTGTTCACGCTTACGCCGGTTTTGATAGACCATTTGTTGTTATCGGAATTATGTGCATAACCAACAGCAATTGCTTGTTGACCACGATAGCCACCTACAGCTGCAGAAACGATACTTTTACCTGCTTCGTTCGGACGTTGCAGGAAGCCGATTGCAGTAGCACCAGCGATACCTGCACGCAGGTCTTTGTTCATATCGTTGATACGGTCTTGGAGGTTATTGATAACGATGGTGTTGCCGTTTGTTTGTGCGGCTACTTGGTACAGTTGGCTGCCGTTGATGGCATCTGTGCTGGTAGGTGTGATACGGCCGGCTGCAACATTGGTGATTGTACGTTCGTTACCTGCTGAGCCTACACTTACTGTAGATGTAGGATTAGTACCGGCAAAACCACTGTAAGTTACGCCGTTTACAGTAGCGCTGTTAGTGCCTACTGCAGCAGAAGTAGTAGAATTTGCGCCTAAAGCAACAGAGTATTCATCACTTGCAATCGCTCCGCGACCGATAGCGACAGAAGAGCCGCCTTTAGCTTGGGCCTGCAGACCAGAAGCGACGCTGGCGTTTCCAGTAGCTTGGGAAGCAGGACCTGTTGCAACAGAGTAGTTGCCGCTGGCGACGGAAGAAGAACCTACTGCAGCCGCAGAAGTACCGCTGGCTTGAGCTTTTTGACCTACTGCAACGGTGTAAGCGCCGGTTGCTTGAGTACCTTGTCCGACAGCGGTGGAGGCAGGAGCTGTAGCATTAGAGCCGGAGCCAAATGCGGTAGAAGACAGGCCTTCAGCGACAGAGGAAGAACCTACTGCAGTGCTGCTGTTGCCTTTTGCGGCAGCTTGGCGACCGATAGCGGTAGCTGCATTAGCAGTTGCACTGGCACCTTGACCGAAAGCTGCAGCGGCAGTGCCTTCAGCTTTGGAGAGTGTGCCAACTGCAGTAGCAGATTCATGTTCAGCAGTGGTTTCAGTACCAATTGCAACAGTGCTGTGGCTTTTTGCGCTAGCTTGAATGCCAACAGCCACGCCGTAACGGCCAGTTGCGCCCTTGCTGTCATAGTTGCCGCGGACGGGTTCGTTGTTATCGTTAATGCTTACATATGAAGCATTTGTCAGCGCTGCTGCAAATGCAGGTGAAGCAGAAACAAGACCTGCGGCTGCCAATGACAAAGCCACTGTTTTGTTGAGCGCGGTAAAACGATTCATGTGTGTTTTGTGTTTCATAATTATCTCCCTGATAAAAACACATAAATAATAATATGGATGAATCTATATATTTTGCATATTTTAATTGACAAATATATGCCGTTTATCTAATATGCATACCACTGGTCATCGAGCAGTAGTAAAATACATAAAATTTTATTTCTAAAAAATAAAATTGATTCAGAAAACAAATGGTTCGAAGCACGATTTACTACTTCGTACGTGATCACCATTATATGAAGTTCCTTATTTTGTATTTATTATTTTTTTTTATCAAATATTAACTTCATTATAAAAAAACAATCGATTTCCTCATTATCTATATGTAATATATAACAAAAAAAATAATAACACATATAATATATTTATGTTTTTTGATTTATTTTGGTTTTAAATTGCGTTTTTTGCTTTTCAGTTAATTAAAAATATCTTATTTGTTCGGTTTGGTCATTGTTGAAATCAAGCGTTGCATTTTATATATTTAATATGGTAGGAAATTTTATATGAAGATATATTTTTTCCACTGGAAATGATATTTTTCTTTTTTGTCTCTCTGTTAATTATTCCATAGATTTGTGTTGTATTTTCGATACTTGTGCCATGGCGTGGATAAGAGGTGTTTTTGTTTGGATGGTATATATTGGAATAAGCTGAGATTTGTAAAGACAATCCGAGTTTTCAGACGACCTTTTAGTCAAAAATAAAGCCCGATTATTGCAATCGGGCTTTATTGGTTTGTGGTTGTATCATTCAATCACGATTTTCGGGAAGCGGCTGCTGAAATCTTTGCCTTTGTCTGCAATGGTCAGGGCGATTTGAAAGGCTGCGTCGGTATAAATTTTGGCAATAGCGGGATGTTCGTCAAACAACTGTTTCGCCGCGCCGCCATCCATTGCTTCGCGTACGGGCAGGCTTAACGGAAGCTGTCCGAGCAGCGGGACATTCAGACGACCTGCCAGGTTTTTGCCGCCTTCAGAACCGAAAATAGCTTCAGCGTGGCCGCAGTTGGAGCAGATATGTACCGACATGTTTTCCAGGACGCCGAAAATCGGAATATTGACTTTGTGGAACATATCGACTGCTTTGCGCGCGTCAATCAGGGCAATGTCTTGCGGCGTGGTAACGACGACCGAACCGGTTACAGGGATTTTCTGCGACAGGGTGAGCTGGATATCGCCTGTACCCGGCGGCAGGTCGATGAAGAGGTAGTCCACTTCATCCCACTCGCTTTGGAACATCAACTGCTGCAAGGCTTGGCTGACCATCGGGCCGCGCCAAACGACGGCTTGGTCGGTATCGACCAGAAAGCCGATGGACATCACTTGGATGCCGCTGTCGGCTTTGACGGGAATCAGTTTTTTGTTTTGTTGGTCAGGTTTGTGGTCTTGCACGCCCAACATGGTCGGCTGGCTCGGACCGTAGAGGTCGGCATCCAGTACGCCCACTCGCGCGCCCATACGTGCCATGGCGGTGGCAAGATTGGCGGTGGTGGTGGATTTGCCGACACCGCCTTTGCCGGATGCAACGGCGATAATGTTTTTGACGCCTTTGATGGTGGCAACGCCGGGCTGTACTTTGTGCGTTGTGATTTCCGTGTCGATGCTGAGGTGGATATGCGCGTCGCCCGTGATGCCGATGACGGCTTCTTGCAGGCTGTTGGCGATGTCGGCGGCGATGTGGCCGACGGGGAATCCGAATTTCAGTCCGATATGGAGGCCGTCGGAGAGTTCTTCCAACAGTTGGACGGCTTTTTCACTGCCGAGCGTGCGCTCGGTGCCGGGGATTTTTACTGCTTCCAGTGCAGTTTGAATGGCTGCGATATTCATGGCGTATCTCTGGTTGATAGGGAACGATAATTGAATGAAGGATGATTCATGTTTGGTGTGTTAAATACAGGAAATACGGTAGGTATGGAATGAAAGATACGGATCCATATTTCAGGAAAAATACGTGAGTGCTGTAATAAATTTTCTTACAATAAAAACTGTATCTAAAGTCATCAAAATTAATTTAAATATTATTAAAAATATAGAGTTTTTATACAATGAATTATCAGGTTGGTCATGATATTTTATGTAATTATATTTCTGAACTTTATATTATGTTTTAATGAATATGAATGAGCTGAGTGGTGAATGTTAATCCCAATTTGCAGCAAGTTCATTTGCTATTTTGAGTCGTTCTGTAGTGCCGACATCCAGCCATAATCCATTGTGTTGCTCGCCGGTAACGCGGTGTTGGTTCATGGCTTCCCGCAATAGAGGCGCGAGTTTGGCGATTTGGTTGGGCGGTGTATTTTGGAAAAGGTCGGGGTGGTATATGCCTATGCCGCTGAAGGTTAGTGCGATTCCTTCGGTTTTATTGGAGTGTACCTGTCCATCGGGGGAAATGGAAAAATCGCCCTCCGGATTGTGCGGGGGATTGGGAACCAACCAAATATGTGCCAATAGGTTGGATGTTTGTAGGGATGCGGCAGCCTGTCGGGCGGCGTTGAAGTCGATATCGGTCAAAACATCTCCGTTGATGACAAGGAAAGGGGCGTCGCCCAGTAAGGGTAGGGCGGTGGCGATTCCGCCGGCGGTCTCCAGTCCGCCTGTCGATTCGGGAGAGTAGGCTATGCTGACTCCGTATTGTGCGCCGTTACCAAGTGTGGCTTCGATTTGTTCGCCTAGCCATGCGTGATTGATGACGATTTCGGTGAAACCTGCATTTTTCAGACGACGTATATGCCAGCCGATGAGTGGTTCGCTGCCGACTTTTAGAAGTGGTTTGGGTGTGTGGTCGGTCAGGGGGCGCATCCTTTCTCCGCGTCCTGCTGCCAGTATCATTGCTTTCATGGCTGTCCTTGTTTGGGATGGGATTATATAGTGGATTAACTTTAAACCAGTACGGCGTTGCCTCGCCTTAGCTCAAAGAGAACGATTCTCTAAGGTGCTGAAGCACCAAGTGAATCGGTTCCTTACTATTTGTACTGTCTGCGGCTTCGTCGCCTTGTCCTGATTTAAAGTTAATCCACTATAGTCATTTGATGTGAAAGTATACAGTGTTGTGCCGTCAGGATTCAAAGGGAATGATACTTTGGTTATCGGTGTAGTGATTGGTCGTTGATGAGGGGATACGGAATCAATAGGTCGTCTGAAAGCGAAGATGGGTTTTCAGACGACCTTGTGTTTAGGCCAATGATTTGAATTGTCGGCGGAAATACAGTAGTGCCGGGTTGTCGGTGTGGGTAGTGGTGATTTCATCGATGCGGACATAAAAGATGAAATGTGTGCCGATTTCGTGTTGATCGATAATGTGGCCGTGTAAATGGGTCAGTGCGCCTTCAACTTCGAGTTGGCCGGTTTGCCCTCTATGCCAAATGTGGTATTCGAAGCGTTCTTCGGGGGAAAGGTTGGTGAGTCCTGCGAAGTGTTCGGCGACGTCTTGCTGATTTTCTGACAGGGTGTTGATACAGAGGTTTCGGTTTACCTGCAATATGGGAATGATGCCTGCCTGCCGGTTGATACATAACATAACGGTAGGCGGCTCGTCGGTAATCGGCGCTACGGCTGTCATGGTAATGCCGTAACGTCCGGACTGTCCGTCTGTGGTAATAACATGGACGCCTGCGGCACAGGATGCCATAGCATCGCGGAATGGACTCTTGAGTGTGTGTGCGGAATCTGTCATTCAGTTTCTTTTATTTTAGTGCCTGCTCAATTTGCGCGAGCTGGCGCAAAAGCTCTTTCAATTCGAGCATTTTTTCTTTGGATAAGATTTTTTCGATGGCGTCATAGCGTTCATCCACTTGTGCGCCTATGGTTTCGTACAGTTTTTCGCCTTCTTGGGTCAGCTTCAGGTAAACGCGACGCTGGTCGTTAGAGGGTTTCAGGCGTACCGCCAAGCCTGCTTTTTCCAGTCGGGTCAGGATGCCGGTCAGGCTGGGACGTAAGATGCAGGCTTGGTTGGCGAGATCTTGGAAGTCTAATGTGCCGTTTTCCGCTAGAAGGCGGATGATACGCCATTGCTGGTCGGTAATATTGGCTTGGTTCAAAATAGGGCGGAATTGTGTCATCAACGCTTCTCGGGCTTGAATCAGTCCAATATTGATAGATGCATGTTTAGATTGGTTGGGCATTATAAGTCTCCATTGTTATCAAAAATCAAACCGTTGAAGCGCGAGGCGGGTATGCAAAAAGCGTTTTTTCATTATAAGCCGCTATTGAAGCGGCAAGGATATATGGGAACAAAAGCATCATTGTTTGGGTATGTTGGGAATACGCTAAACAGTTTGTTTTGATAATAATGTTCCCAAGTTTTCTTATAATCCTATCTTAGTCTATTTTCTGCGCAATCTCAACAAAATCATTAAGTACGGATTTTTGGGATAATTCATTTCTTTAAAAAACGAATATATTTTGAAGCGATGGATATGCCGTATGGTGTTTGAGTTCTTTATATTTTAAGGATTTTAAGCGAGAGGACGTGCTGCCAGCTGAAATCGGCAACGCCGACGGAGAGGCTGACGATAAAGAGTACCGCCAGCGCCAGCAGGTTCGACAGGTTGAAATAAGAAGATTTCGGAGACATAGGTTCGGTGGGGACGGGTTTCAGACGGCCTCAAACGGTCATCGGGGCCGTCTGAAAAACAAAAACGAAAACCGGCGGCGCGTCCGGTCAGTATTCCGACAGCGGTTTTTCCGGGTCGTAGCCGCCGTCGCTTTCCTTGACGACGGCCTGCCCGCAGATAATGTGTTCGCCGTCGAACGTGAGGGTGGGGTTGCCGTACAGCTCCCAGCCGTTTTGCAGTGCTTCGGTAACGCGGCGGCAGAACGAGGCGTCATCCGGTCCGGTGAGGTAGCGGTAGAGTTTCATGAGCGGTTTCTCCAGTGTGAAAAACATTTTCAGACGGCCTCAAAAGCAGGACGGGGCCGTCTGAAACAGTATAGTGAAATATCTAAAAAATAGTAACGGCCATATTCGGTAATTTACTCTTTCCGAGCGGCGGAAAAGGGACAAGACTGCCGTTGCGGCGCACAGGCCGTCTGAAATCCCACTGCCTGCCTTACCAGATTCCGCGCTATCGGTTTATTTGGCGGCGTTAAACGCTTCCGTTACCTGTTTGGACGCATTCAGCAATTCCTGGGCGCCGCTTGCGGCAAGGTAGGTTTCCGGCGGCAGGTAGACCACCTGTCCCTTTTTCCAAGCCGTCGTTTCGGCCACCAGCGGATTGTCCAAAACGTCTTTGGCCGCCTTGCCTTCCTCGCCGATGGCGGCAGAACGGTCCAGTACAAACAACCAGTCGGGATTGGTTTTTTTAATGTATTCGAACGTAACGGGCTGACCGTGGTTGCCTTTTTCCTTGATGGAGGAGTCGGCGACAGGTACGCCGATGTCTTGGTGAAGCCAGCCGCCCAGGTGCGAGCCGGTGCCAAAGGCGGACATCTTGCCGCCGTTGACCAGAATCACCAGCCCCTTGCCCAGGGCGGCGGCCTTGGCCGCTTCAAACGAAGCGTTGATTTCCGCTTTCAATTTGTCCGCCTCCGCCCGTTTGCAGAAAATCTGAGCCAGCGCGTCGATGCGCTCTTTCGCACTGTCTTTCAGGTGCATAGGGGTTTAGTCAGTAGAAGAGGTTCATCAGCCAGATTCTGCTGCGCAATCCCCAATAGCTGCTCAATCCTGAGGTGTGATGTATCATTTTTCCGTTTTTAATCAAAATGATGGTTGGTGTGACGGCAATTTTCCAGTTGGCTGCCAATTGGTCGTCTGAATCGTTAACTGTCGGGAATTGCAGTTGATGTTCCTTCATATAGGATTGAATCTCTGTATCGGAGCCGGAATGTACGGCGACACCGAGCGTAGGAATACCGTTTTGATGTAAGCGGTCAATTGTCGGGGATGTGTATGAACAGATATGGCACCATGTTCCCCAAAAATAGACAACGGCAACACGTTCTTTGCTGAGTGTTTCGATCGAAGTGCTGCTTCCATTGATAACACGGAGGGATTCTGATGAGGCTTGCATCGGTTGATTGGGTTTGCGCCACCAGTCAACGGCTACGGAAATCAGAATAAAGAGGAGGAGGGCTTGGATAAGGGATTTTAGATAAGGTAAGAGTCGTTTCATGTGGTATCTGCATAAAACAGGCTGAATAGAAAGGAATCTGCATGTACTGCTACAAGGTTGGCTTGCGGGCGTCGTCTGCGGCTTGCCGCCTTGCATCGGCAGATGAGGCATTCCTTAATAAACAGCCTGTCTGTATTTGAATCGTTGAGCTACGATATCAAAGTTTATCACTTATTATGAGGTTTAACGGCTTTTAATCTGGCGCGTATAAATAGCTAAAATAATGACGGCAAATACGGTGGAGGCAATCCATCCCGCCGGTTCGCCGACGCGATACCAGCCCACTTGTTGTCCGACAAAACCGGCCAACGCGGAACCGCCTATGCCTAGCAGGGTGGTCATGATGAAGCCTAAGTTTTCTTTGCCCGGGTGCAGGAATTTTGCCAATACGCCGATTACAAATCCAATAATGATGGTGCTGATCCAACCCATATCTCTTGTCTCCTTGTGTGTTGTGGGGAATATATGTGTGAAAATGCAGTATACAGGCTTGTTTTGTCCCGCTGTGCCATCTTTACAGTTTATAGCGTTGTTCCGTATGGGAAGGGCGGGCGGCGGTATTATAGTGGATTAACTTTAAACCATTACGGCGTTGCCTCGCCTTAGCTCAAAGAGAACGATTCTCTAAGGTGCTGAAGCACCAAGTGAATCGGTTCCGTACTATCTGTACTGTCTGCGGCTTCGTCGCCTTGTCCTGATTTAAATTTAATCCACTGAGACCTTTGCAAAATTCCCCAAAATCCCCTAAATTCCCATCAAGACATTTAGG